>JANRMB010000067.1:0-16711 GCA_033761985.1 Candidatus Sumerlaeia bacterium | reverse complement strand
GGTGGCGCCAAAAATGGCCGCTCCACCGTAGAATTCCCCCCCGGTAAGGATGTAGGGAGGCCGCCCGGCCACGATGTCCCTCAACAGTCCGCCGCCCACGGCGGTGAAGAACCCCGCCATGATGCACCCGATTCCCGATTGCCCCATCCCCGAGGCGATGGAGGCCCCCAGCACGCAGTAGCCCGCAAGGCCCAGCGCATCGAGCCACTTGATGGCCCGGGAGCGAGCCGCCGAGGTAAGGCCGTGAAAGAAGAAGAGCATCACTGAAACGCTTGCCGCTGTAACGATAACCCAGGGATCAGAAAGCCAGAACACCGGCCGATCGAGTAGCAAATCCCGGATGGTTCCGCCGCCGATTCCCGCCAAACAGCCGAGAAACGCAAAGCCGAGCACGTCCATCTTTTTTTCCTGGCCCACAAGCCCGCCACTCAGGGCGAACACCGCCACGCCGAGATAATCCATCGTGGTGAGAAAAAGATCAGACACGCCGCAAGCACCTGAAGCAAAACGAATGGCGAACGCTACGGGAGCCCGGGGTGCAAAGGCGAGGGTAATTCTGCAGACGGGGTTCGGCGCGTTTGGGAGCCAACTCCTGTGGTTGTGGGTTGAATTCCCTTTGACGTGCTCTCACCGGCAACGTGAGGCTTTTCCCCCCGAGTTGCCCATCAGGGAATACTCATAAAGAAAGCCGCACGCCCATCATGACCACGTCTTCCTCCGATACGCCCCTTGTGGAATCCCCCTCCGGATCGCCGGAGCTTCAGCGCATTTTGGGAGATCTTTCCGCCTTGTTTGCCAAGGCGCTTTCCGAGCTTCAAGCGGCCCCATCGCTGGCGGCTTTGGAGGAACTCAAGATCGCCTATCTCGGGAAAAAGGGCGAACTCTCCCGGATCAACCGCGACTTCGGGTTGCTCTCCAACGAGGAAAAACCGCTCGCCGGCAAGTCCCTCAATGAGGTGAAAACCGCGCTCACCACCGCCGAGCAGGAACGCCGCGAAGCGCTGGAACTGGAGCAAATCCAGGAACGACTCAAATCCGAGCGGGTGGATGTTACACTCCCCGCCTCGCCGTTGGCTCGTGGCCATTACCACCCCATCACCCAAACCAAACGGCAAATTGAGGCCATCTTCCGAAGCATGGGTTTCCGCGTGACGGAATCCCCCGAGATTGAGGCCCCCTGGGTGAACTTTGATGCCCTCAACTTCCTTCCCGATCACCCCGCCCGGGACATGCAGGACACGTTCTTCACCGAACGCGGCCACGTGCTGCGCACCCATACTTCCGGCAACCAGATTCGGGCGTTGATGAACGCCGAGCCCCCGATTGCCGTTATTCACTCCGGCAAAGTGTACCGTTGCGATTCCGACTCCACGCACTCCCCGATGTTCCACCAAATGGAGGGCTTCCTGGTGGGGGAAAACATCAGCATGGCGCACCTGAAGGGAACGCTTCAGGAGTTCCTGGTGAACCTCTTCGGAGAGAGCACCAAGGTTCGGTTCCGCCCTTCCTTCTTCCCGTTCACCGAGCCCAGCGCCGAGGTGGATATTGAATGCGATTTCACCGGCGGGGGTTGGTTGGAGGTTCTCGGCTGCGGCATGATTCACCCCAACGTGCTGCGTAACTGCAATATCGACCCCGAAAAATACACCGGCTTCGCCTTTGGGCTTGGTTTGGACCGGCTTGCCATGCTCAAGTTCGGTATTACGAACATCCGGCTTTTGTATGAAAACGACCAACGTTTCCTGAGCCAATTCTAAGGAGTCCTCATCATGTTGAAGTGGGCCTGTATTCTTCTGGTTATTGTGGACTTGATTCTGGTGGGCGGGGCGGCGTTCCGCTTTCTAACAGCCCCCAAAGCCGAGGTTCAAAAGTACGTGGAAACGTATGAAAAGAATGCCGCACGGATTCAGGCTGAGGCCAAAGGTGGTTCCGATTTTGAAGAGAACGACTCCGATGTTGGTGTCTTCGAGTTGATTGAGGAAGGTGACACCAACACTAGCGAGTCCTCTTCCGCACCCGCGAAAACCCTTCAACAGCAAGCTGCTGAAAATAAACCCATCGAAATGACGGAAGACACCGTGTTCGAGATGGATGACCAAGGCATGAAACAAGAAAAATTGAACGAGTCCAAACGCGCCATGCGGGCGGTCTTCGGTACGGAAAAACGCAACACCGTGGAGGAGTGATTCCCACTCCTCCCTTCCACTTTACTCTACTCTTTCATTACCCCCCATTCAAGGAACCAGACTCACATGCGCTTCAACTGGCGTTGGCTACAAGAATACCTCAGCACAGAACTTAGCTACCGGGAACTGGTGGAGGCCATCACCCTCTGCGGTCACGAGGTGGAGCAGGAAGTGGATCTCGGCATGGGAAGCGGTCGCGTGATATTTGGGGAAATTCTGGAACTGCAAAAGCACCCTGACGCCGATACGCTTTCGCTCTGCAAAGTGAAGGGCGACAAACCCGAGCCGTACCAAATTGTGTGCGGGGCCCAGAACATCGCTGTGGGGCAGCGTGTGCCCCTTGCTTTGGTGGACGCCGTGCTCCCCGGGGGATTCAAGCTAAAGCCCACCAAAATCCGTGGGGTGGATAGCCAGGGGATGATGTGTTCCGCCAAGGAACTCGGCCTTGGGGACGACCACTCCGGCATTTGGATTCAAGCGGAAGACGCTCCCGTGGGCCAACCCTTCGATTCGCTGATTGAAATCAAAATCACCCCCAACCGCCCCGACGCATTGAGTCTTGTGGGTCTGGCCCGCGACTTGGCGGTGAAGGTGAAAGGGAAACTCACGCTTCCGGAAATCAAGTTCGCGGAACTCGCCGAACGCGTGGAGACTCAGGCCCGCGTCACCGTGGAAGCCAAAGCCGATTGCCCCCGCTACGCCGCCCGCGTGATCCGCAACGTCAAGGTGAAGCAAAGCCCACTGTGGCTGCGCCGCCGGTTGGAAAGCGCTGGTCTGCGCCCCATCAACAACATTGTGGACATTACGAATTACGTTCTGCTGGAGTTTGGTCATCCGCTCCACGCGTTCGATTTGGCGAAACTCGCCAGCAATCAGGTGATTGTTCGTAATGCCAAAGCCGGGGAAACAATCGACCTGCTGGATGGTTCCAAGGTGGAGCTTCTCGCCACGGATCTCGTGATTGCTGACGAAGCCAAAGCCATTGCCCTGGCGGGTATCATGGGGGGCGCCAACTCGGAAATCACCGAGACCACCACCACGGTATTGTTGGAATCCGCCTACTTCCACCCGAGCACCATCCGCAAAACCGCCAAGCGTTTGCAAAAATCCACCGACGCCAGTTACCGGTTTGAACGCGGCACGGATTACGAAAAACTTCTCACTGCGCTGCACCGCGCCGCTCAACTCATCGCCGAACTCGGCGAAGGGGAAGTCTATAAAGGCCATGTGGATGTGGTTTCCACGCTCCCCAAACGCGAGCCCATCGTTCTTTCCCTTGCCAAGCTGAACACGCTTCTGGGGCTGAAACTCACCGGGCGCGAAGTCTCCGATATTCTCACCAAGCTTGGCTTTGAAATCACCAACGCCTCCACCGAGGGGACGATGACCGTTCTCGCCCCCACGCACCGGCCCGATGTTCATGGCCCGGCGGATTTGGCGGAGGAAGTGGCGCGCATTCACGGCTACGAGAAAATCCCCACCACCGTTCCCCCCATGAAGAACCGCGCCGAGGTGCTGCTCCCCCTGCAACGCCTGCAAATTGCGCTGGAGGATGAACTGGTGGCCCAGGGCTTCCATCAAGCCGTAAACTTCAGCTTCGTGGGCGCCGAGGACAACCGCGCCGCCGGCTTCACCGAGGACGGTCGGGAGATCAAAGTGCTGAACCCGCTCGTCTCCGAGCAATCGGTGATGCGGCGCTCGCTCGTTTCCTCCATTCTGCAATCCGTGGCGCTCAACCTGAACCAAAGCGCGCAGGACATCCGCCTCTTCGAAATCGGGCGCACCTACGAATGGAAGTACGCGGAACCCTTCGATCGCCCCGCGGATCGCTCTCTGGAGCAGCACACCGTGGAACGCACAACGCTTTGTGTGGCGCTTTCCGGCATGAAGTCCGGCAACTGGCACACCACTCCCCGCCCCTATGATTTCTACGACATCAAGGCCGTGGCCGAGGCACTGGTGGAAACGCTGGGCCTTACCAAAACGGTGATTGAGCCGCTGACGGATCACCCCTACTACCACCCCGGCCGCGCCGCCGCCTTGCTCCGCAAAGGCGAGCGGTTGCTGTGGTTCGGCGAGCTTCACCCCACCTTTGCCCGCAAGCTGGACTTGAAGAAACGAGTCTTCCTGCTGGAATGCCCCTTGGACAGCAGCGTCCTCACCACCCCGGAAACACCGCAGTACAAGGAACTCCCCCGCACCCCGGCAAGCAAGCGCGACCTCGCGGTTGTTGTGGCTCCGGAAACCACCGCCCAACAATTGGAACGCACCATCAAATCCGCCGCGGGGAACCTGCTGGAATCCCTCGACGTGTTCGACGTGTACGTGGGCGACAAAATCCCCGCAGGGACGAAGTCGTTGGCCTTCTCGCTCTCCTTCCGCGACCCCAATCCCGAGGCCACGCTGAAGGACGATCAGGTCAATGCCGCCATGGAAGCGATTGTGGCCCAACTGGAGAAAAAGAACGGCGCCAAACTGCGCGGCGCCGCTCCGGTGTAATCGAAGACCCTGAATGTTTCCTTAAACGTAAAGGCCAACAATATCACCACGACGTTGTTGGCCTTTTTGCTTTATCTGATCTGTGTCACTGAACCCTGAACCCGGAGACAACGGGATCGGGGAGGTCGCCGCAGGGGAGGGAACCTGCGGGCCAGAAGGCGTGTTCTGCTGGCTCGATGTTTCCGTTGCCGTTTCCCGTGGGGATTTGGCTCTGCAGTGTTCCGCCGTCGTTGTTACCGTAGTAGCCAGCGGCCACATAAATGCTGCCGCCGTTGGTGATCACGTTCCGGCGGAAGGCCCCTTCCAGAATGCTGTTCCCTTTGAATTGCACATAGGAATCGGGCAGTGCCGGGAGCGCCGCTCCACCGGTGTTGTTGAACCAACCGGTAAAGGCGTTGCTGGATTCGGAGGCAAGGAAGTAGTCGTAGCTTCCCACCGTCCCTGCTTTGGCCCAGTTGACCGCAGAGCCGGGTTCGGGGTTGTCCATCAGGTAAATGAAGAGGTCCTGGTTGTTTACCAACGGCGCCGAGACATACACCCAGCCGTTGCGTTCGCCGACGGTCAAGCCGCCCGGAAGAACACAGGTGAAGGCGTTGGTGTCCACCGTGCCGTCCATCACCCAGGGGTTGACGGTGGGATCGGGGTCTTCGGGATCGGTGACCAAATCACCGGTGGGGGTGTAGCGCCAATCCTGACCGTTGTTGTTATCCCATTGGCCGGCGCCGCCGAGGGCTTCGGTGGTGAAGACGAATTGAATGCTTTCCGCATCGCCGGGGATGTTGATGTTAATCGTCCAGGGGGAGCTTGCATCCACACGGCTGAGCGCCGGGCGTGGGCTGGGGATGCTGCTGGCGAGCCAGTTGTTTTTGCCCCAGTGAAGGTAGAGTTGTGTGGCGTTGGCGAGCGGTCCACCGGTGGGGTTGTAGGTGATGGTGGCGACTTCTCCGCGCACCAGGGGATCGGGGGAAATGGTGACACGGTTGTTGCCGCCACCGCCACCGGGATCCGTGGAGCCTTGTCCGTCCCCAATCCAAACGTGTTGAATCGGTGACTTCGCCACGTTGCCTCGGGAGTCCACGGCCTCGATGTAGTAATCGATGAGCACTTCACGAAGGCCCACCACTTCCACGGAGTAGTGATCGGAAATGTGGGTAGGAAGCTCGAAGAAATCGATGCCGCCAAAGTTGAAGACGTTGTCCTTGGGGAAGGCTCGGCTGGCCATGGGGAGTTCGATCCAATCGCCGACTTCCGCGCCGCCGGCGAAGGTCTCATTCTGAATGGAGTTGAGTGGATTGGTGCCGTCGGCATCGATGCGGTACTTGAGCACGGCGGTGGTGGGGTTGACGTCGGCGATGAACGTCCAGATGTGGAAGTCGCCGTCATCGATGAATTGGCGATAGCGGTACTGCACGCCGAAGTTGGTTCCACCGGGGTTGTAGGGGTGGCGCTGGGGAAGCCAGATGGTGGGGGGTGTTTGATCAGCGTTCAGGTTGGCGTTGATGATGGGGTCGGTGTGTTGCACCGCCTCGTTGGCGCCGATGGTGGCCTTCACTTCCAGATCGAGCGCGGGGCCGAAGTACACGTTACCGGAATCCAGCGAGCCCAGGTGGTAATGCCATGCACGGTCCACGGGGTGGGTGTTGGCATCGGGGTTGAGAATTTTGGCCATCACGGGGGTATGCCCGCTGATTTGCTGCGCGGTGAGAACGCGGTTGAGCGTGGCGGCGAAAATCGCCATGTCGCGGGGTTTCTCATGCCAGCCGTTCACGGGGTCGATGTTCCCCTGAGCATCGATGAGCGGGTAGTTCCAGTTGATGTAGCTATGGCTACCGAAGTCGGAATCGGCATAGGGCCAACCGCCGTCGGTGACGTGGATAACCTTGTTTGGGTTGGGGGGGAACTGATTCAGGTAATGCTGAATGGTGGTCATGGCGCCGCCGTTGGACGCCACGGAGCTGGCCATGCCGGGGACGCATTCAAAGTAATAGGAGTTCCCGCCGCCGAAGGCGTTGTCGCCATCGTGGGAGAGCAGCACCAGGGAGGGTTGCGCGGGATTATTGCGCGCCTGAAGCCGGGGGAGGAAGCTCCCCGCCGATAGGCACGAGAAGCCATCGCGCCAGCCTTGGGCGTTGTCTGCGGGGACGGCGATGATCTTATCGATCTCCCCGGTTTCGGGGTCCACATATTGAACGTAGGCGGGTTGATAGCTCAGGGGGTTGGCGTTGATGGGGGAGTTCCCACGGTCGATGGGGACGATGATGAAGTCTTCACCGGGGGGGTTGATTTGATCGGCTTTGTTCGGTGGATCGTTGTTGATGCCACCACCGCCGAAGATCACCGGAAAGTCCGGGCAGGCGCGGGCAATGTGTTCCCCGGGGACGATGGACCACTCGATGCCGACTTCCTTGAAGACGGGAATCAACCGCGTGGAGAAGCACATCTCCGTGGGGAAGACCCCCTTGGAGATTGCTCCGGCGCCGAATTCCTGCTTCACAATTTCCTGCTGCAGCAGGAGTTCCATCTTCACTGTTTCCTCATTGAGGAGGGCGAGCAATGCGTGGTGGAAGGAGAACTGGGTAATCTCCAGGCGCTTGGCGCCGGTACTCGTCGTCCAGTTGTTGGCTTCCTGAATGCCGCTCTTCCATTGGGGGCTGTAGCCGAACTGGTTGGCGTTGCCAAGACTGCGGACGTTTTCCATCAGGGCGCCGGAGTAGCTGGTGGCGGCTCCGGAGTTGGGCGCCTGACCGCCGATGTTGGCGAGGCTATCGCGCATGACGCGTTGATAAGCCCCCACGCGGTCGGCCTTGCCGAAGATTTCATCCAAATCGTTGAGGGGGTTCACCCGCCCCGCACGCTTCGCCTGAATCGATTCCCACGCGTACTCGTAGCGATCCTCCTGGGGGGACTTTTGATCGTTCCAATAAATCGGCTGGTGCATGTGCCAGTGGAACGTAACCTGGGGGCCGGTGTTCTGCGCCGAGGCAATGGAGGCAGAGGCCAGCGTTGTGGCCAAAGCGAGTGTTTTCAAGGCTTTACACCCTGATTTTGTACAGTTTTTCATACGTAATCCTTCCCACCTGCGTTAGGTAAGCGCTTGATGATTTGAAATGGAGAGAGGCTTGTAAAGCAGAATAAGGATTCTTTTGAATCAAACGGCGGGGGTATTTTATCACCAACACTTCGTAGGCGAACGATTCATTCACCTGTTTTCGTGTTTTTCTTGACGGTGTTCGGCGCCCCGTTTTCGGCTTCATTCGCGTGCGTTGGCGCGGAGGTTTCCACTCCCCCGCCCCCCTTCGTTTCCCCCTTCTCTCGCAGCATTTCTGCTGAATCCCCTTCTCTCCCCCGAAAGGTTGCCCGCCCATGAGTTACTACTACCAACAACGCAACACCTGGAAGCCCTGGCTGATGATTGGCGCAGGCGTCCTTATGGCCGCCGTGCTGGTGGGCTCCGTAAGCTTTTTCCTTAACGGAAACTCCGGTCCCAGCAAACAGCAAACCGCTGCCTGGGAGGAAGCCCTCGCAGCCCATGCGGAAAACAACCCCACCAAGGCGCTCGCCGCTCTGGACACGTATCAAACGTTCCTGAAACCCGGCACTCTCCCGGAGGAGAAGGCGCTGGAAATCCGCGTGAAGTCCTACGACCAACTCCGCAACACTGAGAAGCTGCTGGAAGCCGCCACGCTTTTCACCACCACCTACCCCACCAGCCCCTTCGCCCAGGACGCCGAAGCCATGGCGCTCTCCGCGGAAATTCAGATCTCCGGTTTTGCCAAACCCACGCTCATCCCCGCTGTGGATGACTTCGTTCGCAAATACCCCGGGCACTCCCAGGCTCCACGCCTTCAACTGGCACTTGCCCGCCACGAACTCAAAATCGGCGATGTGGAAGCCGGAAAACGCCGCATGAATGCCCTGCTCAGCGATACCTCACTGGAAGCCTCGGTGGCGCAAGCCGTTCGCCGCGAAGTGGGTGATCTCAACCTTGCCGCCATCCTCAACGGTTCTGCTGGAGAAACCACCTATGCGGTGAAGAGTGGCGACTCCATTTGGAAAATCGCCCGCGACCACCAGATTACCAGCGAGCTGCTGCTGAAGGTCAACAACCTGACGGATGCCGCGAAGCTCCGCGTGGGGCAATCGCTGCGCATCCCCAACACCGATTTCTCGCTGCACTGCAACGTTTCCCGCAATGAGCTGATTCTGAAAAACAACGGCGAGTTTGTGAAAAGCTACACCGTGCGCACCGGGCGCGTGGCGGGCACCACCCCCGCTGGAACCTACAAAGTACTGAACAAAAAACAAAACCCCACCTGGCGCCCCGGTGATGGCCGTGTGTACCACCCCGGTGACCCCAACAACGAACTCGGCACCCGCTGGATGGCGTTCGAGGGCGATATTCTCGGCATCCACGGCACCCTTCATGAGGAAACTCTCGGCGCCTACGCCAGCAATGGTTGCATCGGCATGAGCCGTGAGGATGTGGAGGAACTCTTCGATCTGGTATTGGTGGGAACACCGCTGATTATTGAAGGAACCCAGGATCTCGCTTTTGCCCCGGTAATCCCCGCGCCGCAAATCCCCGATCCCCTTCCGAAAGATCAAATCGCCGCATTGCAATAAGGCTCGTAAATTCCATAACCTTCAGCGGTGGATTCTCTCCAACTCCTTGGGATTATTCTCAAAGTAGTGGGATAGAAACTCCACCGCTTCTTCTTTTTGGGCCTTGGGAATCAGAATGTTGCCGCTGAGAATCGCCCCGCCGTAGGTGCTCTCCGTGGTGGGGGAATCGATGATCGCCAAAAAACCCTCGGCCCGCAACAATTCCAGCACCATGTCGATGGTTTGCGGAATCAGGGGCGTATAGAGGAGAACCATCTCGCGCCAAAGGCGGGTTTCCTCGTCCCAACCACGGGCCAGCAACAACGCCTCGCGCAGATTGTCCAGCTCGGTGGCATCTGGATTGAAGGAGGGGGTGAGCTCAAACTCCTCGCGCCGGGGAATCAGCCGCGCCTCCTTCAGCCCCAACTCATCCAAGTGAAACAAATACACTGGCAAACTGATTCCCCAACCCAACTGCCGCACATGAATGAAAAGACCGAACGTTTTCTGAAGCTGAAACGCCGCCAGCCCCAGCAGGAGGAGAAAAAGAATGCCGAAACCACTTTGCCAAAGCCAAATCCCAAGCTCGTGCCATAACAGAAACAGGTACAGCAGGGAGGTAAAAAACAGTGATAACCAGAAGAGAAACATCAGAGTTGCTCATGAAAAGGTTGTGCCAGAACCGGGGAAATGGCGTTGTACGATGCAAAAGGATAAAGCCGGGCAACAGATAAATCCACCCCCAAAAATGAAGAACTCCCTTGCCGAGTCCACGCTGATTATCGCAACAATTCACTACAACATCAGTATTCAAATACTTGTTTGGAATTCAACTCGACAGCAATCGGTTGGAGTCGTGTTCACAAAGAACCGAGGAAAACAATTCCGAATGTTGTAACCACACCGGAGGATGGGAAGAAATGACTACAAAAACGAAATTAATCATCGTTGGGGTGATACTATTTGTTTCAGTGCTCTTGGTACTGGGAGTTATTGGAATAGCCGCACTTTTTATTGGTGGTTACAAACAAGCCGACACGATTGTTTCGCCCAAAATCGACCTCATGTTCGAGGCCATCAATGATGGCGTAAAGGATGATACCTACAACACCCTATTGAGCAACGAGTTCAGAAGTAATTCCACCGCCGAACAATACGAGGCACTTCAAACAACATTGTCTGAGAAATTGGGTCCACTCAAATCGAAGAATGTGAAGTCATTCAACTTTAAATTTAATAATGGAATCAACTCAGTTGATGCCGTATATAATGCAACCTTTGAAAAGGGCGATGGGACAATCCGGATTACCTTGATCAAACAAAATGACGACTGGAAGGTTTACGGTTTCTTTGTTAATTCGCCTGTTTTTGAAAATATTCTTCCCACCGAAATCTGTTCGGCATGCGGTGCAGCCCATAATCTGGAGGCCAAATTTTGCCCCTCGTGCGGGGCGAAATTGAATCCTGAATCGGAAGCAATTACATCAGATCAACAGGAAACTTCTACTCCGTAACTCTTCGATGAATCGCTGTATTGGGAAGATACTTCATTTGTATTCATCTGTAATTCACTAAATTCAATCCAGATAGTTGAAAGAACTTAAGTGTTGATTTGATTTTCCTGATCATCTCTCCGTAGTGTTGCTTCACTTACCCCGGACTATAGAATGTTTATGCCATTCAGTCATTTATATACTACTTCTGAAGAGAAACAGGGGGATTTCTTCAGAACTTGAGCTCTCAACTTTTATGCGGATTCTGTAAAGTTTTCGTCTAAAAACTGCGGGGCCGGAGTACCCTTTCGGATGGCTCCGGCCCCGCAGCGATTCAGAGAGAGAAGAAAATGTTTAGCTGGTGGCTGAAAGAAGCCGTTGCATCCTTTCCGCCACATCGCGGTACCCGCGATCGCGCTCGTAAACTTGACGCAGTTGTTTGATTGCTTCCCGTGGGCGCCCCTGAAGTTCATACACCGTGTGCAGTTGGTAGTAGCCTTCTTTCACCAACACGTCGGCGGGCATGTAATGTTGATCGATAACTTGTTGAAGCGATTCCTGTGCGGCGAAGGTGAAGTTCAGCCGGAGCAGCGCCTTGGCGCGGATGAGATGCAGTTCGCCATCCATATCGTTGCGGCGGGGGAGCTTGTCCGTAAGGCCCACAATGTAGCGGGCGTTGTCGTCTGATTTGTCCATGGTATCCAGAAAGAAGCGGGCGATGTAGAGCTTCAATTCCAAATCTGTGGGGTGGGTGTTGATATAGGTTTTGAGCGCCCCATACGCCCGACCCGGTTGGCCAATCTCCAAGCAGAGTTCGGCGTAGATGATCAAGTATGTGCGGTATTCAGGACCGAAGGATTTGTTGGAGGCGAGCCCGAGTTGAATACCGATGGAGACGGGGATTTCGTAATCGTGGAAGTAGCGGCCAATTTGGTCGGGTTCTGTCAGGGCGTCCTCCAAATGGCGAAGGGCATCCTCTGGTTGGCGGCTTTGGTAATCGATGATGGCGAGGAAGAACTTTTCATCGGCGTGGGTGATGTGCCAAAGCAGTTGGCGAGCGCGGTCGAGCTTGCCTTTTTGGTGGGCGGCTACAGCACGAACCAGCGGTTGCGTTTTGTTGTAGAGCCGCTGAAAGGGGAGCATAAAGCCCGATCGCTGGGCAGGGGGTTGGCTGTTGGTATCGTCATCATTTACCACCCCAATTTTGGTGAAAACGGCCCCACGGCAACCGAGGGTAAAGAGGACACCGGTCTTGATCCGTTCACCGGGGGCGATGCCTTGTGTGCCGTGGGAAATCATCGTGAGGAGTGTGCTCCGCTGGGGTGTTGCATTCGCCGAGGATTTGTGTAAGAACGTTCCTATTTCCTAGCGAACATGGGAAACACTCTACACATCTGATTCCCTGTAAAGCAAAAAATCACCCGGATGCACAAAGATTCTAATCAACTCAAATCAACGCCCTTATGGAGCCGAAGGTGATGTGGAAATTTCCCGGAAGAGTTCCTTGGCGGCTTTCGCCACGCTTTGCCGTTCCACGTCCACCAAGGCGTTGGTTTTCAGCATCCGCTCTTGGGTGATGATTCCTTCAAGCGCCTTCAGGTGAGGCATCAGTGCTTCCTTGTGACGGGATTTCTGGGAGACGATGATCAGGGCGTCGTAGGGAGGGAAGACCTCTGCGGGGTCGGCGAGGAGCACCAGATCACGGGCCACGATGCGCCCGTTGGTGCTGTAGGCCACGATAGCATCAACGGTCCCCTGGGAAATGGCGTCGTACATGAGGGCGGCGTCCATCTCACGGGTGGCAAGGTTTTGCAGGTTGTAGGCGGCATTTACTTCCAGCCATTCGGTTCGGCGGAAGATTTCGTAGTCGCCGGCGATGCTTACGGGGGCGGGGAGCGCAGCGAGATCCTCGATGGTTTTCAGGTTGTGCTGTTCGGCGAATTCCCGGCGCACAGCGATGGCGTAGGCGTTTTCAAATCCAAGTGGCGCCACCAGATGCATGTCTCCCTTGGATTCCAGTAGGGTGGTGAGTTCGGCGAGCATTTCCTCGCGCCCGGGATTGTCTGTGCGGGCAAACTCCACGGCCCAGAGGGTTCCGCTGTAATCGATTGCGACGTCCACTTCGCCGGTGCGCAGGGCATCGGTGAGGAGGGTGCTCCCCAGGTTGGTTTTCTCCACCACGCGGAAGCCCGCCTGGGCGAGGTGCAGGTTCAGCACGCGCGCCAGGATGAATTGCTCCACGTCGGCTTTGGCGCCGACCACCACCACGGGGCGTTTGTCTCCGCCGTTGCTTTCCCGCAGCAACGCCGGGGTGAACCCTAAACCAAAGAGCAGCACCAACCCCGCCAGCGCGGCCACCACACGGCCTTTTTGCCGTTGGCGAAGGCCGTTTTCCGCCAGCTTCATCAGCATGTCCACGCTGATGGCCAACACCCCGGCCAACAGGCAACCGAGCAGAATGGCCGCCGTGTTCCGTGTTTGAAGTCCGCTGAAGATGAGGTTCCCGAGCGAGGTGTAGCCCACAGGCGTGGAAAGCGTGGCGGTACCGATGACCCAAATGGCCGAAGTACGAATCCCCGCCACAATGGTGGGGAGCGCGATGGGGAGTTCCACCCGCAGCAACGTTTGCCGGGGGGTCAGCCCGATGCCCCGGGCGGCCTCCACCAGGGAGCCATCGAGTTCATTCAACCCCACTACCGTGTTGCGCAGAATGGGAAGAAGACTGTAAATACAGAGCGCGATGAAGACGGGAAGAAAGCCGATCTGGTTGAGCAATGGCACCATGATGGCCAAAAGGGCAATACCGGGGATGGTTTGAAGCACACTGGCGACCCCGAGAATCATTCCTCCGGCGCGTTTGTTCCGCGCGGCGTAAATCCCCAGCGGCACGCTGAGAAGAACCCCGGTGAGAATCGCACTGATGGAGAGGATCAGATGCCCCGTCAGGCAATCGCCAATGAACCCCAGATTTTCCAGAAGTTGTTCCAGCATGGGTGATTCAGCCCTCCGCCTTCTGCAGAAGTTCCTGAACCAACCGGGCCTGTTGCAACGGCGCCTGAAGGTACCGTGCCACGGCGGGGTGATCCTGTTGGCGAAGCAACTCCACCGGTGTCTGCAACGCCACAATCTTTCCGGCATCCATAATGGCGATCCGGTCGGCCACAATCAGCGCTTCAGCCATGTCATGGGTTACAATCACACACGTTAGATTCATCTCTTTTTGAATTTGCAGAAGCTCCTGCTGCAAGCCATCGCGGGTGGTGGGGTCCAGTGCGCCGAAGGGTTCATCCATCAGCAGCACCCGGGGCTCCACCAAAAGGGCGCGGGCAAAGCCCACGCGTTGCTTCTGCCCGCCGGAAAGTTCATGCGGGTAGCGGCGCGCAAACTGGGCGGGGTCAAGCTTCACGCGGGCCAGGGCGGATTCAATCCGGGAATGGTTTGCGCCGCGTTTCTGCCCCCGAATTTCCAGTACCAAATCCATGTTCTCAGCAATCGTTAGATGAGGGAACAACCCGAAGTGCTGAAACACAAACCCCACTCGCCGCCGCAATTCCACGGCATCCTGTTCCAACACGTTTTCCCCGCCGATGAGCACACGCCCTTCCGTGGGTTCAATGAGCCGATTGATCATCTTCAGCGTGGTGGTTTTTCCGCAGCCACTTTCCCCCAGAATGGCAATCACCTCGCCCGTGGCGATGCTCAGGTTCATGTGGCGAATGGTGTGGGTTTTTCCGCCGTCCCAGGATTTGCCGAGATCCTGCAACTCAATCATCGGTTGAGGGGTCATCACCAGAACTCCGTCCCCGGTTCACCCTTGAAAGGGCCCACCACGTCCGAGGTGATCCAGCCGCCATAGAATCCCCCGGGCTGGGGAATCACGAGTTCGCCGTTTACCGTACACGAGTCCATCAGCCGGGCGTAAAGGGCGACGCAGCCACGGATCAATTCCATCTCCGGTGTGCTGGGCTCCGGGTAACTCCAGCCGGCTTTGGGGCGAATCTGACCCCCACCAACCACATCGAAGTACCGGGCCACACCCTTCCACTCGCAGAAGCTTTTTGCTCCGGCGATGGGCCGCAGAGCGCCGTGGCGGAAATCCTTCAGCGGAAGATAATACACCGGCGGGTGGGATGTTTCCAACACACGCACCGCCTCGGTTGTTTTGCAGATGACCTCACCCCCCAGCGTGACGATCACTTCCTTGGGGGTGGGCTCCGCCCTGGGTGGGCGGGGATAATTCCAAACGCTTTCCTGGCCGGGGCCCGGTGGGATGGGAATGGGTCGATTCATGATGAACGGCGGAGAACCCCTGATCTCTTCCTACAGGTTCCGGGAACAGGTTGAGGCACGCAACGGGAATCACCGGGAGAATATTCGGCTAATCTCGCTGGAGGAGACCACCAGCAACACCGAAATCAGGAAAACGGACCCTCCCATTGAGAATGTCCTGTTTGACATCGCAACCTCCCTCCCCCTAGATGCTTCCTTCCTTGGTGAAGGATTCCCCTTTCCCTTGCAGGCAGCACCAGCACCGCCCTTTTCCCAAAGGCCACCCCCGATGAATACCCAGAACCTCAACGTCGTGAAAACAACTCCCCTCAGCTCCCCCCGCGTGGTTCGCGGTGAAATCCCCGCCACGGAAAAGGCTCTCGCCACCGTCGTCAAAGCGCGGCAGGAAATCAAAAACATCCTCGCCCTACAGGACCGCCGGCTTCTCGCTGTTGTTGGCCCTTGTTCGATTCACGATGTGGACGTTGCCTACGACTACGCTGCCCGCCTTGCCAAGCTCTCCCAAAAAATCTCCGACCGCGTCTGCGTCATCATGCGTGTGTATTTTGAAAAACCCCGCACCACCGTTGGTTGGAAGGGCCTCATCTACGACCCCACTCTCGACGACCGGTTCGACATAGAAGCCGGCCTTCGCCTCGCCCGCCGCATCCTTCTCCACATCAACGAGCTCGGCCTCCCCACCGGAACCGAAATGCTCGACCCCATCACCCCGCAGTATATCAGCGACTTGATCAGCTGGTCCTCCATCGGTGCACGCACCACCGAATCCCAAACCCACCGCCAAATGGCGAGCGGTCTCTCCATGCCCGTGGGATTCAAAAACGCCACAGATGGCAGCATTCAAATCGCCGTGGACGCCATGACCTCCGCCCGTTCCGCCCACAGTTTTCTGGGCATTGATTACGATGGCCAAACCTCCATCGTGGAAACCCGCGGGAACGACGGCACCCACCTCATCCTTCGCGGTGGCCGCAATAAACCCAACTACGATTACGACTCCATAGCCGAGGCAAGCGAGCTGCTGAAGAAGAGCAAGCTCCCCACCGGGTTGGTGGTGGACTGCAGCCACGGGAACTCCGAAAAAGACCACAACCGCCAACGTGCCGTATGGGATTACGTGGTGGATCAGGTTGCCGGAGGGAACGAAATGGTTCACGGCGCCATGCTGGAAAGCAACATCAACGCCGGCAACCAGAAGCTCACCACCAAGGCAAGCCTCCAGTACGGTGTTTCTATTACCGATGCCTGTATTAGCTGGGACCAAACCGAGGAACTACTGCTCTCCGCCCACGCCAAAATGGGCCCCCTGCTGGAACGAGTGGGCCGGTAAGTCTTGAAGGATTAATGTCATTTCTTCAGAGCAGATGAGATCCCCCAACACTGCTAATTTTGGGAATCTCATCTCTCATAACTCGCCTTTCTGATCCAAAACGGTTGTTTCTGTGATCAGAGTAGGGGATTCCATTTATTCCAGAGTCTCGGCTCCATATCTTGAATCACCCAAATCCCTTTGCGTCTTCCTGCCTTTGCGAGAGATTACCCCCGTATGCCGAAGCCGCCGATTTTCTCCATCATCACCGTCACCTACAACAGCGCGGCGCACTTTCGCCCGATGCTGGAGGCGTTGTTCTCCCAAACTCC
>JANRMB010000066.1:0-7579 GCA_033761985.1 Candidatus Sumerlaeia bacterium | reverse complement strand
GGATGAAAAGCTGCCCCGCGTAAATCAACAGTTGCAAATCTTGACGGCTCCCACTCCAGTGGTGATCGTCACCCCCGTCCCGACGCCTGTTCCCCCGACTCCCACTCCGGAGCCCTCCCCCACTCCAGTGGAAGGGATGTTCGTATCCCTGCTTGGGGAAGGTCGTGGCGCCGGGCTGCAGGAAAACTTCAACGAGTTGATGGCCAACCCCAGCACCGGAACGGCGATTCGTTTTGGGGGTTATGCGCTCATCTTCATTTTGGTTTACTGGTTTTTACCGTGGTTGGTTTTCCGCTGGCGCCGAAACAATTTGGATATCCGTGCCGACCAGTGGAGCAAGTGGCTGAAGCTTTTCGGTGTTTTTGCGCTGGTGGGATATGCGGGGGATTCTGTGCTGAGCAAAAGCCGCCCGGAGAAAAAAGTGAAGGCGAAGCATCCGTGCCCCCATTGCGGAAGTGCACTGGATGATCCCACCCTGTACAAAGGTTTGCGGTTTGAGTTCTGCCCCAGTTGCGGAGGTGAAGTGAAACCCGTTCACACAATGCTCGATTACCTGAAGATGCTTTCCGAGGCGTTGAGCAACGATGCTTCCCGGGTGAACGATGGAATTGAATCAATTCAAAATTTTGTGCGGCGCGATGGGATGCAGCGGCTTGTGGCGGGGATGATCATCCACGCCTCGCGCTGCCGGGCCTCAGACATTCACGTGGAGCCAAGCCAGCAAGGCGTGGTGATTCGCCAACGGGTGGATGGCGTGATGATGGAAATGATCCGGTTCCCGTCGCAGCTGGGTCCTGCGATTGTTTCGGCACTCAAGGTTAACTCCAACCTCGATATCTCCGAGAAACGCAAACCACAGGACGGCTCGCTTCAGTTGGAAGTTGATGGCCACATGCTGGATTTACGCTTGGCAACCTCGCCCTCGCAAGTGGGGGAAACCGCCACACTGCGTCTGTTGGATTCTCGCGCGCTGGCCATGAGCACCAAAAACTTGGGCCTGACGAAATCTGCCCGCGAGTTGTTCGAGCAGGTGATTGAAGAACCGCACGGGTTGGTGTTGGTCACCGGCCCAACAGGCTCCGGAAAAACCACTTCTCTGTACATCGCCCTGCAACGCCTTACGCGTGGGGATAAGAATATCATCTCCATCGAGGATCCCATTGAATTCCGCATCGGGGGCATCAATCAGATTCAGGTGAATCCCACTGCGGGGCTGACGTTCGCCTCGGGGTTGCGGAGCATCCTGCGTCAGGACCCTGACGTCATCATGGTGGGGGAAATCCGGGATCAGGAAACCGCTGAGATAGCGGTCAACGCGGCGCAAACAGGTCACTTGGTTCTCTCCACCCTGCACACGATTGATGCGGCTTCTTCTATCACGCGGTTGTATGATTTGAAAATCAGCCCTCGGCAATTCGCCGATGCGTTGTCCCTCGTCATGGCGCAACGCTTGATCCGCCTCGTATGCCCACAGTGCAAGAAGGAAACGAAGATGACGGATGCCCAGCGCGAAGGGCTGAACATCGCCAAGGAAGAATTGGATAAAATCACTCCCGTCATTGGCAAGGGATGCCCCAACTGCCTGACGACCGGGTACTTTGGGCGGACGGGTATCTTCGAAATGCTGGCGCCGAACGCCGAGATTCGCAGCTTCCTGCAACGCGGCGAGTTTAGTACGGTGGAACTCCGCGAACTGGCCATCACCAACGGCATGCGCACCCTGCGGGAGGAAGCGAACCTTCTGTTGCGGCAACAACTTACCACCGTGGACGAAGTCATCCGGGTGACTAAATAAATTCATCATAAGGGGACGGAGGAGTATCGGCAACGATGAGCAACATCATCCCCGTCCCCCCTTCCGCCAAATCACGATTGGAACGTTGGGCCCAAGCGATGGAGAGGCTTGGGGACTTGGTTCGGCAGGAAGTGCTTTCCGTGCAGGAATCGAACGGGGACGGAGATCCGGCGGATTCCATGGAGGAGCGTCTGGTTCAGGCCATTTGGCATGACCAGTTGCTGGATGCCGCCAACCTGCGCACCGCGAGTGGCAAGGTTCTGGAAGTGCTGGAACCGGGACGTTGGAACACGGGACGCGGACCGGATTTTTTGGAAGCCCGCCTGCGTATTGCCGGGCGCGAAGTTTTCGGCGATGTGGAAATTCATGTCACCACGCGGGAGTGGGAACACCACCAACACCAGACGGATTTTGAGTACAACCGTGTGGTGCTGCACGTATGCTTTTCCGCCACAGACGACCGCCCTTACGATCAAAAGCAAAACGGTGAACGACTGGAGCGATTGATTCTGGAGCCGGTGTTGCAACCGGACTTGGAAACCATTCTTCGGACGGTAAACCCCGACGACTATCCCTTTGGTTCCCCCGCTGATACGGGCCTCTGTCACCGAACGCTTTCCACCATTCCGCAACAAAAGCTGCAGGATTTTCTGCTCACTGCAGGGAAGGCCCGCCTGGAGGACAAGATTGATCGCTTCCGGGCGCAAGCTGCCCACGCCTCGCTGGATCAGGTTTTCTATCAGGCGTTGCTCACGGGGATGGGCTATAAGAGCAACAAAACGTGTTACTTTTTGTTGAGTAAGCGCGCCCCGTTGGCGGAGTTGTTGGACTTCGCCTCAGAGGTCTCTCCCGGGGACTGGGCGGATGTGATGCTGGCGATTTTGATGGGGACGGCCAACCTTCTACCGAATCCCAAAGAGGCCAAACTCCCCTTGGGGACAGAGGAAGGCGTGGGGGACGGAGGAGAGGATTCGCGCTATCAAGAACGACTCTGGAATTACTGGGTTCGCTTCCGGCCCTACTTCAGCGATCGCCTGATTCCACCAACCAAACGGTGGTTTGCGGGGATGCGCCCCCAGGGGTTTCCGGCTCGGCGGTTCGCGGCTTCCGTGTTGCTGATGGAACGATTGCTGGAATCGACGCAGGGGCTGTTTGGGGCGTTGGAGCAGTTGGTGGACATGGCACCCGTAACAGGAAATGCCCGCGAGTGGAGTGGTTTTTTCAAGTTGTTTGATGACGTGCTGATGGTGACGGGCGGGGGACACTACTTTACCACGCACTACGGATTTGGCGGGAAACCGGTCTCACCGCAGGCGCTATTGGGTCAACCAGCGGCAAGGGTACTGATCTTCAACACCATCCTGCCCCTTCTGATTTTGAAGGCTCGGCAAGAGAAAAACGCGACGCGGGAAAATCGCTGTTGGGAGGTGCTGCTGGTGTTTCCGGCATTGGGGGAAAACGCGGTGACCAAGATGATGATCAAACGCCTGTTTGCAGATTCGGGATTGGAAAAAAGCTTTTGCAAAAGCGAACTCAAGCAGCAGGCGTTGTACAAAATCTTTCAGGATTGCTGCGCCTGGAATGAACGCACCTGCGAGAACTGCACGTTCTTTCAAGCTCCGTTGAACAACTCCCCAAGAGACAAGGAACTGGAAGCCGCGAAGCAAAAGCTGCGAGGGTGAGGGAGGCGGAGCCCGTATTGGATATTACACGTAACTCAAAAATCCTTTGTTTGATCTGAGGGTTCTTCTCATGTGGAACCTCTTACAGGGTTCTTCTTATTGGTTTTTCGAATACCCGGGGTGGCGCTTCGCTTACCCCGGGCTACATGATGTTTATGCCTTTCAGGCATTATCACAGTTTATCACTCCGCGTAATCTGCTGCTCTGCGAGGCTGATTAACTTTGCATCTCGGCGACTTTGCGAGAGTTGCATTGCTATTCTCGTTTAGGTGTAAACTTGAATACACCGCATCATGACATTAATTGGCGATATAGGAGAAAAAAATCCCGGCATTCTGTTCGTACAAATGCCGGGAAGAGGTGGAGGTTGTGGTAGAAGGTTAGGGGTTACTCGCTGCCGACACCCGCCTCCTGTTTTTCGCGCACGGATTTATGCGGGGCGAGGGGGCGTTTGGAGAGTGCCCCTTTCTTCTGGGGATCGTTGGCGTCCTCCACTTCCCCATCGGCGTTGGGGTGGCTGGCGCGAAGTTGGGCTGCCAAACGTTCGCGGCGTTCCTGTTCTTCCTTGTTCACAATTTGGGCGCGGAAGAATCGATCCATCACCTCTTTGTGAATCACAAGCATCAGCTCGGTGAACATCGCCGTGGCATCATGGGTGAACTCCACGAGCGGTTCTTTTTGGGCGTAACCGCGAAGACCGATGCCCTCGCGCAGGGAATCGATGGCAAGGAGGTGATCCTGCCATTCGTTGTCCAGCGTGTTGAGAGCGATGTAGCGGGCCAGGTTGTTGATCATCGCCTCGCCGAGGTACTCCTGCTTCTCATCGTAGGCATCCACCACAAACTGCATGGCGCGTTCCATGAGCGCTTCGTAATCGGAGAAAGTTTCCGTTTTGATGCTCGAGGCATTGCTGTTGAAGGTGACACGCACCAGCCAATCGGCAAAGCCCTCCAAATCCCAATCGTTGATGCGGTTGGGTTCGCCGTAGGTGGAGGTGAACTCGTTATCGATGGCGTCGGCAAAGATGTTGAGCATCACATCACGAAGGTCGTCTTCCATCAGCAAATCACGGCGAAGACCATAGATGGTTTCGCGTTGTTTGTTCATGACGTCGTCATACTGAAGCGTGCGTTTGCGGCGCTCCTGATTGACGCTTTCCACGCGTTTCTGGGCAGTCTCGATGGATTTGGTCATCCAGGGGTGAGTGAGGGGTTCACCTTCCTTGAATCCCATGCGGCTCATCCAATCGGCCATGCGTTCGTTGCCGAAGTAGCGCATGAGGTTATCCTCCAAGGAGACGAAGAAACGGCTGGTTCCGGGGTCGCCCTGGCGTCCGGCACGACCACGAAGCTGGCGATCGATGCGGCGGCTTTCATGGCGTTCTGTACCGATGATCTGCAACCCACCGGGCCACTCGTTCCCTTCTTCGTCCTTCACGGGATCCTTCACACCGGGGGCGAGTTTGATGTCCGTCCCCCGACCCGCCATGTTGGTGGCGATGGTGATGGCACCGGGTTGGCCGGCCTTGGAAACGATTTCCGCTTCCTGCGCGTGGTTTTTGGCGTTCAGAACGTTGTGCTCAAGTTTCTTGGTGCGCAGAAGGCGGGAGATTTTCTCGCTGGCGGCAACGGAGGTGGTTCCCACGAGGATCGGTTTCCCGAGTTTGTGGATGCGTTCGATTTCCTCCAGAATGGCTGCGTATTTTTCCCGCTCTGTTTTGAAGAGGATATCATCCAAATCCTTCCGTTGAAGCTTTTGGTTTTGCGGAATCACGATCACATCCATTTTGTAGGTGTGCATGAATTCGCTTGCTTCGGTCTCCGCGGTACCGGTCATGCCGGAGAGTTTTTTGTAGAGACGGAAGTAGTTCTGGATGGTGATGCTCGCCATGGTCTGGGTCTCTTTTTCAATCTTGAGCCCTTCCTTGGCTTCCACGGCGCCGTGCAGACCATCGCTCCAGCGGCGACCGGGCATTTTACGGCCGGTATTTTCATCCACGATGACGACTTTACCATCTTCCACCACATACTCCACGTCTCGCTGCTTCATCACGAAGGCGCTGAGGAGTTGGCTGATGGAGTGAAGTTGCTCGGCTTTGTTTTCGTAGGCTTCACGGAGTTCGAGTTTTTTCTGGTCAAGCAGTTGGCGTTCTTCGGGGGTGTACTCTTCTCCTTCGGCGGGTTCCAGAGCGGAAAGCTCGCGGGCCAAGTCGGGAAGAATAAAGTAGCTGGGGTCGTTCGGGTTGAGTGCCACACGGCCTTTTTCCGTAAGGTCGATCTGGTGGTTCTTCTCTTCCAGAACGAAGTAGAGCTCCTCTTCCAGTTCGCGCATTTGCTTGTTCATCATGAGCTCGGCTTCCACCTTGCGCATGAGCTTTTGGTTCTGGGGATCTTCACGGAGCTTCATGTAGCGAACGTGTTTGGGCATCCCCTTCTCGCACATGAGCAGCTTGGTGCCCGCTTCCCAGCTTTTGGGATCCTGCGCGAGGAGATCGGTGGCTTCCTTGACGAGCTTGCTCACCAGGATTTGTTGCTTGTTGACGAGTTCGCGGATCATGGGGACGAGAACTTCGTACTGCTTGTTGGAACGATCCACGGGGCCGGCGATGATCAGCGGCGTCCGCGCTTCGTCGATCAGCACAGAGTCCACTTCGTCCACGATGGCGTAGTAGTGATCGCGCTGCACAAGCTGGGAACGGGATTGAACCATGTTGTCGCGCAGGTAATCGAAACCGAATTCGTTGTTTGTGCCGTAGGTGATGTCCGTGCGGTAGGCCAGGCGGCGCTCCGGAGAGCTGGGCTTGGATTTATCGATACACCCCACGCTCAGGCCGAGGGATTGGAAGATGGGGGTCATCCACTCGCTATCGCGTTTGGCCAGATAATCGTTCACCGTTACCACGTGCACACCGTTGGCCATGAGCGCGTTGAGGTACGTGGGGAAGATAGCAACGAGTGTTTTCCCTTCGCCGGTGGCCATCTCGGAGATGTTACCGCGGTGAAGGGAAATCCCACCCGCAAGCTGAACGTCGAACGGAACAATGTTCCACTCAATTTCCCCCCCAGCGGCGACCCACTTTTTCCCCACATGGCGGCGGCAGGTTTCCTTCACGGCAGCAAACGCCTCGGGAAGGAGGTCATCAAGCGAGACGCCGCTCAATTCCTGCTTGGGAAGGGCCTCCACAAGTTCGTCCATTTTGGCGGAACTCCAGAAGGGAAGTTCCCCGTTGGCATCGGCCTTGGCGGCGCGTTCTTCCACAATGCGGTGGAGGGTATTGTAGTCGATTTTTTTCCCGTCGGCGGTTTTGGGGAAAGAATCCACAAAGGTGATGGTTTTGGGGAGGTGATCCTCATTGAGGCGAGCCATGCCGCCCTTGAGTTGAAGAGCGAGGTCTTCCGAAGGGGCGATTCCCTCTTTGGTAATCACAAAGAAGTGGAGAGCGCCGATGTGGAAATCCCGGCGTTCGCTCACGATGGAAACACGGGCTACGTCGGGGTGATTGCAGAGGTGGTTTTCCGCCATCTCCGTCATGATGTAGGTATTGCCGGTACCGCTGCGGAAGATGCGGGGGGCCACGCCGAGAAGACGGCGGAATTCGTTGGTTTTGTTTTGAAGCTGCTCATCAGTGAGCTGCTCGTATTCCTTGGCGATGACGTTGATTTCTTCCACCAACGGCATAATTGTCTTCATATCACGGGTTTGTTTATCGCCAAAAAAGGCTTTCATGAGAGACTTGAACATGGGAAATGCACTCTTGAAAAATAGTGGAAAAGTGTGAGTTGAGAAACGTGGGGATTCAGGCTGTAAGAAGCGCTGATTCACACTGCAGAAGCCAGGTTTTCATTCCGGCACCACCACCGTATTGCCCCACTTCGCCACCCTGCCGCACAACGCGGTGACAGGGAATCAGCAGGGGAACGGGGTTGGTAGCCATCACAGAACCGGCTGCCCGGGCTGCACCGGGAACGCCGCAACGCGTTGCCAGGGAGCCATACGTCTCCACACGGCCCTTGGGAATTTCATAACAAGCCTGAAGCACCTTTTGTTGAAACGGTGTTCTATGGCGTTTCAGAAAATCCCAATCCACGATGGGGGGAGTTAT
>JANRMB010000065.1:0-4763 GCA_033761985.1 Candidatus Sumerlaeia bacterium | reverse complement strand
TCCGACCTTCAGGATGCCGAAGGGGCCGACTGTGATACCAGTGCCATGGAAAGCGCCATGGAGTTGTTGCGAGTCGCCTCTGACATGCAAACCCGGCTGGAGAATTTTCTCGCCGCCTACGATCTTTCCTGCCGTCGCTTCCTTACCCTGGTTCTCCTCTCGCGTTATCCGGAAGGAACCAAGTCCAGCTTTCTCGCCGATGAAACCGGCGTCAGCGCCCCCACGATGACTGTGGTCGTGGATAAACTCGTTCGCGATGGACTGGCCACCAAGACAACATCCTCTGCCGACCGCCGTGCAACGGTCGTACAAATCACTCCCCCTGGGAGCAAATTGATTGCAGAGATTCTTCCCAGCTACATGGACCGCATGAACGCGTTGATGGAAAACGTGAATGAGTCCAAACGCAAGAAGCTGCGCAAAACTCTTCAGTTGATCAACAAGGGCCTCGCTGCAGTTTAATCGAAACGAATCAAGATTCCTTGGGTTCCAGTGCCGGGCGCCGCGGCACATAATCCTCGTTTTCCGCCATGGCTCGTAGCTCGGCGAGTGCTGCCGTTTGGGCACTAATGATACCCGCCAGAATCCCGTCTTCAAATGCGTAGTCAAATCGCTGGGTTACTTCAGGGAAGCTATGGGGATCTCTTAAATCGTCTTCGGAGAGGTCGGGTCTTACTCGGTGGGCCATACGGACCAACTTGTATCGCTGCTGATCCTGCATCTGGAGAAACAGGGATTCCAAGGTCTCACGCAGAAGGTGCCATTGCTCTGGGGTGAGCATCGCTTGGGGAGCACGGACTTCATCGTTCATATTGATTGCCAACCTCGGCTGGGGAAGGTTTTGTCTGGATTTACTGAGTGCATAACCCGCACCAACGGGCAAGCAGAAGGGCGCCATCGCCTTTTTGGAAGCACCGTGACCACACACAGGGAATTTGCATGAATCGTTTCTACATCACTCTGGGTGATTCCGGCGGCATCGGGGCCGAGGTGGTAATCAAATCCCTGTTGGAGTTGGCATCCCTTCCCGAGACGGATTCCGTAAAATGGGTATTGGTGGGGCCGCGTAGGCATTGGGATTTTCATGCTGCGTCCCTCCTTTTGCATCATCCTCATTTGACCGAATCCTTTACGCTCCTCGAGGATCGTCTGGAGTGGTTGGAGGTGGAGACAACCGAAGAGGTAGTGTTGGGGCAAAACACTGCCGAGCAGGGGCGAATCGCCTATGAGTGTATTGCCCGAAGTGTGAGTAAACTACTTGCCGGTGAGGGGATTGCACTCATCACCGCGCCGCTTTCCAAAACTTCTCTGCATCTTGCTGGTTATCACTACCCGGGGCAGACGGAATTGCTCGGCGAACTCACAAACACACCGAACCCCACGATGGCGTTTCATGGCGGAGGGCTTACCATCGCCCTTGCCACCGTACACGTCGCCCTGCGGGCCGTCCCCGATCTGATTCAGATTCCTCTTCTTCACCATCGGCTCGCACATCTCTCCTCCCTTTCCAAAGCTCTCGGAAAAAAAGAACCGGTGATCGGCGTGTGCGGGTTGAATCCCCACGCCAGCGAGGACGGGCTTTTCGGCGATGAGGAAGCACGTGTTATCACTCCAGCAATTAAACAATACAGTGAACCGGGTGTAACCCTGAAGGGGCCACTCCCCGGGGATACGGCGTTTCTTTCGGCCTTGGAGGGTGAACTGGATGCCGTGCTTGCCCTGTACCATGATCAGGGGCTTGCGGCGCTCAAAACCCACGCCTTCGATGAAGCGGTCAACACCACGTTGGGGCTTCCATTCGTTCGCACAAGCCCCGACCATGGCACGGCCTACAACTTGGCGGGCAAAGGAATAGCCCGTCATCAAAGCATGCTGGCTGCGTTGCGGCTTGCCCTGCAGTTGGGGCCACGGTTGAATCAGCTCCATCGTTGAACCCTATTGTCCTTTCCCATGTCTTCCCCCGCCTTCAAATTTCCGAAAATCCCCGATCTCCTCAAGCTCCTCAACGTGCGACTCTCGCCTCACAAGAGTCAGCACTTTATGCACAATTATGCTGTGTGCGAGCAAATTGCCGAAGCAGGCAAACCCACCCCGAAGCATTGGGTGTTGGAAGTGGGGACGGGGCTTGGAAACCTAACCGCCGCCCTTGCTCAACGCTCGGGCCAAGTCTATTCCGTGGAGATGGATGAATCCTTCCGCCCCTGGCACGAGCAGCTTCAAGGGAAGCTTCCGAACATCCATGTAGAGTACGCTGATTTCCTGACGTTGGATTTGCAGGAGATTGTTCCCCGGGATTGCCCGATTACGTTCATCAGCAATCTACCGTATCAGATTACCGCCCCGGTACTGTTCAAGCTGATGGAGAGCAACCTCCCTTGGGAACAGATCGCCCTTGTCATTCAACTGGAGGTGGCGGAGCGCATCACTGCCGGACCCGGAACACGGCGCGCCACAGCCCTCACCTACAAACTTGCCTATGAGTATGATTCCCAAATCCTCAAGAAAATTGGCCCCCAGGAATTCATCCCTCCGCCTCGTGTTCAATCCGCGCTGCTGCAACTCATTCCCAAATCCTCTGTCCCCTTTCGTGATGCGGAACACCGCACACGGGTTCACGCTCTGGTGAGTGGTGTGTTTCAGCATCGCCGCAGAACATTGGTCAACGCCCTGCTGTTGGGGGGATTATCGTTGCCGAAGGATGCCATTGTTGCAGCACTGGAAAAGGTGGGGATCAGTGAACAAGCCCGACCCGAGACACTGGGCTTGGAAGATTTTTTGGCTTTGGAATCTGCTCTGTATTCATGAGTGAAACTCCTGTGTCCCCCTTTCCGGTGATTGAGTGTCGCCACTTGGTGAAGGAGTTTCCCATCCACTTGGGTGGTGCAAAATCCATCAAGGAAATGGCGCTTAAGGGGATATTTCATCAAGGGGAGAAGAGCCATTTCAGAGCTCTGAATAACGTCACGTTTGAATTGAACCGTGGCGAGAGTATTGCGCTCATCGGGCGAAACGGTTCCGGAAAATCCACCCTGCTGCGGGTGATTTCCGGGGTGTCCCCCATTACCTCCGGGGTTGCTCAAGTAAACGGTAGAGTGGTGGCATTACTCGAACTGGGAGCCGCGTTCCACCCTGAGTTGACGGGCATGGAAAATATCTTTCTGCAGAATTCTGTCCTGGGATTCACTCACGAACAAACATGCTCCATGCTGGATGAAATTCTCAGTTTCAGCGAACTGCAGGAGTTCATTCACATGCCGATCAAACGCTATTCCAGCGGCATGCGCATGAGGTTGGCCTTCGCTCTCGCCATGCAGCAACAGGGGGATATCCTGATTATTGATGAAGTTTTAGCTGTGGGGGATCACAGCTTCCGTTCCCGTTGCCTGCTCAAGCTCATGCAGCTCAAAGAGGAAGGTCGCTCGATTCTTTTTGTCAGCCATCAGATGGATCAAGTGGGTCTGATCGCCGATCGTGTATTATGGTTGGAATCCGGTTCCATCCGTGAACTGGGTTCTGTGGGGGAAGTGGTTCCCCATTACTTGCAGAGTTATTTTGAAGAAACATCGTCACCGGCTCAACAAACAGGGACGGGGCTGGATGGTTCCACTATAGACCTCGAGGAAAAACGCAGAACCTATGTAATGGCGACCTCCGTTGTAGGGGTGCGTTCGGCGTTCACGGATGCTCGCATTCTCAACGTCCAATTCCTCAATCAAACAGGGACACCCACCCTCAATTATGAAACCGGGGGGACGCTAAAAGTACAGGTGGACGTGGAAATACTCCGTCCCATTCCTCATCTCGAAGTACTGATGGGATTCTCCGGATTTGAGGATCTCCCCGTTGCCATTCTGGGGACGGAGCAACAGGGGACCACCATCACAAACCCTTCAGGGGTGTTGCGTGTCACGGGGACACTGGAAAACTTTGCACCTTCCACCGGGCGATTTAAAGTCAGCATCGCCCTGAGCGATCCCACACAGCCGAACCGGTTCTTCGATTCCCATTTAGAAGTATATAGTTTTCACGTCCATTCCCACGACCAACGCCGGCGCGATGTGGATAACTGGGGAATCATGCTCCCCCCGGGTCGATTTGTTTACTGAACAATCCCTTGTTTCAGCGCCTGAACAAAATCATCCGACACACGTTGGGGGCGATTCTCTCCGTTGGTAAAGGCGTGCTCGGAATGCCCCACGGCAAGCAAGCAACTGCGCTCTGAACACCAAACCTCATACCGAAATCCCAAGCGAATCCGATTGATGTGTTCTAGGATTGTCTCCACCCGCACCACGTCATCAAACCGTGCGGATTGTTTGTATTCCACTCCGATTTTCAGAACGGGAATCCGAATCCCCGAACGCTCCATTTCCGCGTAGGAATAACCGTGTGAACGGAGAAACTCGATACGCCCCATCTCCAAGTACTTGAGGTAGTTGGGGTGATACACGATTCCCATTTGATCGCAATCGCCGTAAAGTACCCGATAGGTGAAAACGGAACGACTTGTGTTGTTTCTGGAGTCCATCAGAAGAGACCATCAGGGGATATCGGCATTCGTCCCTGCTTCAATGTTGGCCGGATGTGGCATGAATATGATCCATCAACGTGCGATCCACCACTCCCCCATACTTGATGCTATCCTTGAATCGGGTGAGATCCATGTGCATCAGCGACCAATTATTGTTGGTGCAGTGGGCGATGATCGTTCCCAGATCATCCTCACCCCAGTACAAGGCTTTCCATTCCTGATTGGGGCCGAA
>JANRMB010000064.1:0-12068 GCA_033761985.1 Candidatus Sumerlaeia bacterium | reverse complement strand
ACCGATGACATAGGGAATCAGCAGATAGGCGCTGGTATCCACACGGCCCACCAAGTAGGCAATAACAGCAAACGCCAGGGCACTGCTAATGGCCACTCCACTCGCCAAACCATCCAGCCCATCCGTTAAGTTCACGGCATTTGATGTGCCCGTGAGAACAAAATAGCAGAACAAAACATAGAGTGGTCCCATGGAAATAACCGCTGTCTTTACAAAGGGAAGAGCCACATCGTGGAACTGGAATCCTTCCACTTCCTTATAGATGGCGTAGTTTTCCAGTGAGAAGAAGCAAAACAACCCAAACGCCAGTGCCAGAATCGTTTGCCCAGCCAATTTCTCCTTAGTCGTCAAGCCCTCGCTTTGTTTCTTCACCACTTTGCGGTAGTCATCCACAAATCCGAGGAGACCGAAACCAATCGTTGTCACAAAAGCCAATAAGAGTACCGGCTGACTCCAATCGCCAAACACCAGAAGCGACAAGGAAAACGTCAACGCTATCATCAGGCCCCCCATGGTGGGTGTCCCCGCTTTTTTTGCGTGCATCTCCTTCAGGCTGATGGCGCCATCGCCCTGGCTATCCCGGATGAATTGCCCCACCTTGAGTTGGCGAAGGAACAGGATGGTTCGTTCCCCAAAAAACAACGAGAGCAGAAACGCGAGGATGAGCGCTCCCGCCGCCCGAACTGAAATGTATTCGGCCAGATTGGGTTGGTTGGGGAAGAGCCAGGAAGAGATGATGGGAACCATGAATGCGCTAGACCGCGGTTTCCTTCCCGCCGAGTGTGGCTTCAATTTCGTTCATGAAAATCTCCAGCTTGTTTGTTCTGGAGCCTTTGATCATGACCACATCGCCTTCCTCCAGATAGGGAATCACCAGACCTGCCAAATCCTCCACGCAGCGGGCATGCAGCGTGGGAATGGAGGAGAGAACAGCGATTTCCTCCTGATACCAGCGAGACTTTTCTCCTACTGTGAACACGAAGCTGATCTGTTGAGCCACACACTCCCGCGCCACTTTGCGGTGCATGGTTTCGGAGTAATTCCCGAGCTCCGCCATCTCCCCCAACACCGCCACACGCCGTTGATTGGGGAATTGATACTTAAGGGAACGCAGTGCCTGAACCGTGGCCGTGGGGGAGGCGTTATAGTAATCCTCCACAAACGTAATGCCGGCGAGTTCTTTTAAAACCGAACGCTGATTGCTGCTTCGGAACGTTTGCAACTGTGCGGCTATTGTTTCCAGCTTCATTCCCAATTCCAACGCTACTGTTGCTGCGGCCAGGGCGTTTTGTACTTGGTGAATTCCAAACACGTTCATCGCCACGGGGACGGATTGATTTTTGTACTCCAAATTGAAGGCGATTTGTTCCGGCCCCAGATTCTGCAAATTCACTGCGCGCACCGTACATTCTGCCGTGGTGCCAAACGTGCGGAGCGTGCGGCCTTTCAAATCCTCATCGGCGATGTGCCGGGCACTGGGGCAATCCATCCCCAAAATCAAAACGGCATTCAGCGGAGAGGCGTGAAACAATTCGGCTTTTGCTGCCCGCAAGGCTTCCTTGTTGGCGAAGTTTCCAATATGGGCGTCCCCCACGTTCGTAATCAGGGAAATATGCGGCTCGCAAATACCGGCCAGTCGAGTGAGTTCGCCGCCGTGATTCATTCCCACTTCGCAAACCACCACCTGATGCTTTTGCTCCAATTGGAAGAGCGTCAGTGGCAGCCCGATTTCGTTGTTGAAGTTTCCCGGTGTGGCATGGGTTTCAAACTGCGCCCGGCATACGTGGGCAGTCATTTCCTTCACCGTGGTTTTTCCGCAGGAGCCCGTTATGGCGATGGTACGGGGATTCAGTACCCGTTTCCAGCAGCGTGCAATCGCTCCAAGTGCTACAAGCGTATCGGGAACGCGCAAAATCCAATCGGCCTTGTGTTGAAGAACAGGGGCCAATTCCAGCTCCGAAACTACCAGCCCCTTCGCCCCTTGAGCCAGAGCTTGGGGAATGAACATATGACCATTAAATCGTTCACCGCAGAGCGCAACAAACGCATCACCCGGGGTAATGGCCCGGGAGTCAGTATTCAATGCATGAACACGCATCCCGGAATCACCTTGTAAAAGCACACCGCCGGTGGCTTCCAGTATATCACCCACAGTTAAGTTGATCATGATGCGTCCTTTCCTGCACTCAGGAGGCTGTTGATTTCAGGCTTTCCCGCCTTGTGTTTGAGAAGCTCCTCCAGAATGGTGCGCGCCACGGCGCGGTCATCGAAGGCGATCTTAATGCCGTTGTCGAGTTCTTGCGTTGTTTCATGCCCCTTCCCGCAAATCACTACCGTATCACCGGGTTTTGCATGGAAGATTGCCCGCTCAATAGCGAGCGCACGATCCAGAATTTCCAAGGCCGATCGGCGGGAGATTCCGGCACGAATGTCACGAGCTATGGCTTGGGGATCTTCATTTCGCGGATTGTCACTCGTAATGATCATCTGATCCGCATAGTGATCCACCACCCGTCCCATGATGGGGCGCTTGGTGGCGTCTCTGTCCCCGCCACAACCGAACACGCAAATGACTTTGCCAGTGCACAACCGGCGTGCGGTGCGCAGCGTTTTCTCCAGGGCATCGGGGGTATGGGCGTAATCCACCACCACACGGAAGTCCTGACCGGCATCCACACTTTCAAACCGCCCGGGTACGGGAAGAACCTGCTGAATCCCCTGTACTATATAAGGAAGAGGAACCCCGATGGCGTGTGCCATGGAGGCGGCTGCCGCTGAGTTTGCCACGGTAAATTCACCGACCAGTGGCAGCACCACCGAGGCCGACTTGGCGCCAATGTGCAGATCAAAGCTGGTGTGCGCGGGTTGGTGGCGAATGTTGGTGCAGCGCACCTCCGCCGCTGTTCCATCCATGCAGGAGAACCGGAGCTGATCTCCCACGTATTCTTGGGAGAACTCCGCGCCGCTGGGGTCGTCCACATTAAACACAGCCACCGGATGGCTACCGAGTTTCAGGCAATCGAAGAACAACCGCTTCTTGGCATTCTTGTAGTTTTCAAACGTTTTGTGATAATCCAAATGATCCTGAGTAATGTTGGTAAGGGCGGCGCAATCGATGCGGATTCCCGCCAAGCGTTCCTGATCAATCCCATGACTACTTGCTTCCATGGCCACGGCCCGAACACCCGCCTGATACATTTCCGCCAACAGGCGATGCAGGGCGAGGGCATCGGGAGTGGTGTTGTTGGTATCGCGAAGGATATCCCCATGGCCGAGCTGGGCGCCGAGCGTCCCAATGAGACCGGCTTGAAGCCCCGCCGCACGGAAGATGGAAGCCAGCGTCCAAGCGGTGGAGGTTTTGCCGTTGGTCCCCGTCACTGCACCGATCGTCAATTTTTCCGAGGGGCAGCCGAAGAAAACATGTGCCAAGAGCCCGAGAGCCTTGCGCGTATCGGGTACAATCAATTGGGTTACGGATTCCGGTGCTTCCACACGACGTTGCACCAACAGTGTTTTGGCTCCGTTGGCAACAGCTTGTGCCGCATACTCGTGCCCATCACGATGCGTCCCCACAATCGCGATAAAGAGCGATCCCTCAATACACTTGTTTCCTTGAAGCGAAAGATCCGTCACCATCTGGTGATGCGTCCCCACCAGAGTGAAGGGATTCAATCCCGAGGCAGTGATCAAATCGCGGAGCAAAATGGATTCGGGTTTGTACATCAGGGAGTGCCACTTTCTGCAGCCAACTCGGTGGCGGCGGTGTTGAGTACAGGGGTTTGGGAAAAAACAAGTTTCAACTCACCTTGGGGATCGAGCAACTCACCGGCAGCGGGTGATTGGCTTACCACCAACCCACTCCCTTCAAATCGAACGCGGAGATCCGATTCTTCCAAAACATGGCGCACCTCCAACATGGAGAGCCCCGTAAAGTCCGGAACGTTTTTGGTCTCTGGAGAGTGGCCCAGAGCAAATCGCAACAAAGGCTGTTCTCCGGCGGGAAGCATGGCGGCTTCCGCGGCTTCCTCCGCTGCCTTGATGCGTTCCTTCGGAAGTTCCACCACCTCGCTGGGAATCAAACCCAATTGAAGCACACACTCCTGCGCGATGGATTGGAAGATGGGCGCCGCCACGGAGCCGCCGTAATACTTCCCTGTGGGATTGTCCACATAGCAATAAATCGCCACACGGGGTTGATCGATGGGGAGAGCCCCACCAAAGCTGGCGATATACTCACGGTGTGTAAACACGTTGGATTTGCGAGTGGTCCCTGTTTTTCCACCCACACGGAAACCGGGAATCTGTGCGCTTTTCCCTGTTCCGTTGAGCACCACGTCTTCCATCAGCTCGCGCATTAGCATGGAGGTTCGCGTGGAGATGACCTGACGCCGCACCACGGGTTCGCGTTTCCAAGCCACTTCTCCGTTGGGGCTGTGGCGTTCTTCCACCACATAGGGTTCCAGAATTTTTCCGCCGTTTACCAACGCCCCGATTCCCACCACAATCTGCATCGGCGTAAGGGCCAACTCGTAGCCCATAGGGAGCGAGGAACGACTCAGAGAAGTCCATTTCGAGGGGGGATAGAGAATGCCGTTCCCCTCGCCTGGAAGATCGATCCCCGTTTTCTCACCCAGTGTGAAACCTCTCAGGTAATCATACCATACTTGGTTATCCAAACTTTGAGCGGCGTTGATGATCCCCACGTTGCTGGAGTACCGCATGGCCATGTAGAAGGGGACAACTCCTTGATGGTGGCCGGGAGCATCCTGCACGCGCCGGCGGCCGAAGTATGCACTTCCCCCGCCGCAATCCACCAAGGTGTCGATATTCAGGTGTCCCTGATCGAGCACGATGGCCGCGGTGAAAAGCTTCACCACGGAGCCCGTCTCCAAGGGGTCGGTGAGAATCCGATTCCGAAGATTCTCCCCCGGGAACAATCCCGCTTTATTGTTATCATACGTGGGCCAGGAGGCCATGGCGAGAATGGCCCCGGTTTGCACATCCATCACCACGGCACCGGCGGCGTTGGCATTGTACTCCGTCACCGCACGCTCCAGGGCTTTTTCGGCTTCCTGCTGAATATTGATGTCGATCGTGGTGATGAGTGTATCACCACGGGAAGCAATCAACTTTTCCTCTCCCACAGGCTCCATGATCTGCGCCATCCCGGAGCGGGCAATCCGTGCTTCCACCATGCTTCCGCTGATGTGTTCTGAGTAGGTGAGTTCCAGGCCGGCCAACCCTTTATTGTCGCCGTATTCATCCTTGCCGGTGAAGCCCAGAATATGGGGGGCGGAACCCGTAAGATAGTGACGCTTGCTTTCCTGATCGAACCAATAGCCACGGCTGCTGATGTTTAGCTCATCAAACAAATCAGCAATTTTTTGGGCACTTTCCGGCGGCAGTTGTTTCCCCACGGCGGTGACGCGTGTTCCGGCAAGCTTTTCTTGAATTTCTTCGGCGGTAAAATTGGAGTACAAAGCGATTTGGCGGGCAAATTCCTGCTGGCTAATCGGGAGTTCCTTTTCCCGAACCACAGAGGGGTTGATGAAAAAGGAAAGTGCCCGAGTGCTGTTTGCCAGAAGCGTCCCCTTGCGATCCATAATGGCGCCGCGTTCGGGTTGGAGCATGATTTTGGAATGGTGCAACCGCTTTGCTTTGTCCGTGTAGGAATCAAACTTCGCCACCTGCAGGTAAGCAAGCCGGGCCATCACCGTCACGGAGGCTGCCGTGATGGCAAAACTCAGCAGAAATACCCGGATTTGATGCGGTTTGCGAAGCATTTTTGGGCCTGAAAAGGAGAAGAGTTAAAGGAAAAAGTGGGTGCAATGACTCGACTGCATGTGAACCCCAAACGTCCAAATCAGGGGACTACAACATCAAGTAAATTCCGTAGTAGAGGGTAATAATTTTTTACAAGGGAGTACAAATTAGGCGGAAAAGAAAAAAATCCAAATAGCTTCATGCATTCTGTAGCCATTCAACATCACAACAAAACCCACCGGGGATGCGTGGGTGAAACACACTTGGAAGATGTTGGGTACCAAAACCAAAAATCGAACGACGGGAAGCGCCAAGCTGCGTAATACGATAGGGCCAAGGAATTACCAACATCTCTTTGGAAGCGTTTTTCAACCTCGCCAGCGGGAGATGCATCAAACATCACATCAACAGAATCGGGAACTGGAACAAGAACGGGAACAGGAACAGCGGGAACGTTATCGCCAGTGGATTTTGTTGGGATGTTGAATCAATACAGGGAAAGAATACCTCCCTTCGTGGTTTCTGCCCGAGACCGATATTCCTGGGCTTCTTTTTTCAACTGCAAAGCGGTATCCTGCTCTGCTGTGGCAAACTCATCCATGCGATTCTCCGAGACCTCAAAGCCCGAAACATCCATGGGGTGTGGATCCACCAACCCCAGAGGGCCTGTGGCGGCAGCACGTAAATCATCATAACGTGTTAACTCGGCAATACTTGCATCCGTTTTCCGCAATTCATAATTCTTTGTTTTCACCAAGGATTGAAGGCGTGCGGTTTCCATTTCATAATCGCGCACCATGAAGTTTTGGTTCACCTGCCACAATCCCAGCGCCATGGAAACAATACCCACCATCATGATGCACAACAACGTGGGGATGCTCAGGGTTCCGGGGCTTTGGGGCTTCTCTGTCCCCTTGGGTTTTGTGGTGGAGCTTCGCCGCACAATCAACGGATCGGATTTTTTTTTCATCAGCATGGGCTGTTTCCTCCAAGGCGTTGAATCGTGCGAAGGCGGGTGCTTCTGGAACGGGGATTACGGGCAATTTCTGCTTCAGAAGGCTTCCGCGCACCGCGGGATTTCACTTCATATTTGAGGCCTGCGCGTGTGGTGGCGGAGTAGGGATTCCCGGGGTCTGGCTTGGGGGAACCCAGTTCATCAAACAGCTCTTTCACCATGCGGTCTTCCAGGGATTGAAAGCTTAACACCGTCATGCGCCCCCCCGGATTCAGCACTTGAAGGCAAGCCCGCAATCCGCGTCGCATTTCTTCCAACTCGTTGTTGGCCACAATACGCAGAGCTTGAAACGTGCGAGTGGCGGGGTGAATATTGTCATAGCGCTTGTTTGCGGGGTAGCAGTTCCACACTAACGCGGCCAACTCGGTGGTTGTTTCAAAGGGCTTGCTTTCTCGAGTGGTGACAATCGCCCTGGCAATTTTCCGGGCAAGGCGTTCATCGGACAATTCATATATCCAATTCGCCAATTGCGCTTCCTCACTCTCGTTCACCAACTGAGCCACGGAGCGGCAAGTGGGGTCGTTGGGGTTGAAGCGCCCGTCGAGCGGACCTTCCTTGGAGAAGGAAAAGCCCCGATCCGCCTGATCCACATGCAAACTGTTAATGCCAACGTCAAGAAGCAGGGCATCCACTCCTTGAATCCCATGGCGCTGCAAAACGGCGGGAGCCTCTGCATAGGTGGCGTGCTCCAGAATCAGTGCTGGGGGATTCTGCCGTGTCCCCATGGCAGTGGAAAGCCGTTCACGAGCAATGGCGAGCATCGCGGCATCGCGATCCACGGCGACGAGTGTCCCCTCGTTATCGAGTTGCTCAGCAATGTGCAAGGAGTGTCCCCCTGTCCCCAGTGTTCCGTCGAAACAGGTATTCCCTGGTTGAATGGAAAGGGATTCCAGAACTTCCTCCACCATGACGGGTTCATGGAAGGCCAGCGGGGTGCGGTGGGTTTCAGAAACGGTGGGCTTCATCATCATGTGGTGCGCCCCCCTGAACGATGGCGTTGAATCAATTTTTCCAACCGGCTCAACTTGCCACTCAATTCATCACGGTTGAACATCTGCAAATGATCTCCGGCGTTGGTGACCACAATCGTATCGCTCAACTTGAAGTGATTCGCAATTACCTTGGGAATTCGTACACGGTTTACACTATCCACTTGCTGTTCTTCGGCAAATCCCAGCACAAGATTTTTGAGCTCTTGAAGCTCGAAGTCTTTGGGGTCGTATGCATCCACTTCCTTCTCTACTTTGGAGGCGAAAACGCTTTTCGGGAAAATACTCGGTTGCATTTCCAAGCTTACACCTACAACCACGCTAAGCCCATTTTTGGACTCAGCCAATTCTTCGGGAGTAGCATAACGCTTCAGAATATCGAGCATTTTGGCAGGAAGACAGAAACGGGACTTTTCGTCCACCTTCACTTCCTGAGGCCCTGTCAGCTCGTACTTCATCGCGGTTGCCACAATACTTGAGATTATCCCACCAAATTGATCGGTGGCTGACTGAAATCACACCACTTCCCACAGGATGGCTTCTGTTTGTGCTAAGGCACCGACAACGTCAACGGGAATTTCCCACAAACCTCACTATTTCATCCACCATTTCCCACCCGGGAGATTTCTGGGTTGATTCTCTCCCACCAGTTCTCAAAGTGATGGACCAACTCCAATAAATTCAGTAAAAAACCTCATCCAGAAGCCGATCTATCCGGGGAAATTCCACCCTATGCCGCCTGAAATCGCCTCGCGAAGCGTTCTTTTTCTCACTCCTAGCGTTCGTTTGCTCGGTGCCCGGCAATCGCTTTTGGCGTTGGTTTCCCATCTTCCCTCCCACTACTTCCCACATATTATTGCTTCCGGTACCGGTCCTTTTACTGAAACGCTCACCGAGCGGGGCGTTCCGTTTACGGTTATCCCCCACTTCCCCTGGCGGAAGTTAACGGGGCGCGTTCAGACCCACCTGTTCCAACTTCCGGCGCTGCGCCGTGCGGGGCGGGCTCTCTCTCCCACGATTATCCACTGCAATGAGTTCCATTCCGCGCCGCAGGGGCTTTGGCTGGGGCGTGCGCTTCGGGATTCCCGCAATCCAGCCGGCGTCCCCGTCACGGTACACCTGCGTAACGCTCTCACCACCCGGCAAATCCGGAACTACCTCCTCCCCCGGGCGGCGGGGCTGGTGGCAGTGAGTGAAAGCATCCGCACGTGCTTTGAGCCGCTGGGCATGGGGCACCAACTCCGCGTCATCTACAACGGGATTGAACTATCCTTCGGATCCACAGAACCCACGGCCTCCTCGTCGTTACGGGGCGAACTTGGGTGGTCGTCGGAAGATTTCGTCGTGGGTCTTCTGGGGCTTGTCTCCCCCCGGAAAGCACAACTGGTATTGGCCGAAGCCGTTGCCCGCGCCAACGCCCGGGGTGCACGCATCAAACTGCTGTTGGCGGGGGATGCCTTTGAATCGAGCCTCGAGTACGGAGCGGCCCTGCGCGAGCGTTTGGCCCAGCCTGATCTGGCCCCCCACGCTCACTGGCTTCCGTTTCAGAAGAATCTGGAGCCCGTGTACCGCGCCATGGATTTGAACGCCCTCATCAGCACCGAGGAGGGGTTTGGGCGCACCATCATCGAGGCGGGAGCCTACGGTATCCCCTCGGTGGGTTCGCGCATCGGGGGCATTCCGGAGATTATCGTGGAAGGGGAGACTGGTTGGCTGGTGAACGAGAGCGACGTGGCCGCCGTGACGGAAGTTCTACTCTCAGCCTCAGCAGACCGAGCGGAACTCCACCGCCGTGGCGCCGCCGCCCGCGGGCGCGTTCAACGGGAGTTTACCCTTCAAGGGACGGTGGACCGCTTGGTGGAGTACTGGGAGGAGTTGTTGGCGGGAACAAGCAACTCCCTAAAGCCTGTAGAATAACTCTTACCTCAGATAGAAGTTCCACGCATAATTCAGGCTTTTGGTTTCGCCCGGTTCCAGTTTGATGACCCAGGTGAGTTTTGTGGCGGGATTAAGATTGCGATACCACCAGGGGGAGTACCTCAAGGCACCTTCAAGAATGAAGTCTGGTGAAACGCTGGATTGTGCAGCATCGGATGCCTCGGAAACTTCGCCAAACACGTATCGGGTAACTTCCACTTCCACGGGTGATCCTCGGCGGTTGGTGAGGTTCACTTGGGCCGTCATAAAGGATTTCGAGTAGCTTGATTCATTAATCGTATGCCCATGGGTTCTCCTGATTTCACTTTCATTCACTTTGACGGATATATCGATGGCAGGGTTGAGCGAGACATCGCAAGTGGCACCGGAGGGAGTATAAAACACAAGCCCTTGGGCCATGAAGCGATCGTTGTTGAAAACCATCGCAGGCCCCGTTGTCAGCGGTGCTTGGCCTTCATTTTTCATCCGGATTTTCCGGATCACCTTGGGGTTGTTATACGACTCTTCAAGCTCACGGGTAACATTATCCGGCATGTTATAGCTGGCCCTGACAGACTGTGGCAGGGCTGTTCCCAAATCGACGGTAAAGACGTCCTCATAGGTGGTATCAAAGGAACCGATGGGAACAATGAGGCGTTCGCCCTTGACCATGGAGATGTTTTCCAAGGTATAGAAGTAAAGATCTTCCAAGTCTTCACCGGCAGGCATCTCCCCAACTTCCTCCTCCTCACCAGAGTCCATACCCTGTGAATAGATACCAACCGACTGGCTCATGATACGATTAGAAAGTATATCGATGTTTCCACGCCGGTTGGTGTAATAGCTCTGAACTTCCTCGCGCACTTGATCCAAGGCAAACGAGTCCCACTGGCCCTGAAAAAGCAGACTTGGAACACCGACAACAAACCGGATCGTTGAGTTTGAGAAGTCATCAACATCATTTACAACGGTGCCCTGAAGCTCCACCCGAGCCTTGTTATTCTCACCCAGTTCAATCCGATATCCTGGAATCCAGCGGATGCCCTTCTGCACATATCCCACTCCCGCTTCTACCGTATCCGCCTTTGAATCCACATCCAATTGCAGGTGATACGCTTCACTCGGTGCCCCATCTACCTTTAGGGAAACTTCCTCGGACTCGGGAAAACGAACCTGTTGGATCAACTCGCTCAATACGAGTCTTGTCGATCCCGATTTCTCCGTGAGCATCACCATGGGGCCGTTGACGGATTTAAGGACGCCAGACAGCGGGGTTTCATCTTCCGAGAGACTCAGTTCAACCATGCGGCCCGTATTGGCTTTGAGGAGTTCGGCAAGGGATTCCGCTTCGCGCAGGGCGTTTACTTCAACACGCCGGGCGCGAACTCCTTTGAGGTGATTTCCCTTACCGGAAACCCAGGACCAAAAAGTACCCAGCACAGGTTGAGGCGAAGCTCGAAGAACCGCTTCACCGTTGTCGCCCAAGTTTACTAAGCCCTGCCGAAGAATCAGTGCGTGCCCGTCCTTGAAGATCGTCACATCACGGATTGGAAGCTCCTGCGCTTCCGCAACGGGTGGAATCGCCAGTTCCTTCGTTTCAGTATGCTCCTCCACATGATAGGGATAATACTGGGCTTCCAAACATGGTGCAGAAACAAGCAATCCGGACAACGCCAACACAATTGAGTATTTTCTCGTTAATAACATCTGATTTAACTCCCTCAGGTAATTCAAGACGTAATCATTTTGTATGGGGGGTGGTGGCAAGGATTCAATTCGTTTGTTTGTTAGATTTTCATCAGAACGTGTGAATGAGCAGAAATCAATTTGGGGCCATACGATCCCGCCGATGGGCGCGCCGACGTCCTCGTCGGCACTACACCCCCTCGGCCCCCTCTTCAAGAATAGAGAGGGGGGAACCTTCTGGAACGCCAAACTATCCCTGGCATAATATGTACCGTGAGCAAATGCCAGGCGGAGCCTGGCGATCCGGTGAGGGGTAAACCAGCGCCACTGGGCGCGGCGTCATAAAAGCATAGGCCATCGGTCTAGGTCTTCGGTCGAGAAAATCCAACCGAGGTCCAACGGCACGGCGTCATTCTCATATGCCGGGCGGGAAAGCCTGAAAGGCTTACAACATCATTTAGCCCGGGGTAAGCGAAGCGCCACCCCGGGAACGATGCCGAAAAATTCCATCGAATCCTGTAAGGATTCCACAATCGGGTGCACTTGTTGAACCCTTACAGGGTTCGATTCATTTGGTTTGCCGTAAACCCGGGGCGATGCCCCGGGCTAAAGAATGTACTAAGCCTTTCAGGCTTTCCCGCACGCGTATCAGGATGGCGCCGCGCCTTCGGCCTTCGCAAAAATCCAACCGAGGGCCA
>JANRMB010000063.1:0-17174 GCA_033761985.1 Candidatus Sumerlaeia bacterium | reverse complement strand
AACCGATTCTAAAAAATCGAAGGTAATAGGGGATATTTATTCCCCAAGCGTGAGAAAATGGATCCCAGTGAAGTAAGATCACGAGCAGTATCGCCAATCCTCGTAGTCCATCGAGGCATGGATAATGATCACTCGGTATGGAGATCACGAATCCGTCCCGGAGCGCCATCTCGGGCGCTGTTCCATTCCACGCTTTGGTGGAATAAGAGCAATTCTCGGAGTTCCCGGAAGTTTCGGAAGAATCTCCAGTGCCCCGGGGACGATGGCAATTCGTGCAGCTTTCAACTCGGGGAATTCTATGGTGTTATGGTGTTCATCCTCCACACGAACATGAACCGGTTTGCTTCCCGGAAACTTCTTACATGTTTCCATCAATTCAAAGATCCCCTGCTGACTCAGCTCTTTCACACCCCAGGTAACCATTATCCCCAATGCTTCCGCTCGCAATTCTTCCACGGGCTTTACTCGGCGGGCCGTCAAGCTTGGTCGTTCCTGCCACACACTCAAATCTCCTTCGATTTGAATCACCTTATCCAGTTCCAAAAAGCCTCGGAACTCCTTGAAGACATCAGGCCAAGCTTTCACCTCAAAACGCCCATGGAAGTCCTCCAACTGAAGAATTGCCCATGCGTCTCCCTTCTTCGTTGTCTTCAACATCATATCCGTTAGATACCCCACCATCCGGATGGGGACGGAGTCCTTCTCTGAAAGGCCCTCTGCTTTGGTTTCCAATTCCGAACTGGTGACAGAGGAAAAACTCTTGAGTTCCAGTTCAAATTTTTTGAGGGGGTGTGTGGTGAAGTAGAATCCCAGGAATTCTTTTTCAAAGGCGGCGATCTCTCTCGGTTCCATCGGGGGAACCTTGGGAATCGGGATGTTCTGCATCAACGCGTCCTGTGTCCCCTCGTCGCTGGCAAACAAATCCACCGTGGCTTGCGAGTTCAACCGATGCTGCTCCGTGGCGAGTTCCATCATTCGCGGAAGTACCGCCAGCAACGACTCACGAGATTTATGCAGCGAGTCGAACGCGCCGGTTTTGATCAGTGCCTCCACCATCCGGGAGTTGAGTTCCTCCTTTGGAATGCGGATGCAGAAGTCCTGCAGGCTCTTGAAGGGACCGTTTGCGGAGCGCTCCTTCATCACGGCACGGGCGAAACTCGTCCCCACCGTTTTCACGCCGTTCAACGCGTACCAAACCGCGTCCCCCTCGGGATTGAACTCATCGGTGGAGTGGTTGATGTGTACGGGATTAATCCGAATTCCCACCTCCGTAGCGTTGGCTACATACTTGGCGATGTTGTCCGTATTTCCGCCATCGATCTCGTTGGTTAACAAGGCTCCCATAAAGTACGTGGGGTAGTGGGCTCGAAGGTATGCTGTTTGAAACGTCACCACTGCATAGGCTGCGGAGTGCGATTTGTTGAACCCGTACCCGGCGAATGTGACGATATCATTCCAGATTTTTTGCGCCAAGCTCGCCTCCACACCATGCGTTGCCACGGCGCCTTCCACAAACTTTGCCTCCATCTCATCCATCACTTCTTTTTTCTTTTTCCCCATTGCCTTGCGAAGCATATCCGCCTGGCCACCGGTGAAGTTGCACAGCGTTTGGCTGATGCGCATCACCTGTTCCTGATACAGAATAACCCCGTACGTTTCCTTCAGGATGGGAATCAAGGAGTCGTGATCATACACCACCTCCTGCCGACCGTGCTTCCGCTCCACGTACATATCGTGCATACCCGCACCGAGGGGGCCGGGGCGATAAATGGCGAGCAGCGCTGTGAGATCCGCGAACTCCGAGGGCTTGAGGCGCTTCACAAGATTCGTCATGCCGCCGGATTCCAATTGAAAGACCCCGAGCGTTTGCCCCGCCTGCAACACCTTGTACGTCAGCGGATCGTTCATGGAGATTTTTGTCCAATCCAACTCCACACCGTTGCGTTCACGCAGCCACCGTTCCACCCGATTGATGATCGTCAGGTTCTTGATCCCGAGGAAGTCCATCTTGAGAAGCCCAAGCGACTCCTCGCATTCCGTCATGGTGAATTGCGTGGCGGGACGATCTTCACTCGGTGGTTTGTAGAGAGGCGCGTACTCTGTAATGTCCTGATCGGAGATGATGATCCCCGCAGCGTGAGTGGAAGCGTGGCGCACCATCCCCTCGATTTTCTTCGCCATTTCGAAGAGCTTTTTGATCTGCGGGTCCTGCTCAATCATGTCGCGCAATTCGGCCGATTGCTCATACGCTTTGGGGAGCGTCATCGCCAAATCGTTCGGGATTGCCTTCGCCACTTTATCCACCACGGGGAGCGGTATATCCATCGCGCGCCCCACATCCCGCACCGCTGCTTTTGCTTTCATCGTACCGAAAGTGATGATTTGCGAGACACATTCCTCGCCATACTTTTTCCGAACGTACTCGATCACATCCTGTCGGCGTTCGAAGCAGAAATCGATGTCAATATCCGGCATGGAAAGGCGCTCGGGATTTAGAAAGCGCTCAAACAAAAGACCATGCTCGATGGGATCAAGCTGCGTGATTTTCAGGCAATAGGCCGCCACGGAACCCGCCGCAGAACCGCGCCCCGGCCCAACGGGAATCCCCACACTTCGGGCATGGGCAATAAAGTCTGCCACAATCAGAAAGTACGCCGGGTAACCCATCTTGCTGATGACAGAAAGTTCGTAGGCAATCCGTTCCCGAAGTGCGGAATCCAGCCTGTCCCCGTAACGTTCGTTAGCACCCTCCCAAACTTTTTGCTCCAGAAACTCCATCTCGGTGAGCCCAGGGGGACACGGGAACTTCGGAATGCGATACTGCTTTTTCGGCATCACCACATTGCACATTTCCGCCACTAGCCGTGTGTTTGTGAGCGCCTCGGGAATGTCCCCAAAAATCTGGAACATCTCCTCCGTGGATTTCACGTAGAACTCCTGAGTGTCGAACCGCATGCGTTTTTCCTGAGCCATGCGTGCTCCTGTTTGAATACAGAGAAGACAATCGTGCATCTCCGCATCCTCACGCGTCATGTAGTGGCAATCATTAGTGGCGATGAGGCGAAGATTCTGCCGCTTGGCAATATCGATGATTCCGCTGTTCACTTCGCGCTGAAGCTTGATGCCGTGATCCATCACCTCCATGAAGAATCGCTCGGCACCAAACAACTCCACAAACTTCCCAGTGGCCTTTGTGGCACCGTCATAATCCTGTTTCATTAAGTGCTGCGGAATAATTCCCGCCAAGCAGGAGGAGGTCGCCACCAACCCTTTGGAGTACTTCGCCAACACCTCGAAATCAATCCGGGGTTTGCTATAGAATCCCTCGGTGTAGCCAATGCTACTGAGTTTGCAGAGGTTTTTGTATCCCTCATAGTTTTCCGCCAAGAGCAGCAGGTGGTGGGTATTTTCCTTTTCTTGAACACCCCGAGCTTTGCGGTCGGTGGTAGTGATGTAGGCTTCACAACCGATGATGGGTTGAATGCCCTCGGCTTTTGTTTTTTCGTAAAACTCAAGAACTCCGAACAGAACGCCGTGATCGGTCAATGCAACCGCTTTTTGCCCCATCGCTTTAACGTGTTTCACCATCGGCCCGATGCGGTTTGCACCATCGAGCAGGCTGTATTCCGAGTGCACGTGCAGGTGAACAAAGTCCTCGGGGCTAAGCGCCATGCGAATTACTTCTCACTTCCTCAAAGTTGAACAGCAAAAGTATAGATGTTTTCCAATCGCACATTATGGAAGTAGGCGAGAAGGATTTCCTTGTAGGATTGCCCTTTGAGAGCACGCCCCAAGCCGCCGATTTGGCACAACCCGGCGCCGTGTCCCCATCCGCCACCTATCAGTGTCACTGCTTCCAGTGTCCCCTTGCTGTTGCGGGATTCCTCAATAATAAAGCAACTACTGAACAGGAACGAAGTACTCAGCCCCGCACGAATGGCATACTCGCTGTTGAGATCATGCGTGCGAAGCTTTTGTTCACCTGCATTCCGATACTCCACGGTGAGGCGCTTGAGCCGACCGCTCCGTCCCCGTTCCTGGGGAATCAAGCGCACGACTTCACCGATGTTTGGAAGCCCGCCGCGTTTGCGCAACGCCGTGAGAATTTCCTCCTGCGTGAGCGGAACACGCCAACGGAAATATTCCCCGGCCACATCAACCCGCCCCAAATAGCGCAACAACTCGGCTTCGTTTACCGTGTTTCCACTGGCATAGGCTTTTGTTTCTTTCAACCAATCCCCGGTGAGAAACTCCACCAGATTCGCTTCCGTCACGGGAAAGAAACGCTCAATGGGGTCGTGCTTTGGCGCATCCACCATTGCCACCAAACCGGGAATCCGTTCATGCCACACATGTTCCGCATCCTCTGAAATTCCTCCCGTGCTTTTGCTGTAGCGTGCATCACAGTAGCCATTGAACTCGGTGATCAGTGTTTCGCCGGCGCATTCGCGAATCGCACGAATCGCCTCAGCCGTCCAAGCCTCAGAGCCCTGGTAACGCTGGCATTGGTCGTCGTTGCAAACATCAAACGGCTCGCCTCGGTACAAATCATTTCGTTGAGCAAACAGCCAACTGCGTGCGGCAATCGCCTGGGCTTTCATGTACTCCATGGGGCAATCCTGGCTCATTTCACTGGTGATCACACCGATGAGATAATCTTCCACGGAGAGTTGATTAATGAGCAGTAGGAATCCCGACTTCTTGTGTATCCGAATCTCCACCATTCCGGGAAGATACTGATCGATTTCCTTCACCCAGTGAAAGCCACGACCCGCCACAATATTCCGAACATGCAACCCCATCCCAGGGGTACGTTCGGCGGGTTCCACCTTCGGGCGCACTTGAAGGATGGATTCACTAGTACCGCGCCAAAGCTGTTCCCAACTTTTTGAGGTCTCATCCCACCGGGAAACTTGCAGGCAGCCAATATCGCTGCAACGGAAGGCTTTATACCGATTCCTTCCTGTGAATTCCATTACCACCAAGTTGGGATTTTTGGATTCCACGCAAACAAAGTCCAACCCGCGGGTTACAAATTCCACCTCACGCTTACCGTCCTCCGCCAACACAACGCCCACCCGAAGCGTGGGCATACTCGCCATCTTATACTCGCCGTTATAAATTGGGAACAGCAATTCACTGGGAAGAGAAGCCATGGCATTACACCCTTAAGAAAAACAAAAACCGAAAATCTCCGAAAGCCCAAACCAGAGAATGGGTGGCTTACAGAGTGCAAAAGTATTCCCGAATCCCCCTCCCAGCACAACCGATGAGTTCAGGAAAAATGCAACGCCCTTCCCCAACACACTGCCCCCAGCAAGTTTGGAATTGAGTCGCCACCCATTCCACGAAACCATTTCAGCAGACTTGTTCAACTTCCCCAAAATCCTGCGGAGGGAACTCCCGTGAGCCCCATCAAGCCCGAAGACGCCACCATGCTCGACTCCGTGGAGGAGCCCAATCCCGGGGGAGCTCGACAAAGCCGCACCTTCCTTTTTGCCATTTCCACCACCTCAGGGCCCCGACTCGTCGCCTTCCAAGTCACCAACCTTCTCATCGGTCGCCTTCCCGATAACCACCTCGCCCTCAATCACACCAGTGTATCGCGTCGCCACGCCCGCATTTCACTAACTCATCAGGGAATGATGCTTCAGGACATGGGGAGCCAGAACGGCACCACCATCAACGGTGTACCGGTCAAGTCGGAGATGCCCATCAAACCGGGCGACGTCATCCGAATTGGCTACGTTCCTCTCTTCTACTTCGGTTTTGTTCAGGAGAACGCTCCCCCCCGTATTGAGATTATTCCCGAGACGATTGAATTGTTTCCGAACGCTCCCCAGAGTTGATCCGCCGATACCACAATCGCGGGCGCTGATGAGCACCTGACTTCGGCCACATCGAATCATTCAACGCCACCGGGTTACTTGCGGCAAAGTTCTCTTCCACAATCCAATCCATCCCCATCGGTGTCCATTCGGCCTTCAATTGGTCGGCATTCAAGAGCAACCAATCCACCTCGTTGGATTCCAGCAATTCCCTGAAGCACATCGGAACAGGCTGGCCTGCATAAGTGGCGCAACGCACCATATCCCAATTATAGAAAACCTGATGACCAGTCTTGTAGCCATACCATTCATGGTGCGCCACCCAAACGGATTCGCCCGCTTCTTTCTTCTCCCGCAGTTCCTGCATCAGTGCTTCATAGCCTCGGTAATCCTCGGCTTTTGGCAACAGTGGCACCGGATTGTACAGGTGCACGATGAGATGAGCCACACTCAGGCAACCTAAGCCCATGGCAGCCAAATTCCGTGAGCCCCGATTTGCCAACAACGGCGCCACCGCCAACGGAACCAGCCCGCTCACCACCACGAAAAACGGCATCCAATTGTTGTTGAATCCCCCGTACTTCAAAAAGGCTCCCAAGCTGGCCCAAATACTCCAGCCGAGCAGAATTATCGGAAGAATTAACACCCATCCCTTCCCAGATTTCAAATAGACCAATCCGGCCGCAAGCAACGGAATCCAGAACACCAATGGCCAAAATCCCACAGTCAATACCCTCGGCGGATCCTGAATCGCTGTCGCCCAAAACTCACGGGTGAACGCCCGACCCGATTCCAACGGATTTTCATCATACGGAAGGCCCAGGCTTCCCGGCGACAGAGGCGAATAGTCCTTTGCGTGGCTCAAGGCATTCCATACGGCATAACGGAAGAACTCCGGATTCTCCCATCGGGGATAGAACAACCCCATATTCACCAACAACGCGGTATTCAGGAAAACAGCCGTTTTGGCTCCCGGCCGTTTGGCCCAAAGGCACCAAAGGGACATCAAAACCAACAACACCAGAAACGGCTGTTTCGTCCAAGTGGCCAAGACCAGCGCCAACAGCCCCAGCACCGTCTGCATCACCTTCGGAGATTTCCTCGTCAAAAGAACCATCCCCAACGTCCCCAAAAAAATGCTCAACGCATCGTTCCGAACCAAGTCGAAAAAAAAGCCCGAGGCCCCATACATCGAGGCATATAACCCCGCCGAAAGCAGCCCCAGACTCCACTTCCCCGTGTGCTCCACCACACACCAAAAGAGCAGAGATAACGTCGCCAGCGTACTCAACATCGAGATCAGCCGACCCCACGCCAATTCCTCACCTCCAAAGATGAAGCATATCCCCAACACCTGATGATACAACGGCGCGTACATGTACGGAACCCAACCGGATTCCGGATGTGGATACAATCCCATCCTTTGGGAGAACCGTAACGCCTGCATGGCATTCTGCCCCTCGTTCCACTCCAGTTCAAACGGCGTGGTCAGCCGACTAAACGCCACAAAGAGAAAAAGGAATATGAAGCTGGAAAGCAAAACACCCGGCAACCAAACAAGTGAGCTGGTTAACCGGGTGCGGGAGAATGAGTCGTAATTCTTCATTCCATACCCGGGAATAAGATTGATTCCGTATAACGGACGAGAGGCGTTTTTCTGAGGTCAAGGCGCGTGAGCCAAAGCCGACTCAGGCGTAGCGGAGCTACATCGCGGAAGGCTATGGCGAGCTGCAACACATACATCGGGAAAACGGAATCGTCCGAGACCGGAAACGAGGGGAACTCCGCAATCAGTTGTTGATCAACTGCTGAAGAGCTTCCTTCCCTTTGGTGTGGCTCCAATCACCAAACGTGACCACGTGGCCATTCCGTTCGGCTTTCCAAGCGGAAAGCATGGAGGCGATTTTCGGCGCAAGCTGTTCCCCCACAACGCTTTCGGCGATGAGGGTGTTCATCCGCGTTCCAAGACGATCACCACCGGCGTAGAGGTTGTACTTGTTGGGCCCACGCCCAATGATACCGATCTCTGCGGTCTCGGGTCGTGCGCAACTATTCGGGCAACCCGTCATGCGGATAATCACATCGGCATCGCCATGCCCCAGTTTTTCCACTTCCTCAATCACCTTGGGAAGCTCGCGCTCGGCTTCGGCAAGCGCCAAACCACAGAGTGGAAGTGCCGGGCAAGCCATTTCCAAACGGCGAATCGCACTCACGGTGTCGGTGGGAATATGGTATTCTGCCAACAACGCCTTCACCGCCGCCACATCCTCATCGCGGATATTCGCCAGCAACAGATTATGGTGAGCAGTCAAGCGAACAGAAGGGCGGAACTTCTCCACAATTTTCCGAAGACCGGTCTTGAATTGGAAGCTTCCGGGGAAGTCACGAACCCGACCGTTTTCAATCCAAACGCCGACATAGTTCAGCCCGGGCTGATGTTGTTTGTGCCAACCCAGATAGTGAGGCTGATCTTTGGGCTTCAGGTACAACGGAGCCGGAATCTCCCAGCCCACGTGTTGTTCCACTGCTTTCTTGAAGTCCGCTCCCATGCGATCCACCGTGTATTTCAGGCGGGCAAGATGGCGTTGCTCCCGGTTACCGTGGTCGCGCTGGGCTTTAACAACACCCTCCACCACGGCAATCAACTGCTCTTCAGTTTCCACAAACGTCAACGGAGTGGCCACACGCGCATAGGTTTCCTCTTTGGAGTGGCTGTGGCCCAATCCACCACCCACCAGCACTTCAAAGCCGTTTACGCGGCCGGCTTCCGTGCGGGCAATAATCCCGATGTCATTGGTGTACACATCGATGGAGTTATCCAAATCCACGGTGATGCCGATCTTGAACTTCCGGGGAAGGTAACGCTCCCCGTAGATGGGCTCTTCGGTTTTCTTGCTCGGCTCCTTGGATTTATATACCACGGAACCATCGGCGTGAACCTCGACCCGTTCGTCGTCCAGCCAAAGATCATAGTAACTGGAGGACTGAGCCAGAAAGTGTGTGCTGATGCGTGCCGCAATCCGCAGGATGTCAGTGTTGATATCGGCGAACGCGGGATCGATGTCCACCACCGGGCAACCCGTGACGTTACGTACAACGTCGCCGCAGGCACCCTGCGTGGAAATCTGTTGGAAATGATTCAAATCATGAATCAACGCCCGCAGATTGTTTTTCAACACGCCGTGAAACTGAAAGCCTTGGCGGCTGGTAATGCGAAGATCGTCCTGACCATACTTGGTGGCCAAATCATCGCACAGAATATACTGTTCAGGAGACATCAGGCCCCCGGGGGTCCGCGTGCGGAGCATCATGGAATAAGCTTTATCCAGCCCTGCCTTACGGCGTTCACTGCGCAAATCGCGGTTGTCCTGCTGATATGTGCCGTGGTGCTTGAGCAACTGCACAGCATCTTCAGAGAAGGCAGGAGCACTGGTGTCCATCACCTCTTGATCGATGTTGCCACGAAGGCCGTCGCTATGCGCCTTGAGGAATTCGTTTTTGGAAAGCTTCGAGAAATCGACGTCTTGATTGTCGGCCATAATAAACGGGGTGGTTCCTGTAAATGAAGGAGATCTGATTCTCCTACTAGTTTTGTAGGAGAATCATGCCATTTCAAGGCTTGGAGATCAAGCCTGATGTTGGCGGGATTGAAATTCCACCAACGTGGTTCGCAGCTTTTGAACCGCTTCGTCGAACAACTCCATCGGAGTCGTCAAGGGGGGAAGAAACCGCAAAACGGTTTGGGCGGTACAGTTGAACAACAACCCATGTTTGCGCCCAATTACAGGGATATCCGTCCCGTCGCAGGTGAGCTGAAGCCCCAGCATCAATCCCGGCCCGCGTACTTCGGTGATCAAATTGGGAAACTCTTCCTTCAGCGCCAACAGCTTCTTCCAGAAGTACTCCCCTTTGTGCTGAACCTCCGTCAGAAAATCCTCATCAAACAGAATGTCCACCACCGCGCAGGCACCCGCACATGCCACAGGGTTACCCCCAAACGTGCTGCCATGGCTTCCCTTGTTCAAGTGTTCCGCAATCTCGGCTTTGGCAATCAACGCCCCAAGTGGAAGCCCCCCTCCGATCGCCTTTGCACACAACACGGCATCCGGCGTTACACCCGCCCACTGATACGCAAACTTATGCCCCGTGCGCCCAAATCCGCACTGAATTTCATCCATCAGCAACAAGGCTCCGCGCTCACGGCAACGGGTTTCCAGCCCTTGAAGAAACTCCTTGCTGCACGGCCGAACACCCCCTTCACCCTGAACTGTTTCCACCAAAACCGCGCAAACATCCTCGCCCCACTGTTCATCCACAGAACTGAGATCATTGAACTTCACAAAACGAATTCCTTCGGGCAATGGGCCGAAGTTCTCCCGCACTTTCGGCGACCACGTGGCGCTCATGCTCCCCAGCGTCCGACCGTGAAAACTTCCTTCCACGCAAAGGATGGTGTGTTTTCCTGCCCCTTTGGTATTGTGTGCCCATCGCCGGGCCAACTTCATCGCTCCTTCGGTAATCTCCGTCCCACTATTGGCAAAATACACCTTCTCCAAACCCGTTGCCGCCACCAGCTTTTCCGCCAACTCCAACTGCGGTTGAACCAAAAAAACGTTGGAACAATGCACCAGCTCATCCACTTGGGCGTGGATGGCTTCCAGCACCTCCGGGTGACCATGCCCCACATTGTTAACGGCGATTCCCCCCAGGAAATCCAAGTACATCCGCCCTTCGGTATCCCACACGCGGCTCCCCTTTCCTTTGGCAAGCACCACATCCCGGGTGCCATAGTTCCCCATCAAGTTTGATTGAAGATCCAAAAGAAGTGTCGTCATCGGGTGTGTATCCTCACAACAGTGTCGTCTTTAACGGGCAGGAAATTGGGGGCAAATCCTCGTGCTGGCAAACCGTATTTTACGCTGCAATTGAAAAAAATACATGGCAATCTGGTAAAGGAAAACGCGATAAATCGGATAAAAAATAATATGGTCGGTACTCATCGCACCGACCATATTTTCTACATTTTTCTTCAACAGGTTATCTTAGAACTTGTCGAGTTCACCGGTAAATTCATTACGGCGAAACACGTGAAGCTTGCCGCGGTTGAAATCTTCCAAGGCCGCCTCGATGGGATCGAAGAAGACTTCACTTGTTTGAGCCTGATGGTGGTGGGCCTTGGAGATCTCTTTGGCGCGCCGCGCAATCACGCTGATGGACAAGTATTTGGCATCTTCGTAGTTGATGTTATCCTGAATTTCCTTGGTAGCCATAGGGTCTATCTCGTTCCAAATAGGGAAGTTTCAACAAAAGTTTGGTGGGTGTACTCCCCACACCCCCTCCTAATCAAGGGTTATGTGGAGTGATGAAGAAGAGATTTCCCCGAAACGTTTCGGCTCCGGGGAAATAGATTACTTGTTATCGTCCACTTTTTCGAATTCAGCATCCACCACATCATCGGCTGCTTTGCCGGATTGCGATGCCCCGCCGGGAGCACCTCCGGGGGCTGCGCCCGCGGCGGCGTAGATTTTTTGCCCCACCGCCTGAAGTGTTGCTTCCAATTCTTCCTTTGTGGACTTGATGGCATCCAAGCTGGAGCCTTCCAGAGCTTTCTTGGCTTTGTCGATCCCCGCTTCAATCTTCGCGCGATCGGCAGAATCCAACTTGTCGCCCATGTCTTTGATCATTTTCTCGGCTTGGTACGTCAACGAATCGGCTTCATTGCGAAGAGAAATCTCCTCGCGTTTCTTCTTGTCTTCCTCGGCATGCAATTCCGCTTCACGAACCAGTTTTTCGATTTCCTGATCGTTGAGCCCGCTGCCGGCCTCGATGGTGATGCGTTGTTCCTTGCCAGTTCCTTTGTCCTTGGCGGTTACGTTCAGAATGCCGTTGGCGTCCAAATCGAATGTAACCTCAATTTGGGGAACACCACGGGGGGCTGGAGCAATACCGTCGAGCTTGAAAGTTCCCAACGTTTTGTTGTCGCGGGCCATTTCCCGTTCCCCTTGGAGAACATGGATTTCCACCGAGGGTTGGTTATCCGATGCCGTGGAGAACACCTGGGATTTTTTGTAGGGGATGGTTGTGTTGCGTTCGATGAGCTTGGTGCAAACTCCACCGAGTGTCTCGATGCCGAGAGAAAGGGGCGTTACGTCCAACAGGAGCACGTCGTTCACATCGCCGGAGAACACACCACCTTGAACGGCGGCACCCAGCGCCACCACTTCATCGGGGTTTACAGAGCGGTTCGGGGTTTTGCCGAAAAGTTTCTTCACGGCTTCCTGAACCATGGGGATCCGGGTGGAGCCACCAACCAAAATGACCTCATCAATTTCAGAAGCCGTAAGCCCGGCGTCTTTCAAAGCACGACGGCAGGGTTCCAAGCTGCGTTCCACCAAATGATCCACCATGCGCTCAAATTCAGAGCGGGAAAGGTCGATGTTCAGGTGTTTCGGCCCGGTGGCGTCCGCGGTAATGAAAGGGAGGTTGATGTTGGTGCTGTTGGAAGAGGAGAGCTCAATCTTGGCTTTTTCCGCAGCTTCCTTCAGGCGCTGAAGGGCCATCTTATCTTTGAGAAGATCGATACCGTTGTCCGCACGGAATTTATCAGAGAGCCACTTGATGATCACCTCGTCGAAGTCATCACCACCAAGGTGTGTGTCCCCGTTCGTGGATTTCACCTCGAACACGCCATCGCCAAGTTCCAGAATGGAGATATCGAACGTACCGCCACCCAAGTCGTAAACGGCGATTTTTTGGTCGTGCTTTTTGTCCAAACCGTAGGCCAAGGCAGCAGCGGTGGGCTCGTTGATGATTCGGCGAACGTTCAGGCCCGCAATTTTCCCGGCATCTTTGGTTGCCTGGCGCTGTGCATCGTTGAAGTACGCGGGAACGGTGATCACCGCTTCGGTAACCTTATGCCCCAGATAATCTTCTGCCGTTTGCTTCATCTTTTGAAGAATCATCGCGCTGATTTCCGGCGGGGAATAGGAACGCCCGGAGATATCCACCGCAGAGTCGCCGTTCTCCGCCCGAACGATCTTGTAAGGAACGCGCTGCTTCTCGCTCGTTACGTCGTCGAGCTTGTTTCCCATGAATCGTTTGATGGAGTAGATGGTGTTTTCGGGGTTGGTGATGGCTTGGCGCTTGGCAATTTGCCCCACCAGCCGCTCGCCATCCTTGGTGAAAGCCACCACGGAGGGAGTGGTACGTGCGCCCTCAGAGTTTGGGATCACCACCGCCTCGCCGCCTTCCATAACCGCCACGCAACTATTCGTGGTGCCCAAGTCTATACCGATGATTTTACTCATAATGCTAATGTTTCCTCCAGATACGGGAGAGAGTTCTTGGGTTGCTAGGGTGCAAGAGCAAGGCCAAGGCATCCAGAGGCGCTAATCCGGTTGTAAATTACTGAAAGCATTGAAGATAGAATGTTATGAGGGAACACTCTAAAGATGGTGCGTATCAAATGGAATCATGGAATCAATAGGTGTGCGACGCCGCAGCGACGATGCAACCGATCGGCAACCGTAGGTAAAAATGAAACCGGAGCCTCCTATTGAGGGAGGCTCCGGGGAGACGGTGAATGGCGTACTCACCAGCCATGGTGAAATCAGTTATTTGAATAGCTCGTTTGGCGCCATTTATTATCAATATAGATCAATGAAATCGTATCGTATTGATTTAGAACGATCGATGAAGAACTCAGATCAGAGTTCGTAGTTTCAGAAACAGTAAGGCTTCCTGTTCCAGCATTTATGATCAGAATTCGCTGGCCTTCGACACCAGATGGATAATATAAATTATTCAATGAATTATTTATTATTTTCGAATTTGATCCGGTAAATTTATAAACAGGGCGATCACTTGGTAAATAACCTGTTGAGTAAGTTATCGCTGATAATGGATCCTCTATACGTTTATCTGCAATTTCATGAGGCGCTTCTGACCTAAATCCAGCATAGCTGTAGTTTCCAGACAGTGTACTTTTTTTATTATCGAGTTCAGTTGCGCTATAAGACGTTTGCTCTCCTTGAACAAAAATACCAAAAGATTTGGAAGCAATCCCCTCAGTATTCGTACTGAATCTAGTCTCAGGATCATATGGATCATTGAAGTAGGCAACATGATCTGGGTAATTTACCTTCACACCGATGTAATCGTTAATTAGTCCATAAATTGAGTAATCATTATAATTACCCAATTTCAACGAAACATCAACGCCAATAACACTCTCACCCTCCACGCCATATTTGCCATCGTTACCGATGCCATTTTGGATAAGCACGTCAATACCTTTAACGGTACCAGTTACAGTTTGAGTGTTAGTTGAAGTTTTTCTTGCATCCATTGTAACGTTGAACAAGGCAGCTGTCATTGTATCGTTTAGCGCTTTTGAAAAGAATGGACTTAATTCATCATCAGACTCATCAGGAGTCCCTTGATCATTAATTACTCCAGAAAAGGTAGAATTGGTCGCGGTCGCTGCAAAACCAAGTAAAGATACCCGTTTGTTCGCTGTAGAATTTGATGCCTCATCCCGAGTCATGTTCACTGCATTTGCAGAAAGTCCACCAATTGCAGTGGTTTTGTATGCATCGCCTGAATAAGCGCCATAAATGAGTCCACCCACAGTTCCGATATTAGGATCAGAGATGATTCCATTATTTTGTCCTCCCACTGCAGGCGTTTCGTCATCAGTTTCATCAAATTGCCAACATTCTAAACCGATCCAAAAATTCTCTCTTTTAGACCTACCGAATGCTCCACGCTCATTAACCTCATTATTTGTAATTCTATCGCCGAAAACGTTCAGAGAACGACTTTGAGCGTTAAAAACATGACGTTGAACAAGATCGGTCGGAATTTGCAAAGGAGGGGTTCCAGCAGTGGGTTCAATAAAGAAATCACCACCTTGCCAAGAATCTTTAGTATCGTCTGCATAACTAGTACTCGCCAGTAAAAACATTGTTACAGTAACTAACTTTTTCATTTTAGGTCTCCTAAATCAGATAAGTAATAAATAATCAAGGGTGAAAAAAAGAGGACAATTTAACAATGTCCTCTTTTTTTGGTTTGAATTAGTATTGGTTCCAGGACTCAACACTGGAAGCAGCGCTGGTGATGGGGAAGAGGTAAAGTTCGTTGGGGTTTGTTCCACCGTTTTGGCTGGCAACCACAAGGTAAGTTACACCATTGATTGTACCAACAGCAACACCAGTAAGCTGACGGCCGGAGAGAGCAGCAGAGCCGACAGTTGTGACGTTAGAGGCGTTGGTAGAATCAATAAATGCTACGCTTCCGCTTGGAGTTGTTGTGTTGGATTGTGGGAACACAAGATAGGTTGTCGCCCCTTGTGTGTAAGTTGCAAGACCAACGTGGTTGCGAGAACCTGCAGCATCTGCGAGTGCAGGTGTGTAAAAGCCGGTGAAAGTGGCAGTTGCGATGTCAGAAGAACCAGTTACCGGTGCAAATTTACCAATCGTGTGGGGAGCAGCGCCGCCAGTATTTGCAGATACATAGAACAAATCAGTGCCAATTACTTCGATATCCCGGAAAGGAGTTACGAAACCAGCACCACCTGCTGCAGAAAGACCTGTCTGGGTAAGCGTCCCATCGAGAGTACGAATGGTTGAAGAATCAGGTTTGGCACCGTAGATCAAAGAGGCGCTCGCAACAAATCCACCTGCAATACGGCTATTGGGAGTTGCAGTTACTGTGGTACCGCCCAATGTGTCGTTTGTAAGGTCAACTGTGTTAAGAATACCGGTAGTACCGTTGTCAGAGAAGATATACAGGGTGTTGCCAAGAATGTCCAAATCTTGAGGACCACGAGAAGCGGCAGCCCAAGTTGTAACGGCATTCAGGTTGCCAATAGTAGTAAGAGTTGGAGTAGATGTAACATCAGAAACCTTGATAATAGAACGGTTAGTGAAACCTACTGCATAAACCGCGTTATTAGCAACCGCAACACCTTGAGGTGCAACAGCAACGGAGCCTACGTTGATAACGATCGGAGTGCCGACAGTCACTTGTGCTTGGACGGAGGAAGCAGCCGCAAGAAGTGCAGCGGCAAACAATACTTTTTTCATGGATATTCTCCTTTAGATTTTTGAAACTTCTCAGAAGTTTTCAAAGGCAATTGACTCAGCTGGGAATGATTCCGTCAAGCGGTAAAAAGGGCTTTATGCCAAAAAAGCCCCTTTCACTTCACATTGAGAAATCAGTAGTTACAACATTTATTGTAAACCACTCACCACACGCCCCGCCGTGTTCATGCTCGATCCGCCAGCGCGGTAGATATTCCCCCGGCTTACGGTTCCGTTTGTGGGGTCGTACACCGTGGAATAAAACGGCACCGGGTCCGCATCGGCCGTGCGGAAGCTAAACTCGATATCGTCAGGGCTGTTCAGGTTGTACGTGAAGTAGGTATCGCGGTCGGGACCGGCGCTAATGAGCAACCACCACGTGGGTTTTTCATCGGCGCGGATATACGAGCCGTCCACATTGTAGATGCTGATCATCCGCCCATCGGGAGTCATCGGATCATACTGATAGGTGGTGTACATGGGGCGGTCATCGCGCACGGGATAGAAGGGATCCTGCAAATCCCCGCTCGTCACATAGGCAATCGGGGTGGAAAGCAGGAAGATACTGTGGCTTCCGAGATCACCCGGGCGGGTGATTTGATCGAACCCCGTAGGGTAGCCATTATTGTCAAACCGATACATTTCAATCGCCGTGGCAAGAGTTCGGTGGTCGGCCTTGACCCGGCTGATTTTCGAGCGGGTTTGAGCCTCCAGAAAGTTCGGGACGGCGATGGCGGCGAGGATGGCGATAATCGCCACCACGATAAGGAGTTCAATCAGTGTGAACGCCTTGGGTTGGGTGTTGGGTATGATTCGCATGGGACGAATTCCTTGGAAAGAAGATTCGAACCGGGCGGATGTGACTTGGGCGGGTGGACGAAACGAGGTGAGACTGAACAAACTTTTCTGGCTGCGCGCCGCCTCATTGTTCAGGAACCTTACCCCAATATTTTGGCCTTTTGGAAGGGCCAACAGACGGGAAAGTTCTCGCATTCCTACGCCGGTATAATCCGGATCAGGTTCAGAGGGTATTTTCTCAGCCGGGCAGATGAACTGCCGCGGCACCCCTAGCTGAGAACAAGCTGAGCAAATTTGATTCCGAAATAAAAAGGCGTGACACCCTCGCCACGCCTTCCCATCATGCTTGAATCAGGGTTTGTTCGCCATCGCCGCCGCCGCTTGCTGTCGCCGCGTGGTATGCGGAGTAATTCCAATCTGCCGTTCCGCCAGGAACAACTGCGCCCGCCGAATCATTTCCTGC
>JANRMB010000062.1:0-6631 GCA_033761985.1 Candidatus Sumerlaeia bacterium | reverse complement strand
TTCGCCGGGGATTTTTGCCCCGTCCTTATCGGCGGTCACGTCGTTCCGTTCCCCAAGCACCAGGTATTGAACGGAATAGCTTCCGGTACCGTTTTGGAGTTCGCGGATTTCCAGGGTTTGCGGGGTGAGTTGCACCACGGCTAGGCCTCGGCTGGCGGCATCCATGGGGGTGAGGTGGGCGGTCACGGTGCCGGGAAGGGCAACCTCGGAGAAGCTGGCGGGGAGTTCCACGGTGGCGCGTCCATCGGTGAGTTTCACAGTGCCCCGGGCGTAAAGGCCAACTTCGGGGCCGATCAGGCGTGAATAGCGGTGCTCCACGGATTTGCCTTCCGGGAGAATCTTGGTGGCGTCGAGATCGTAGAAAATCACGCCGCGCTTGCTGGTATCCACAAACATCCCCGCCTGGGCGTTGTTGTCGCGGTCGAAGACGGCCATGTAACCGTGGCGGTTGTCGTCCGTGCGGGCTTCCATCACGGCGTTGCGGGTGTTACCGTTCACGTCATACACGCGCACGCGGCCACCGCTATCGGGTACGGAGAGCATTTCGGCCACAATATCCGTGGTGCTGGAGTCGTCGTTATAGATCACCACCATGCCGTGGCTGCGGTTGCTATCGGGGGCGGTGATGGCCACGTTACGGGTGCCGTTGCTCCCAAGGGCAGAGATAAAGCCAATGTTCACAGGGTTGGCGCTCAGGTCCAACCGGGTGGCTCCGGAAGAGTTCCGAAGGAGGATGTTGCCAAAATCGAGGTTGTTCGGGTGCCCGGTGATGGTGGTGTTTACGCTGTTGGGGCCGCTGATATTGACTTCACCGAGCGTGGAGTTGCCATTGGTCACGGTGCCAAAGTCGGCTTTTTCAGAATCGATGCGGGTGGCGGAATCCGTTTGCACAGCGGTTTGGGCTTTTCCTGCAAACAACGCATAGGGAACGGGAGTGAGCGGGCGGCGGGGGGTCAGAGTGGTATAGCCTTGGGGGCCGCCGGCGGGGCGCACGCGGATTTCCAGCCAGCGTTCGGCGCCAGTGAACGCCTCGCCGAAATCCAAGGTTACGCTGTAGATCCCTTCGATCACCGTGACGTTCGTGATGGTTTGAATGGCGTTCACCTGGCTGCCGCCGGTGGAGGCGGTGAACAATCCGAATTGAAAATCATACTGGCCGTTGGCGGGTTGGCCGGCATCGGTAAGGCTTCCCTGCTGGGAAAAGCGCGTACCGGTGGAAAGCTGGGCGCAAACCGGTGCAGCCACGGCAAGGAATGCTGCGGCAACCATGAGGAGTGGGGTGCCCAGGGGTGTGCGAAGGAGTTTCATGAAGGACGTACATCCGTCGGAGAGGAGTTTGGGAAATCGGGAACCAAAGCCCGGAATGGGTTGGAGGATACGGAAGTGTTTTTGTTCCCGCAAGGGACAGAATTAGTTCCGGGGGGTTGCATCGATAAAGACATCGAATTGCTGACCAAAGTACGGCGGTGGGAGCTCCGCGTTCAATTGAAACGCATAAACAACCTCTAGAACGCGTGTATCAACCAGCTCTGTGGCATTGGAGCCAAGTTCTGTTTTTGGCCTGATCAGGGGCTCAATACGATTGAAAACAAGATTATAGCGATTTGCAGCCCGGCCTCGGGGGCTTGCGGAGGCGGCGCTTTCCTCCTGAAAGCGGGGGAGGTCAGCTTCATCGATTTGAATGCGTAGCATGCGCGTGCCCAGGGAACCGATCACCATGAGGGATTCTGAGGCGGTACCGGCTTGGGCAAATTCTCCCACGCGTACGTTGCGTTGCAGTACCGTCCCAAAAATGGGCGCGCGCACGGTGAGGAGTTGATACTCCACCGTTGCGGCTTCCAGCGCTGAACCTCGACTGTCAACTTCTGCTTGTTGAGCCCGGAGGGAGGCGCCAGGCCCACCGTTACGTTCCTCCAGAAGCTCAAGGCTGGCCCGGCGTTCTTCAAATTCCGCTTCGGCGGACTTCGCTTCAGCAACAGCCAACTGTTTCTGGGCCTTGGCGGATTGAACTCGGGCGTTGGCTTGATTGTTCAGATTCCGGCGGCGAATGACCTCTTCCTCTGCAAGAGCGTCTTTTTCAAAGAGGATTTCGCCCATGCGAAGTTGGTTTTGGGTCTCGCTTTGTTCGGCGACGGCGCGAAGGATTTCGGCTTCGGCGGAGGCGATCTGCGCCTTGGTGGCTTCCACTCGGGCGGCGGCCTCATTCATTTGTGCCCGGCGGATGGGGATTTGCGCTTTGAGTTCCTCCAACTGGGCTTTTGCTTGTTCAAACTCCCTTTGGCGAGTCCCCACGAGGGCGCTGGCGGTGCGGTCATCAATTTTAAACAAAGGATCTCCGACGTTTACGATCATCCCCAACTTCGCATAAACCTCCTGCACAATGCCGGAGCGCGGGGTACCGATGGAAATCAACTCGCTGTCTGGTTCCACAACACCCACGGCACCAATATAACTCCGAGTGCTTTCCTTACCCGCAGCGGCGGGGGATGTGACCGGCGTGATGCTGGGTTCCGAGGCGTTTACCTTGGGTTTGCCCAAGCCAACGAGCACAACGCCGATGGCGAGAGAGGCAACACCAAGAATAGGGAGGCCGATGCTGAGGAGCGGGGAACGGCGCATGGATTAGGTATCCTTTCCGGGGGACGAAGTGTCCTTAATTGATTCAATTCGGCCATCGGCCATGGAAATAATACGGTCGGCGAATTCATAGATCCGGTTGTCATGCGTCACCACGATTACCGCGCGTTCGGGGTTCATGGCAGAGGAACGAAGAATTTCCATCACCTGCCTACCCGTGGCTGCGTCCAGAGATGCCGTGGGTTCATCACAAATCAGGAGCGCGGGTTCGTGAATGATGGCTCGGGCAATCGCGACTCGTTGTTGCTGGCCGCCAGAAAGCTGTGCGGGGTAGTTGTTGAGTTGTTTTTCCAATCCGAGTTGGCAAAGCAATTCCCTCGCACGGCGGGTGGCAGTGGGGGATTGCTCCCCTTGCGCAATAAGCGGGATGGCGGCATTTTCTGTGATTGTAAGCGCATTGAGCAGATTGAACTGTTGAAAGATGAAACCGAAATGGCGGAGCCGATGAGCCGCAAGTCTCCGCTCCCTCAGCGAAAAAAGGGAATCTTCCCGAAACTTTACTTCTCCGGAATCAGGGTGAAGAATCGCCCCCAAAATGGAAATCAAGGTGGTTTTACCACAGCCCGAGGGACCGATGAGAAACGTCATCTCACCTTTGCGGATTTCCACATCAATATCTTTCAGCACATGGACTCGCGCCTCACCAGAGCCGAAGGATTTGTTCAGCCCCCGGGCAGATACAAGTGGTTGGGGTGTGGTTGAAGTTGGAGCGTTGACAGTCATGAGCGGAATACATCCGCAGGATCGATTCGGAAGACTTTTCGTAATCCTGCTATCATGGAAAGAAGCATAATCATTACAGTGACCACCGCCATGAAGATGCAGACCTCTGGGGGCAGAAAGAAACCCCGCAAACCGTTGGAGTTGGGGGGGACAAAATAGAAGAAAGCGGCGGCAACACCGAGCCCCAACCCATAACCGATGATCCCCACGGTGGCGGCTTGAATCATCGTCATCACGGTAAGCGTTCGGTTGGAAACCCCAAGCGCCTTCAGCGCCCCATATTGGCGGATGTTTTCCACAATGAACTGATTGAACGTGAGCCCCACAATCGCAATCCCAACGATGATTCCGAGAAAAACAACCACACCAAAGCTAATAGGAATCCCGGTGTTGTTGATGATATAGGCAATGGTGGAAGCCTTGAACTCGGGGCGAGTGTGCGCCCGAAGACCGGTAACTTCGGTAATTCGGCGAGCCACCTCTGCTGGTTCGGCTCCCTCCTGCACCTTGGCGAGCACAAAACTGAGTTGGTTGCGGCCGTTGTTGGTGTATTGTGTGGCCAAGGAATAGCGGCAGAAAACGGTGACGGCGCCAGTAAGAGCAAGGCTGCTGGATGTAACGCCGACAATCCTTGCGCGGCGATCGTTGAGCTCAATCTCCAAACCCTCTTCAAATTCCTTCCCGGGAAACAGAAGAGAAAACGCCTCACGACTGAGAACGATGGAGTCCGGTAGAAAGAGGGATTCCAGAGAACCGTGAAGAAACTGATCGGGAACACCGACGAGAGAGGTATCGTCCACACCAATCAGGTTGCCGCTATCGAGAGTCCCCTGGGGAGTGCGGATGGAGACTTGGGCTTTGAACAGCGGCACAGCCCATGCAACACCTTCCACACCACGAACCCGGGTGGTTTCAGTGTCGCGCATGGGAAAAATTCGGTCGAGATTGTTGACGCTCGGGTCAGACACCCATATATCAACAGCAGGAATATCGTTGATAACACTCGCCGACCGATTGAGAAGGCCCACAAAAATGGATAGCTGCTGGCAAATAAGGAGTGTGGAGAAGGCGACGCCGAGGACGAGTCCGAGGTACTTGGTCTGGTCGCCGAAGAGCATTTTGAGAGCGATGAGCCACATAAGATTCACCAAAATGAACTGTACGGTTCAGTTCAGCAATGCCAATGCCAACCCGGCCAAATCATGAGTTCCAGCACCGATTCCCCCCGCCGGGGCCCCAGCCTCCGCAAGCGCAAATCCATTGAAATTGCCGCACGTAAACTCTTTATGGCGCGGGGATTCCGCGAGGTCTCCATGGAGGAGGTTGCCCGAGAGGCTAATGTTTCCAAAGCAACTCTTTACAATCACTTCCCCGACAAGATGGCGCTTTTTGCAAACGTGGTGGAGCAACTCAGAACGAGTTATATTGTCAAGATTCCGTCTAATGTCGCAGAATCCATCGGCCATCTGGAGCAGTTTCTCCATACATTCGGGGTGCATCTGTTGGATTTGCTTCACGGCGATGAGTTGCGGACTTTCAACCAAATGATTGGCGCCTATGCCCATGAAATGCCGGAGTTGATGAAGACGATTTATGAGCAGGGGCCACTTGAAACCCAGAGGCGGCTTGGTGAGGCATTCTCGCTTGCTATGGAAAAGGGGTTGTTGAAGCCACAAGATCCCATGGTGGTGGCCGATCAGTTCTTGAGTTTGGTCAGGGGTGTAACATTTACCGAGGCGATGTGGGGAATTCACAAACCGATTTCGGCTGAAATCAAGTTGGCCCATGTCAAGACTTCCACGGCGGTGATTCTCGCCGCTTACCGGATCGATGGGGGAATGGAATCGAAGGGGTGACTGCAAAGGCCCACCGTCGATTTTTGATTGTCGAACCGGCGGAGAAGCCCGCATACTTTCAGTGTTCAGGATTGAGCATTTTTCAGCGTTTGGTAAGGGCCTGCCATGAGAAGATCTATGTTGGAGTTGATGAGTCGCTCGCCGTTGCGGAGCGGAGTGTTGGCGGCGTCGTTTGCGATGGCTGCGGGGATACCCGGTTTTGTGGCGGGGCAAAATTTTGATCTGAGTAGTTTGAACGGGACGAATGGGTTTATCCTCAACGGCCCCACGGCAAATGACTTTGCAGGGAAAACAGTTCGTTTGATTGGGGACATCAACGGCGATGGTTTGAGTGAGGCCTTGGTGACGGTACCGTATAATAATCCCAAAGGGCGGACCCGGGCCGGTGAGGCGTATGTGATTTTCGGTTCGGCTGTTTGGGGAACGGGCCTGAATGACGATCCCCTTTCCGGGGGCTCGACGTTCAATATTTCCGGTTTGCAGCCCTCTGATGGGTTTTTGCTTCAAGGAGCCACGGCGGAGGATTTTTTTGGGTACACCGCCGGGGCGATTGGGGATATCAACGGCGATGGTTTGGCGGACTTCGCCATCGCGGCCCCGTACGGCGAGGTGTCCACCCCGAATCGTGATCAGGGGGAAATTTACGTACTGTTCGGCAACGAGTCCTGGAACACCGGGGGCGTGGATGACCCCACGGCGGGTACTGGTGTGCTGGACATGGCGGCACTACCCACCGGGGCAGGGTTTGTGGTGCGGGGTCAGGCGGCGTATGATCTGCTGGGGAGTTCCATTGATGGGGGGATGGATGTGAACGGGGATGGAATTGATGACATGGTCTTCGGGACGATTCTGGCCTCTGTTCCTTCGAGGGTGAGGGCCGGGCGGGCGTATGTGATTTTCGGTGACGGGCTTTTGGGGACAGGGCAATTGGGCGACCCATTGGCTGGTGGCACTGTTTGGAATAATTCTCGTTTTAATGGGGACGATGGTTTTGTTCTTTACGGAGGAACAACGGACGCTCGGTTTGGTCGTTCCGTGGCGATGATCGAGGATTTTGATGGCGATGGTTTTAATGATCTCGCTTTTGGGGCTCCGCTCCATGATCAATCAGATTACAATACAGGACGTGTCACCATTCTGTTGGGGACCAATCAGTTCGGTACGGGTTCGGGGACGGATCCACTGGCAGGTGGCGGTGTGTTGGATACGCTGACCCTGGTGGAACCGTATGGGTTCCATATTGATGGTGTGTTGGCTGGCGAGCAATTTGGCACGGTGGTGTCTGGCGGGGGGGACTTGAACAACGATGGCGAGGGGGATCTGCTGGTGGGTGTCCCCGATGGATCGAATACGAGTGTGTCGGGTGACCGCGAGGGGAACGTGTTCGTGATTTTGGGGAACGTGAATTACGCCAC
>JANRMB010000061.1:0-7185 GCA_033761985.1 Candidatus Sumerlaeia bacterium | reverse complement strand
GGCAAAGAATTATTCCAAAATCCACATGCCCCATGGAGACCAATTCTGCCACACGGCCCGCAAAGATCGGATAGTCGGTGGACTCTCCCTGATAAGTGCCGCAATCCACCACAACGTGCCCGGAAGCAGCCAACTGATCGCGAATCAGATTCTTGTCAGAGAACCCTCCATGATCTGTTCCCAATGCAATTCGGAAGGTTTTCATCATACACCTGCTTCCATGAAGTGATCCCGGATTGACCGATGATCAGTGGCGCCCGCTTTCAAGCCAAGCGTCATTCTGAGACGGCGGTAAAATCCCACTCGAATTCCCGTTGTTCACCGGCCTTCAAATTCAAATCAAACACAAACATCACGCAAGTTCCCTGATAAATCCGCTCCAACCCGGATTCGGAGTTGGAAACTGTCTCAATCGGGAAACGCCAATGCGTACACGGCGTTTGAAACTTCCAAATCAGTTCCAGCTTTTGCCATTCATCCACCATTACCGCCTGGGAAACTTTCGGCACCTGCCCCACGGAACCGAGGGACATGTCCCCTTCCGTCACCACATTTCCATAGGCGGCTCCCTTCAGGGAATTCCCCGAACTAATCCGGTGATAACGGTCATGGGCCGAGCCTGTGAGCAGGTTCACGGTGGACTCAACACCCAGCCGGGTCTCCAGCTTGTGCGGGGAAAGGTTGGTAACCTTGTAGGAAACTTTCACCGTCGCTTTGCCGGCCGGAATCGTTAGCGTTTTCTCCAATCGAACCGCATGTGTTCCCTGATCCGTATGCACCGCCCCCAAACGTTCCAACGTAATCACGGCTTTGGTCTTCTGTTCCTTCCAACTGCAACTGTAGGGGGAGAAAACAAAATCACCCGCTTCCTGATGCGTCATCAGGCGAAAATCCTCCGCCTCCATACGAGCATCAAAAAAGTGGTCGATCAACGCACCCCGGCGCCACAAATCCTCCACCAAATGATTCTGAAGGTTCTGTTCCTTTACCCGAAGGTTGTTGGACGGCTGTGCCGCAAGCAACTCCTGATGATACGGCTCAAACCGGCGCATTAATGTATCATGCAAATTGAAGTTCAACGGAGTTAAATCATGCTCCACCAGCATTCCCCCCGCGTGGGGCTGAATCACCAACTGTTGTGAACCCGTTTGAACAAAAACTTCCTCGGAACCATCGGCATCAAAGTCCTCGGTCGTGACGCTCACCCAATCGGATTTCCCTTCATGGAAGAGGGAGTTAATCGCCGATTCAGCCTGAATCAAGCGATTGTACAAACTGTGCCGAATGTTGGTGAGATACAATCCCCCAAACAACCCATGCCAGTAACCGCAGTTACACTGCCCCTGCCAGAGGGAATCCAGGGCCTGCAGCCCAACCCGAGATTTCTTTTGTTCTTCCGTCAACAATTCATACCGTCTGCTGATCCGGAGCATCTTTTTGTGAAGATGATTGGACTCAGGGTACTTGGCCAGGAACCCGTTCCAGAAACCCGGGCGAACAAACCGGCGGGATTCATTGTTGTAGGGGTCGGTTGCTGCCGGCAGAGCCTTTCTCCATTCCTCATACTCCAACCGGGTGGAAGCCGGCATGGACCATTCCATCATCTCTGGATAAGAGCCGCTCGGGATGTACACTTTCCCCAAAGGACCGGTACTATCCAGCACTTCTGAAAGCGTCTTCATTTTCAACCAATTTCCATTATTGGTCATCAACTCCGCAAACCGGTACATCCACCCCTCACGGTAACAATACCAAAAGGAATCCGGCCAAACACCGAATTTTTCGCCGTCATCACCCATCACTGTAAGGGGAAGCGTAACGCCAGAGCGGGAGAGATCCTTGAAGAACTCCAAAACCTCAGTCGTTTCAGCATAGGGAATCCGCTGGCGAAGCCCCGCATCGATTGGAAACACGTTTACCAAAGCCCCTTCTGATTCCGTGGTATAATACCCGTTGAATTGGTTCTTCGGTATACCAGCACCCAACAAATGGAAATCATCCAAAAGAAGAAATTCCAAACCGGCCTCTCGGATAGTCTTGGGCAACCCCGGTTCCCATACCCGCTCTGCAAGCCACATCCCCCGGGGCCGAACCCCAAACACCCGCTCCAACCAATTGCTCATCAATTGAATCTGCCCCACCCGGTCCCGTTCGGGAATCATGGGGAGAATTGCTTCATAAAATGCTCCGCCCAGCAACTCCACCTGTTTGGAGTCCACCAGATTCCCCAAACGCTCCAGATACTCGGGTTTATTTTTTGTGATCCAAAGCAAAAGCGGTCCCGTATGATGCAGCGACACCCGGAACGATGGAAAGCACTCCAGAAGCTCCAAAAAAGGAAGATACGCCTGGCGATAGGCTTCCTCAAAAATGGGATCAAAATTCCCCACAGGCTGGTGATGGTGAAGGCAGAAACAGAAATGAATGGGGTTCATACGATCAGCTCAACTTGGGCAATTGGTACAATATGGAGAGGATTTGGTTTGGGGGCGAGCACAAAAACAGTTCCCCCATCAAACCCCCGGACATCTTTTTAGCTCATTTCCTAGTTCTTGGAAAGAGCCACCATGCCGTTTTGATTCTTTTCACCCGTGTGGAAGTTGCAAAAGTGATGCTGCCCGTATGCATGCAGTTCCCGAACCGCTTTCATCACCCCTTTGTGATTGGCATTGTGGATCAGGCACACGTGCTTGTGGTTGAAGAATCTCAACATCAGCAAATCCTCCTGAACACTCTCGTACGTCGCATTCCCATCGATAAAAATAACAATCGGTCGAAGGCCGAAGAACATCGGTTTCAAATCATGGGAATTCCCGATGATTGGAACCACACGCTGCAACGGGGGCTGCTGACGAAACTGAACCAGCGCCTTCAGATAACTTTCTCCGGGGTATTCGTCCCCGGCAATTCCCACATAATCTGATTTGAAAAGTTCCACCGTGTACAAATGATCCTGACGATTCAAAAGGTTCATCACCTCACTCATCAGGCACGTGGTAATCCCCTTGTGAGTTCCTATCTCCAGAACGGGCCCGGGGAAGCGTTGTACGGCCAAGGCGATGATAAACATTTCCCGAAGATCCATCGTTTGGGAAACTTGGGAATATTTTTTTACCAAATCCTTCCAGCGCTGAAACTGGCCCAACAAGAATTCCTGACTCGGTTCATCCACCACTGCTGGCTCGGGTGTAGGCCACAAGCCATGCTCGTTGAATTCATCCTGCCGAATCCCTTCCAACACTTGGAAGCAGTACGTGGTGTGACGAATAAATGCATCACCAACTTTCATCGTTATGCCCGTTTCTATTCAAAACTTGTTTAGCCAAGGTATTCCATGCATCATAAAATAAGGGTCAAGAGATCAATCCATACCGGCAATAGTTTTCTTCGATAAACACCGCCCAAACCGCTTGTTCCAGGATACCGACAGAAATTACCCCGCGCTGTGCGTCATGCAAGATTTCCATTCCCGCCGCTTGAGGCATTTGTTAACACAACTCCATAAACCTTTCCAAACGGAATCCGCCGCATGCCCCACAAAGCCTACCTCCTTGGGGAACACTCCCAACACATCGCCCCCTTGGTGCAATCTTTGGGAATCACCCTCTGCCAACCCGATGAGCGCGAAGTGGATTTCTGTATTTGCTACGGAGGTGACGGAACCCTTTTGGGAGCAGAGCGCGTTTACCCATCCGTCCCCAAAGTGCCCATCCGCAAACGCCCCAACTTCCAGGAGGCGGAACCGGAATTCCGCTCCATTCTGGAACGTGTTGTCTCGGGGAAGGCTAGTAAAACATTCCTTCCCAAGCTGGAAGCACGCATGTCGGGCAAGAAACTTGTCGCCATGAATGATGTGGTACTACACAACTCTCGGGTGGTTTCTGCGGTTCGCTACCGTGTGGAAATCAACGGCATGGCCCCTTTTGCCGAAGTCGTTGGCGATGGGCTTGTGATCGCAACCCCCTTCGGCTCTTCCGCGTACTACCGTGCCATCACCAACTCCATCATCCACGTCGGGCTTGGGCTTGCCTTCAACAACAGCACCGAACCGGTGAACCACATCGTGCTTTCGCAGGATTCCCACATTCGCATCCAAATCAATCGGGGGCCCGCTGTTTTTGCCGCGGACAATAATCCCGAACTTTGGAACCTCACAGACGGAGCTGTTATCGAATGCAGCCTCTGCTCTGAGAAAGCCGAAATATGGGAAATTGCCAACCTGCTTTGTATGGAAAATCTCAGCATTGGCGACTCCAGTCGGCGTCTCCGTTGGATGAGCACTTGATTCAATAAAGCGCCCCATTTCCAACACAAAAAAAGATCGACGCAAACCTTGACAGTACTGCCCCGGGAAAACGATATTCTCAAAAAGGACGGATAGTACCCATGATTGAATTCCAACTCAAACGGCGCGGTATCCTGTTTCTCGTTTCGGCACCCTCCGGGGGTGGCAAGTCCACCGTGCTCCGGAGCATTCTTGCCAACGACTCCTCCCTCTCCTACGCCATCTCCGCCACCACTCGCAAACGCCGCCCCGATGAACAGGATGGCGTTCACTACCACTTCAAAACCCTAGAAGAATTTCAAAGCCTCATTGATGAAGGTGCCTTTATTGAATACGCTCGGGTTCACGGAAACTACTACGGAACCCTCTACCAAGAAGTACAAAACCGCCTAAATGAGGAAATGGACACCATCATCGACGCAGACGTTCAAGGCAGCCTTGTCATCAAGGAACGCATGCCTGATACTGTCACCATTTTCATTCTTCCCCCAAGCATTGCCACACTGGAAAAACGTCTACGTTCCAGGGGAACCGACGCCGAAGATCAACTCACTCTTCGCCTGACGAATGCCCGTGAGGAAGTTCGCTACGCCTCGCTCTACGACTACGTGATTGTGAACAGCGATCTCAACAAAACCATCACCGGGATTCAGCAGATCCTTGAAGCGGAACGCCGCAAAGCCCACCGCATGGTAGTGACAGATGCTCTTGGCGAAATTGAGTTCATCAGCCGAGACCGACCACTTTCAAAGTCCACCAGCTAATCACCCATCAGATTCCATATAGAAAGGGCTCCGAGTTTCTCGGAGCCCTTTTTTGTTTGTTGGTGCGTCACATTATTTCTTCAACGCCGCCACAACCAAGTCATACCGCAATCCCACTTCCACCCAATTCACAACATTCCACCAGTTATCCACATACTGGCCCCGGTTATTCTGGTACTTCAGGTAGTAGGCGTGTTCCCAAACATCCACACCAAGCAGGGGAAGAAAGCCCCAACTTGTATTCAAATGTTGGTTTTGAGCTTGTAAAATTTCCAAACGTCCTGAAGCGATGCTCAAGCCCATCAGCCCCCAACCCGAGCCTTGAACACCTTTGGCTGCTGCGGAAAAGTGCGCCTTGAATCCTGCAAAGCTTCCAAAGTCCCGTGTGATGGCCTCGGCCAATGCACCCTGTGGCTCACCACCGGCATTGGGTCTCATGCAATTCCAGAACATGGTATGCAAATAATGCCCCCCTGCGTTGAATGCCAACCGCTCACTCCAGTGATCCACCAAGGCAAAATCTCCGCTTTCGCGCATTCCGGCCATCGCCTTCAGCGCAGCATTCGCGTTATTCACGTAAGCGGCATGGTGTTTTGAATGGTGCAACTCCATTGTTTTTGCATCGATATGGGGTTCCAAAGCGTCCAAAGCATAAGGCAGTTCAGGGAGAGCAAACTCACCAGCTTCGTTCGTGGCTCCGTGGAAAAGTAGGTGCATCAAGGCAAGACTATCGGTGGGCTGGCTACCCGGAGTATGGGAATGTCCCGGGTGGGCTTCCAAGGATGAAGCGATTGCCAAACCTGCTGCAACGGCTCCTCCTGCCATAAGAAAATCGCGTCGGCTTTGTTCCTGATTCAACATGTCTCTGCTCCTGAGGGAAATGGTTCTCTGCATGGGAAATCCAAGCCAAAACTTGACGCCCTAACCATTAGGGACAATCCTTTTCAGATCATTCCTTCCGTAAATGGTGATTGTCTTCTGCTGATGAAAGATATTCTGGTAATCGATGACGAAAAAGATGTACTGGATATGATCCGGGCCGTTCTGAATACCAAGGGTTATCGGATACGTCTGGCACTTGGAGGGCAAAAGGGTCTCGATGAATTGGCTCAGCGTCCACCCGATCTTATCATCTGCGATCTGATGATGCCCGGAATCTCCGGCCGCGAAGTAATCCGGCAAGTCAAGCAATCACCTGATCTTCAAAACATCCCCTTCATCACCATTTCCAACGTGGGGGCTGATATGAAGCACCCCACGTCTTTCTGGGCTCAGGGTCTGGGAGTTGATGAATACATTATGAAACCCTTCGATCCCATGGATTTATTGGGTCGTGTGGAGGCTCTTCTCCGCCGTACAGGGTATGGTCCATCCGCCGCTGTAAGTCTTCCGTCCGGAAAACCAGAACCCTCGGAATCCGAAGCGCGCCTCTCCGAGTTGTCCAAAGCCGAACCCACTACCGTTGCTCTCTCCTATTTGGAAGCATGGAACACTCAAAACTGGCGATTGGAATATGATCTCACCGCCGAAGAAGTCCGCTCGCTTTATTCCTACGAGGAGTATCGGAACGCCCGCCTCCGCAGTTTCGCCGAAGACCGCACCACCTACATCTTTGAAGAAAAAACTCCCGCGCAAATCAACGGACCCGTAGCCACCACAACATTTCTGAAAAGCTCTACCACGCAAGTCCCTCCCAAAGCTCCACGCACCATTCAGGTTACTCTCCGCCAAACTCAAAACGGGTGGAAGATTCTCAGGGCGCGGCAGATTGAATAAAGACTTCTTTATTCTGTAGATATAAGGGAGGAGCAAACGCATGAATCAAACGGTGGAAAGACTTAAAGTATTGGGAGTATTCAGCTACGTACTTGGAGTATTTACTTTTTGCTGTTCCTTTTTCCCGATCTTTCACCTCATATTTGGCATAGCGATGATAAGCTTTCCAGAAGTCATGGCGACACCCAAGAACCCATCCGAGACTCCGCCTCCCGCTTGGTTTATTCAATTGGTGGGAACGATGTTCACACTCATTCCGCTCATGATCATGTGCCTTGGATTTCTTTTTTCCGTCATCTACATTCGGCTGGGTTATCTCCTACAAAATCAACGGAATGCCACCGAATGCATCGTCTACTC
>JANRMB010000060.1:0-6617 GCA_033761985.1 Candidatus Sumerlaeia bacterium | reverse complement strand
TGGCTCGTGACAAGGGCCTCATGGCGGAAGTTCTGCTCCAAATAGCGAAGCACTTTGGTGCTTTGGGCTTTGTTGCCGAATTTATCGGGTCGCAAGCGTTTAACCGCCACAATCCGCCCGGTGGAGTGCTGGATGCCTTCCCAGACTTCTCCGCAACCCCCTTCGCCCACCACTTGCCGAAGCAGGTAATCGCTCGGCATCATCTGGGTTTCGGTGACTTCATCCTGGCGGAGAAGTTGACTCTTACGCCTTCCGGTGGACTCTTCTTCAAGCAACCACGAGTTCAGCTTTACACCGTGCGTCTCATTTTTGTTGGGTTTGTGGGGGGAATCAGCGGGGAAAGAGAAATCGAGATTCATGAGCCCCAAACGGCTCGCATCCATGGAGTCATCCGGGTTCTTGGAAACACCCGGAGGCATCTGCTGACTGGACGGATTGGGAGTGCCTGCGGGACTTTTGGCCGTACCTGAGGGTGTCATTCGTTTCCCGATGCCTGAATCTCATAGAATTAGACGCTTCGTCTTCGGCCGATCATTTTCATAGAAGCGAGCAACCCACAAGGGCGAAACATCCAAACCATGAGAAAATATTCCATCGTCTGCCTCTCCCATTTGGTTTGGGAACGAAATCTCTTCCAACGTCCCCAACAACTCATGACCCAGTTCGATTCCCTCGGCCATCGCGTTCGCTATATCTCGCTTCTGGGATTCAAGCGGTGGTTTGCATCACAGCCGGATGAACGGAGCCTTCGGTTTGGTCAGGGGAGTCAAGCAGACAACATCCCGTTTCTTCCCCTCAGCAACCGCCTGCCGATTCTGGAAAAATTCAACGACTTCCGGATTCGCAAGCTGGCGGGATTGCATCAACACCAAACCCCGAATCATACCCGGGTGTTGTGGCTACAATGCCCGGGGTATCATCCTTTTTTGGATCAGATTCCGTATGATGTTCTTGTCTACGACTGCATGGATCCCTTCCGTGCCTTTCGGTATGCGGAGTCCAAGGTGGTGGCTCAGGAAAACGATGTATTGAAACGCGCCGATGTGGTCTTCACTGGAGGTCGGAGTTTGCATTCGCTCATCGAGGGGAAGAACCCCAACATGCACTGCTTGCCGAGCGGTATTGACTTCCCCCATTTCGCGCAGGCGGCAGAACCTGGCCCCATTCCGGAGGATTTGGCCGCCCTGAAAAAGCCCGTGCTCGGGTACTTTGGAGCCGTGGATGAACGCATCGACTGGCAACTGATCCGCACCCTTTGCCAAGCGCACCGAGAGTGGAGCATAGTCTTCCTCGGCCCCCTCATCAAAATGACCCGATGCCCCATAGAGGAGCCCAACTTTCATTATCTTGGGGGCAAGAAGTACGATCTTTTGCCAAGCTATCTCCGTGGGTTCGATGTGGCACTCATCCCGTGGTTGGTGAATGACCTAACGCGATACATGAGTCCCACCAAAACGCCGGAGTATTTGGCGGGTGGGCGGCCCGTGGTTTCCGTTCCGATTCCCGATGTAATGGCTGATTACGCCAATGATGTTCTGATTGCCAAAACACCCGAAGAATTTGTTGAGTGTTGTGGAGAAGTATTGAAACGCGGGGTGGGCCCCGCGGTAAAACCACCTCAATCGCGCACTTGGCGGGAAATCGCCGAAACCATGGTTGCACAAATCGATGCAGTTGCAAAAAAATAACGACGACGATTTTTATTTTGAACGTTGGTGAGCTCCAAATGTCCGAGACAGAAAAGCCCAAAAAGTTCCCGTTCAAACCCGCCCCCACCAACCCCAACACCATTCATCAGGTGAATACGGTGCGCATGGATGGCAAACCCCGTGAAGAGCATACAGGGGAACGATTTGCAAAACTCCGAGAATCGAGCATTACCCCACTCCCCGATGACATCATCCTAAAGGACGGTGAGTTCCGGGTTGGCCCCTATATCGTGTCCCATCAACTCGCCCGCGGGGGGATGGGTGCGGTGTACAAAGCCGAGGACCCCATTCTGGCGCGAAAAGTCGCCATCAAAATCATGGCGGCCCAGTTGCTGAACGATGATGAAGCGGTTCGCCGATTCCAGCGGGAAGCCCGTGCCACCGCGAAGATTGATCATCCCAACATCGCCCGCATCTACATGGTGGGGCAAACCACCGGGGGTGAGCCGTTCATCGCCATGGAGTTTGTGGATGGCGGCACGCTGGAGGGAATGATTCGCCGGCAGGAGGTGCTCCCCTTCAGCATCGTAGCCGATTTTCTGATTCAGGCGTGCGAAGGCCTCAACGCCGGGCTCAAACAATCCATCATTCACCGGGATATCAAACCCGCCAACATCATGATCACGGAAAATAACGTCATCAAGGTAGTGGATTTTGGTCTGGCAAAACTCTACAACGAAGAAACCATGCGCACCATGGCGGGAATGGTGATGGGTACACCCCGATACATGAGCCCCGAACAGGCTCAGGGGCGCGAAGTCGACCATCGGTCGGACATCTACTCCCTCGGCGCCACGTTCTACCATCTCCTCGCGGGGGTCTCCCCGTTCGATGGGGAAAACCCCACCCAGATCATGCTCAAACAGGTCACCTCGCCCCTTACTCCGCTGCGTAACCACAAAGCCGACATCCCGCTTGAGTTTGATGAACTCATCCGCAAATGCATGATGAAGGAACCCATGCAGCGTTACCAACGCTATGAAGACCTGATGGCCGACGCCGGGAAGATCAAGCTTCAGTGGCTGGCCCGGGAGCGTGGAAACCCTTACGAGTTACGCACCACTGCTCCGGCCTTTATTGCCGCGCAACACCACGGAGGCGACTCCCCTGCCGGCATGCCCATTCCAGCGGCTGGCTCCCCCGCAAGCCGTGAAGTAGGACGGCCCCACGGCGATCCTATTCTTGACGGCGCCCCACAGCCCGAACCCACTCCCATGTGGCGCTGGGTGGTGATCGGTGCCTCCGCCGCCGTGGTGCTCATTGCCGTGCTTGTGGGGATTATCAGCAGCGTGTTGAAAAGTAATGCCCCCGAAGTTGCCGCAGAGGATGCCCCTCCGAAACAAAAGACCGGGTTGCAAGTGCTCATCGATGCCATTCGAACCTCTCAAAACACAGTGGAACAGGCACGGCCCGGAATCCCGGAAGTCTCGCCGGATTACCTCTCCTGGCAGGCTACGGAACGCATCATGGAAAACCTCGCCAACGGGGTTTCCGACTACGAAATCAAACACCGAAAAGCACCTCGGAACTTGGAAAGCGTCGTTCGCGAGGATTTGATTTTTCAGAATTTTGACGTCACGGAATCCGATGAACCGCTCGATGGCTGGGGCTCACGACTGGATTTTCTTCCGGGGTCCAAAACAATCGTCTCGGCGGGTCTGGATCAACGTCTTGGAACTGAGGATGATCTAAAACTCAACCCCGACGAACCCATTACTGCGGAAGACTACACCGGCTACACGAAGCTGATGGAAGAAGAGGAAGCACGGCTAAACCCCAAGCCGTAAGATTAGGAAGGGGATTGATGGTAGGGATGGGTATACGCAAGGATGAAGGAAAGGAGAACGAGCGTCTCGCTCGTTGAACACCACAATGTGGAAAATGAATAAATTTCAGGCCACACAAAAAATGACGAACTCTCGTATGTTAGTTATCGGTCCTATACTTGTGGATGTGAGATTACCCGGGTTGCAAGCTCACTTACCATTCCTTGGACACACTTGAACCAAACCAGAATACCACCGGGAGCCATGGATAAATTCTGAAGCATGAAATAAATTAGGGTAAGGGAGGTTTTTCGCAAGTGCTACGAATTTGCTACACGGGAAGTTTTCACAAACTTTCCGCCACTCAAACAAACCAACCCTAACTCTTTGTAAATCAATGGTGCCCGGAAGAGGACTTGAACCTCCACGGGAAAACTCCCACAAGATCCTTAGTCTTGCGCGTCTGCCAGTTCCGCCATCCGGGCACAAACAAAGAGGAGAGGAGTAGTACCGGATTGCCGCCGCGTGGCAAGAGAAAAAAGCAGAGTTTTTTAGGTCGGGGATGTGTATTCCCCCAGGGGAACATTCGCCTGTTCCGATGAGGTTGACTCTCCAAGGCGCTCAAGGTTCACTGGGGCACCTGCCTCGGCACTTCCCGGGGTGTTGGATTTTGGTTCCGTGGTTGCCTGATTGATGAAAAGCTGGTTGAGTGGTTCGCGGTTTGTTTGGCTGACCGCATTGTTTTCCGCCGTGAGGTTGGCATCGCCGGCCGAGCCTTCCACCCCAAATTCTGTGGAAGCTCCTGCTGCCCCCATTCCCCCCTCAGCCGAAGAGCAGGCCGCGCTTGTAGAGGCAGAAAAGCTCCGCAAGGCTGGTCACCCTCTGCTACTGGTTGAACGTGTGGAAGCCGTTGCCGCACTGACAGCGCGATTTCCGGAGCGTGCGGCGTTATGGTCGGTACTCGGGGAGCTACGGGCCGAAGCCGGGATGAATGAAGAGGCCCGTTTGGCGTTGCAGCGTGCTGTGGAAAAAAATCCAGGTTCTGCGGAAGCGTGGTATTGGCTGGGGGTCGTGGAAAAACGACTCGGGAATTTTGGTCCGGCTGAGAGTGCGCTGACTCGGGTTGTGGAAGTTTCAGCCTCGTTCACACCTGCGGAACTGGAAGCACTTCCCCCCCACCGAACGCTTAATGAGCGTGCCTTTTGCCGCGTGCAGTTGGGGAATCTTGCAGGTGCCTACGAAGACTGGACGTCGGCCATTCAAGTGGCGCCGGAGAAGGGTTTTCTTTACGCCAACGCGCTCAAAGCAGCGCTGATGCTTCAGAAACCCACGGAGGCGGAAAGCCTGTTTCGTCAATCGCTGACGGCCAAGGAATTCGATGACCGCGCCGCGCTGATGTGGACGGATCATCTGGTGAAGAACAAGCAGTTGAAACAAGCGTTCACCGCCTATGCCCAAGCGATTGCCGCGGCACCAAATTCAGCGAAGTTACGGTTCTACCATGGGGCAACGTTGAAGGAAGCAGGGCGCCGTGAGGAGGCTCTAGCGGAGTATCAGAAGGCCGTGACGCTGGCCCGGGCGGCGGGTGATCAATCGACGCTCAATACCGCAGAGAAGGCGATCTTTGCACTGCAGGATCCCGAACAGTTGGAAAAGCTGGTGGAATTGGAGAGGTTGCTCCAGCGCGATGATTTGCAAGCCCCCAAGCAGCAGACCAAATTGCGTGAAGCGATTACTACCATGGATGCGGTGCTGGAGCGGTACCCGGACTTCTGGGAGCCCCGGCTGATGCGTGGCGTGGCGCATCGGCGGTTGGGGAATTTGGAGCTCGCCGATGCGGATTTTGCCCGCGTGTTGGAAGTGGCCCCCGAACAGCCAAACGCCCTGCTGAACCGTGGGTTGGTGGCGCAGGAGATTGGCCAATTCCCCACGGCGTTGGAGTTTGCGCGGAAGGCTCTGGATACAGCCCCGAATGATCCGCTGATTGTGAGCAACGGAATCCTGATCCTGATCAACGCCAAGGAATGCGAAGAAGCTGGTAAACGCCTGAACCAACTGGGGGGTGTTCTCCCCAAGGAAATGGTTGAGGTGATTCAGGCGGGTTTGGAATCAGGTTGTTGAGCGCGAACTGATTATTCTGCTTCGGCCCAGGGAACGGGGTTGAACAGCGCAAAGGCTTCGCCACGCTCTGCACGGTCGATGTCAATCACCTGACCGTTATCGCAGGTAATCACCAAGTCATAACCATCGTATTTTCCGAAGAGAACGATATATTGGTTATTCCGGATTTTGTAGATGTGCACTTTTTTGTCGTCCACAAAATCAGAGTAGCTGGGTGTGCCGTATTGCTTGAGGAGTTCGAGTTCACTCATGCCGACTTGGGGCGTGGGGGTGAAAAGCTTGGAGTTATCGTAGATGCCGATGCAACCCGTCAGGGGAAGCAGGGAAAGAGTGGCAAGGCCGAGGAGAGCAGCTTTGGATTTCAACATGGAAGCACCTTTGGGAATGTGAAATGAAGTCACTTGCAATCGATGCAAACAAAACGCCATTCATTGCGTTCTGCGCGTTCAAACACGAGATTTACGGGTTGGGGTGCAACGTAAATTACTTCGCGGAAGTTGCGATTGGCGTGGCCGTTGGGGTGAGCGCGGATGGTGGGTTCCACCATCAGCACCGCATAATTTTCCCAGTGGCGTGATTCTTCAGTGATGCGGAAGGAAAGATCGATTTTGGTGTGGGTTTTTGCCGCATCCCGAAGGCGTTGAATGAGGTACTCCGAGGTGGCTCCCCCCATGCGCACCAACGCGTTTTCCTGCGCGGTAAATCGACCGTAGAAGCTTGGGTTTTCAATCTGGGTGTTGATCAAATCGCTGAATCGTTTGTTCATAGCGGTTTTCATCGAAAGCGAATCGATGGGTTTTTCCGCAGGGATCCGAAGCATGGTGGCGACTTTGGGACCATCGGGGGCGGATTCACGGGGCGTTGGAGAAGGTGCGGGTGGTGCGGTGGGAACGGGAGTTGGAGGCACCGTGGGGAGGGGAGTCGGCGTTGGCTGAAGAACGGGTACGGCCGTGGGCTCGGGGAGCGGTGTGGGAGTGGGTTCAGGCGTTGGAGTGGGAGCGGGAGTGGAAGTCGGTTCCGG
>JANRMB010000059.1:0-14186 GCA_033761985.1 Candidatus Sumerlaeia bacterium | reverse complement strand
ATGGCTTTCGCAACTATTGACTCCTGAAGATGTGCCGGACTTGGCGGCCTCGGAGCTGGATGCGGAAATGGGTCGCGTGGTGAATCTGATTCAACAAGGGCGCTCGCGTGAAGCAATCGGTCCACTCCGCCGCGTTTGGTTATTGCGTCAGGCACTCGGAGCATCCACCCCGGAGTTGTTGGAAGCAGGGCGTCTCCTGGCTCAGATATCGTCGGAGGTCGGAAACTCAGCCGATGCCTTGCCGATTCATGAACAACTGATTTCTCTGCTGGAATCACAGAACCCCGTCCCCGTAGAAGAGTTGGCATTGCAGTATCGCCTTCTGGGTGCCGATGCTAATCAAGTGCGCGATTGGAACCGCGCAGCCACGAGTTATGAAAAAGCCTCGGCGCTGTTTGCCGATTTATCCCAATTCAGTGAATCCCACGAGGCCCTGCGCCGCGCTGCCGCAGTGCGCGAAAATCAGGGGAATCTCCCCGAAGCATTCCGCCTGCAGAATCAACTGCTCGCTGTGGAGGATCTGGCTCCTGAACTGCGGTGGCAATTGCACAGCGATCAAGGCCGCATCGAGCTTCGCCAACTCAATCGTTATGAGCGTGCGCTGGAGTCTTACAACAAAGCCGTGGCTCTTGCGGAGGAAATGGGGGACACAGGAAAACTGTTCCTTTCCCGGTTGGATGTTGTCCGCGCCAAGGAGCGTCTCGGCATGATTGGCGAAGCCTCCGATGAAGCGCTCGCTGTTCTTCAGGAAGCCCGCGACTCCCGAAACCTTGTGGCGGAATGCGATGCTCTTTTGGTGCTTACCTTTTTGGAGTGGACCAAGGGCCAATACTTGAACGCGTTCAACTACCAAACCAAGGCCGCAACCCTGGCGGATACCCTCGGCGATACCACCTTTCAGACCATCGCCCTCAACTATCGCGGCCTCATTCACTGGGCGTTGAACGATACACCGAACGCCCTCTCTACCTACGAGCGTGCTTTGGAGCGTGCCGAGGAGCTCTTCTTTGAACAGGATGTGGCCTCAACTCTCAACAACCGCAGTCTGGTGCATCGCTCCAACGGCGACTACTCTCTTGCGCTCGAAGATCTCAACCGCGCCTTTGAAATCGATCGCAGATGGAAGAACACCTGGGCGTTGGCCTATAATCACCGAAACCGGGGCATCACCTATCTTCTTTCCGGAAATCCCAAAGCGGCCCTTTCGGATTTGTCTTCGGCACTTCCTCTGACGCGCGAGATTGGCGACCGGGTGAATGAAGCAAAGACCCTCCTTGCCTTGGGGGACACTCACCTCGCCTTGCTCCGCACCGATGAAGCGCAAACCCACTTCCAACAGGCTCGGGAGATTGCCTCCTCCGTCCCCCTTCCGGAAGTGGAGTGGCGTGCCCTGTACGGTCTTTCCGAGTGTGCCCGCCTGAATAGGAATGTGGCGGAACAGGAACAATACCTCCAGCAGGCGATTGCAATCGTCGATAACCTGCGCGCCGCACTGAAACTTGCAGAGTTTCAGGATGGCTTCCTCGTGGATAAGCAATCGCTCTATGATGATCTGCTACTTCTGCGGTTGAATCAGGGGAATTGGGTTGGAGCGTACGAAGTAAGCGAACAGGCCCGGGGCCGAAACTTTGTGGATCTCCTCGGTAGCGCCAAGATTGATCTCTTCTCCGGCGCGGATGAAACCGATCTCCGCCGCGAGGAACAGCTCCGTAGTCGGGTGGATATTCTGGAGCGCCAACTCTCCAGCGATGATCCCGCATTGGTGGCACGCGTGGCAACCCAGCTCACGGAAGCCCGCCGTACGTATTCGGACTTCCTGCTGGAACTCCGTGCCCGTAATCCGGAACTCACCGGAATGATTCGTGTGGAGCCTCTGACCCTGGGGCAAATTCAAGAACTTCTGGATCCGGAGACCGCACTCCTTCAATACCACGTTACCGAGGAAGAACTCATCATCTTTCTGGTAACGCAGAACAGTATCCGCGCGGTGCGGCGTCCTGTTTCCCGCGAGGCATTGGGGACTCAGATCCTCGCCCTGCGTGAGCGCCTGCAAAATGTCGGCGATGTGGAAACGCTACAAGCGGTGCTTTCTGCCGAACTCATTCAACCGTTGGCGGAGGATCTCCGTCCCCTCAAACGCCTCGGCATTATTCCCCACCGGGAACTTCACCTGATGCCCTTTGCCGTGTTGCAACTGGGCGATGGCCTTCTGTTGGAATCGCACAGTCTCTTCTTTGGCCCCAGTGGTGCCGTGCTCCGCCACACCATGCAGAAGCAACCCAGCGGTAACGCCAACGTCCTCGCGCTCGGCAACCCCGATCTTGGCAACGTGGCGTTCAACCTTCCCATGGCGGAAAAAGAAGCCCGCCGTGTGGCGTGGACGTTCCCCGAGGCCACGATTCTCACCGGCGAAGCCGCCACCAAATCCTGGCTTGTGAACAACATCGCCAACTACGGCATCATCCACCTGGCCTCCCACGGCGAATACCAACCCGCGGCGCCGCTTCTTTCCGGTTTGCAACTCGCTCCCGATTCGGAAAGCAGTGGCGTGCTTACCGCGGCGGAAATTTTCGGCCTTGATTTGCAGGCCGATCTCATCGCCCTCAGCGCGTGCCAAACCGGTCTTGGCCGCATCACCGGAGGCGATGAAATCATCGGATTGAACCGCAGTTTCGTCTACGCCGGAACACGCCAAGTCCTCTCCTCGCTTTGGCGGGTGGATGATGTTTCCACCTCCATCCTGATTAAACATTTCTACCGCAACATGGGTGAAACCAACCGTGCGGAAGCCCTGCGCCAAGCACAACTCACCACCATGCAACAGTACCCCCACCCCACCTATTGGGCGGGGATTACCCTCAGTGGCGATTGGGAGTAAGGCGCGTTCACAAACGCCCTTTTCATCCACTGATTCATCAAGCACTTTACCCCATCGGCAACGGGGTTCGGACTTCCTAAAAAATTCAATCCTTGCACTACAACAAAATTTGTGCAGCCTTTCGGAACCCTTTTGAAGGGTTAACACACCACTCTACCAAGAAAGATTTGGTTCCATCATGATGAACTCCTCCCAACTACGCGGCTGCTACCCGGCCATGATCACCCCCATGAAAAACGAAAATGGGGAAATTGTGATTGATAAGGAGAGTTTCAAACAGCTGGTGAAGAAGGTGTGCGACGCTGGCGTTTCCGGAATTCTCATCGCAGGTACCACCGGCCAAAGCGCCACGCTTGATACCAACGAACAAGTCAACCTTATCAATGAGATGGCCGCTTTTACCCGCGACTACTCCCGCAAAATCGGCCGCTCCATTCAGATCATCGGCAGCGCCAGCTCCAACAGCACCGCTGAAGCCATCAACCTTACTCGTAACATTGTTGCGGCCCGCCACTTGGACGCTGTACTTCACCTCACCGGCTACTACAACAACCCCCCTCAAGCAGGGCTTTACAAACACTTCAAAGCCGTGGCCGACGTTGCCGCCGAAGCGGGTGCCGCCACCATCCTCTATAACGTCCCCAGCCGCACCGCCTCCAACATCAGCCCCGAGACTGCCATCCGCCTTGCCGATCACCCCGGCATCATCGGTATCAAGGAAGCCTCCGGGAACATTGATCAAATCCAGACGATCATCGATGGCACGCGCAGCAAGGATTTCGTCGTCGTATCCGGTGAAGATCACATGGTGGCCGAAATCATTCAACGCGGAGGGACGGGTGTAATCTCCGCTTCCGCCAACCGCTGGCCACGGGAATTCCAAGTCCTCTGCGAACTCGCTCTCGAAGGAAAACACCAGGAAGCCGCGCAACTTCAAGTCGCGCTGCAACCCTGTGTGGATGCCGTTTTCAGCGCCAAAAATCCGATTCCTCTGCACCACATCTTTGGTTCGGAAATCCGCCTCCCCCTTGTCACCCTTTCAGAGTTTCCGCTGAATGAACGCTTGGTGGCGTTGGAGAAAATCAACCGCGCTATCGCCATCCGCGAGTTTCCGCATGTGGAGCCCTTGGTTCTCGCCGGAGCCGGCCGTTAACGGCTGCGAAGGGACTCCCTCACCATGACTCTGGAATACCTTCAGCAGATCATCAACCACGCCTATGAAGCGGGAGGTCAACCCTCCCGCGAGGCTTCCATCGCCGTGGATGAAGTTCTCGATCACCTCGATCAGGGAACACTCCGTGCCGCCGAGCAACTCCCCAACGGAGAATGGCGCGCCAACGAGTGGGTGAAAAAAGCCATCCTCCTCTACTTCCGAAAAAGCGTCAGCGAAACCACCATGGCCGGGCCTTTTGAATATTATGACAAAGTCCCTGTGAAGACACATCTCTCCAAACTGGGAATCCGAGTTCTTCCCGGAGCCGTGATTCGCAAAGGAACCTTCATCGGCCAGAATGCGGTGATCCTCCCGAGCTTCCTCAACATCGGCTGCCGCGTGGGGAGCCGCACCATGATCGATACATGGGCCACCGTGGGTTCCTGTGCCCAAGTTGGCGAGAACTGCCATATCTCCGGTGGTGTGGGAATCGGTGGCGTACTCGAGCCACTGCAAGCCACACCGGTCATCATTGAGGACGATGTTTTCATCGGTGCCCGGTCAGAAATCGCCGAAGGCGTCATTGTCAGAAAACGCGCCGTCCTCGCCATGGGGTGCTACGTTGCCGCCAGCACCAAAATCTACGATGCCCGCACCCATGAACTTCTTCCCTACGGTGTAATCCCCGAAGGAAGCGTCTGTGTCCCCGGGGCTCTCCCCTCCGCTGATGGCACGCACAGCACCTACGCCATCATCATCAAGAAATACCGCGATGAAAAAACTGACGCGCGTACGAGTTTGAATGAGGTTCTGCGGTGAGCGTGGTAGTACCGGGTCATATCAGGAATTAAGAGGAAACCCTGTAAGGGTGAAATCCCAAAGCCTAGGGTAAGACTGCGCATGCGGTCGCAACCCTAGGTGTCCTTCGAGAAAATGAATACGAGCCCTGCAAGGGCGCGAATCAAATCTCCACAATCTTCTTTGCCGTGATTGTGCCCATGCAGGGCACGTCTGTTCTTCGGGAAATTGCCTACCCGGGGTGGCGCTTCGCTTACCCCGGGCTTTGGGATCACCCCCCTGCAGGGGGATGCTTGCCATTCAAGAATTATCTGATGATGCAAAATCCAAGTTCATATCCTTTCAAACGAATTGAACGACGATGATGCAAATCGGGATCGTAGGCCATGATCGAATGACAAGGATTGCCCATAAACATAGATTTTTTCAAACGCGAATCAGGGCAACCACAAGGATTGCCTCTACACGAAACCTTTGAAACAACCTCCCGTCCCGTTGTCTCCACCTTTTTCCTCGACGCGCCGCCGTTCTTTCCGTTCCCTTTGCTCCCGCTGCGTTTCATGCTGCGGCGCCCCAATCCACACCACCTCAAAGATTCCTCCCCCATGGCACTCTCCATCGGCATCGTCGGCCTCCCCAACGTCGGAAAAAGCACCACGTTCAACGCCCTCACCAAATCCCAAAACGCTCAGGCGGCGAACTTCCCCTTCTGCACCATTGAGCCGAACAAGGCCATCGTCCCCGTCCCCGATGAACGCCTCAACGCCTTGGCTGAGATTGTAAAGCCCAACCGCATCGTTCCCAGCACCGTGGAATTTGTGGATATCGCCGGACTTGTGAAGGGCGCCAGCCGGGGCGAAGGTCTTGGCAACCAGTTCCTCGGCAACATCGCCGAAACGGCCGCCATCGTGCATTTGGTTCGCTGCTTCGACGATGAAAACGTGATCCACGTCTCCGGCAGCCCCAACCCCAAGGACGATATTGAAATCATTGAAACCGAATTGATCATGGCCGACTTCCAATCGCTGGAAAAGCGCCTCGATCGCCTCCGCAAAAACGCCAAAGCCGATAAAAAAGCCCAACCCATCGTGGATTGCGCCGAAGCCGTTCTCAAGCTCCTCGGTGAAGGCAAACCCGCCCTTGCCTACCCCAACCGCACCACCGACGAAGCCTTTCTCCAACTCAACCGTGAGATGCGTTTCCTCACGGGTAAAACCGTGATCTTTGCCGCCAACGTGGACGAAGCCAACCTTGCCGAAGACAACGAGCACGTAAAGGTGGTTCGCCGTATGGCCGCCGAACGTGGCTGCGAAGTGGTGAAACTTTGCGCAAAAGTGGAAGAGGAAATGGTTGGCATGGAAGATTCCGAACGCGCCGAATTCCTGGAAAGCCTCGGAGCCAAGGAAAGCGGTCTGGAACAGATCATCCGCCAAGGATTCTCCGCGTTGGGGCTCATGAGCTACTTCACCGCCGGTGTGATGGAAGTCCGCGCGTGGACGATTCCCGTCGGCTGTCTTGCCCCCCAGGCCGCCGGCGTAATCCACACGGATTTTGAACACAAGTTCATCCGTGCGGAAGTCATTGCCTACGCCGATTACGTCGCCCTCAAAGGCGAAGCCGGGGCAAAAGCCGCCGGAAAAATGCGTGTGGAAGGGAAGGAATACGTCGTTCAAAACGGCGACGTCATGCACTTCCGCGTCGGCCAGTAACTGCCCCAAGAGCACTCAATCGGGGTTCGCCACTCTTCGGAGCAGCGGAGTCAAGTCGTGCAGGGCAATCTTACGTTGCAACGCGCTCAGGGAAATCCCCAGTTGTTGAGCCGTCTTCGGGAGATCGTATCCCGAGTGGATCAGCACTTTCTGGATGTATTCCTTCTCCACCCAGGTAAGCGGCACGGGCTCAAAAAAGTCGTTTAGGACTTCTCCTGCATTCGCATCATGGTCTGTATCGTGAAGGGAATAAGAGTTGGAAGCCGGAGTGGAATCCATAAAGAAGACGCGTTCAAACAATCCCATATCCACGATTTGTTGATCCAAAGGGGCCAACAGGGAAACCCTCTCCAACAAATTATGGAGTTCCGCGTGGTTTCCCGGCCAAGTATATTCGCGCAGGTTGCGGTACACATCGCCACTCAGCGCCAGCAACGGACGCCCGAGCTCCGAACAGATTTTTTGCAGGTAATGGGAGGCGAGTTCCTGAAGATCGTCCAAGTGGGACTCCAATCGCGGAATACGCACATTAAAGGGTTCCAAATGCTCCCACAACGAGGGGCAAAACTCCCCAAGCTGCACTTTCATCTCCAGATCCACAGAAGTGGAAAACAAAAGCCGAGTGGAGACCGGGGGCTCTCCGGACTCGGAAGCGTTTTGTATCGCCTCCAAATAAAAAGCCAACTCCTGAGCTGTGGGTTTTGTCAGAGCCTCCACTTCTGAAAGATACAGCGTTCCTCCCCGGGCAAGATGCAACAGCCCCAAACGTTTTCGAAAATCCGCCGCCTCCGGCTGACCAAACAACTCGCTGTGCATCAGCGGCCGGGGAACTGCCGTGCAGTTCAGCGCGTAGAAGGGTTTATCACTGCGGTCGCTCATCTCATGAATCGCCCGGGCTGCATGAGCCTTGGGGGTTCCCATGGGGCCACTGAGCAGAATCGGGGAGTTGCTTGCTTTGGCCAGCCGATCCAGAATCACGTTAACGGTACAAATCGCCCTGCTGGAACCGATCAGCCGATTGATGGAATAAGGTTGAGCATGGGCCTGAACACGTTCGCTGGCCGTGTTGTGAATGGCGAGGCGCCGCGCCTCCAGCGCTTGATTCACGGCGTGCAAAAGAGACTGCCGGGTAAACGGTTTGGAGAGATAGTCAAACGCCCCCATCTTCACCGCCGCCATGGCGGCTTCCACCGTCATCTCACCGGAAATCAACACCACCTTGATGAAGGGATCGAATTCCAGAATCCGGGGGACCAGCTCGTACCCCTGGGCATCCGGAAGATTCACATCCAACAAGATAAGCTCCGGCAAATCCGCCTCAAGGAGGTTAACTAACTGGCTGCCGTCGGAAGCAAACACAACCCCGTGCCCTGCTTGATGCAGAATGCGCTCAAACAACATGCAAATTTGCTGATCATCATCCACCACAAAAATGCTGGCCATGGGAGAAAAACCCTAAATGGGAAAGAAGTTGGAAATAACTCACTGTAACGGAGGGTAATCGGACTTAAGCGCAGATATGGCATAACCGGGAATTTTGTCACGCAAAATTCCCACTCATCATGCCGGTTTGAAAATCTACTTTATGGAGTATATTCAGAGAGTTGCAGAGTTCCACCCTCCTCAGAACAAATAAGCATCAATTTTGTTCCATTTTTCCAAAGTGCCACCCTCCGAAGCTGGGCAGCAGGCTCCACCAGTGTCTTCAGGGGATTCAGGCTTGGCGGCGCTGAACGTTCCACCAAACCTGTTGTGCGTTCCAAGGTGAGAACCTTGCCATCCTCCAACCTGAGCATTTGTAGAACAGAATAATCCTTGGACCCCGCGGTGGAATCCGGAAGAGGAAGGTGGTTCTTGATCAGCAGAGGTTCCAGGGTATCAGGATTGGAGACCAACCGGTAGAAGGAGCCATGGCGACTATTGAGCACCAACTCCCGGGGATCTTCGCCATCAAACGGATGAAGTGCTGTACTGGCCGGGGTATGGTAACGGGCAAACTCATCTGTAAAACCACCACCCGGAAGTGTCAGCACTTGAATCCGATGAACCACGCGGGCATCAGCCACATTCAAAACATACACCACACTTGCCTGGGTATCCACCACGGCAAGCCGCGTGGGACTGAGAAATGCTACATCCCGCGCAAACTCTGGAAACGGAAAGCGCCCCACCAATCGCACTGATTCGGGTTCTTCACCGGTACGCTCCAACAGGCTAACCCCGGCACCGCCACAGGCAACTGCCAGTAGTTTACCCCGCGCCGCCACGCGAATCGGAATACCCTCCACGGGAAACACCGAATTCGGTGCGCCCAGAGGTTCCCAGCCCAGGGATGTCTCCGCACGCGTTTGGGTGAAGAAGAGCAATTCACTCTCACGGCTTGGAATCACCACGCTACGCGTTGTGGCGGAATCCGCCGAATCAACCCCTAGCCCAGGGAGTGGCAATACATCCATCGCCATGACGTTGGCATAAACAAAATAGGAGCCAGGGGCCGATTCTTCTCCTGCCCATGTTTTCAGCGGAATGATGGCGAAACCCTCCAACCCCAACGAAGCGTAAAGTGTTGAATCCTCTACCAGAAGAGTTTGCGCTCCTCTGGGAAGGTTAATCGGGGTTAACGGTGTGAGAGCAATTGTTTGTCGAGTCCAAGGACGAGACTCATTCGAAGAGTCATGCAGTTGCGCCGGGCAAACCGAGGCAAAAAGCAAAACCAGGAAGAAAATCAATAAAGGCAAGGAGACCCTCCATCGGGAGACAACGAACTCACAGGCACGCCGCCAAATCCATTCGAACCAACAGGATATTCAGACATGGAAGGTGCAGCTTGACATGGCCCCTTCAACCGTGCGGCTTTGGTTCCATGATGACGAACCCTGCCACTGCTGTGCCGATTGCCAAGGAAAATGAGACTCCCGAGCGCTTAACCTATCCTCAGCGCCCCCGTTGGCAGTCGGTGGGGTTGGCCCTTCTGAATTGGCTGATACCGGGGGCTGGATATGCCGCAGTGGGGGATTTTCTCCGAGCGGGCATCCTATGCCTTATTATCAACCTGATTTTTGCCATCGGCCTTTATCTGGATGGCTACCTCTACGTTCCCAGTTTCCGATTGGGCCCGGAGTTCAATATTGTTGCAATACTCACTCTGGCGGTTCAGGCGCTCCACGGGGGCGGAACAATCCTGCTGCTCGCTGCTGCGGAAGTTGGTGGGCCTCTTGGGGCTCTTCTTGTTCGCGATCCGGGTGCACCCTACAGTGACCTTGGGGCCTTTCACCTTCTGGTAGCTGGGGGATTGAATTATGTGGCCAGCGCTCGTTTATATGATTTGCTGGTGGGGTACGAGGAGCCAAAACCTGCGCCCAAAAACCGCACAACGACGGTAAATTCTACTTTTGAGAATCCTGCGATTCATCACGCAAGTTCAACCGAATCAAATAAGGAAGAACAAAAATGACATACGGGTGGGTGATGGTTTCCTCGCTCCTCTACCTCTCCTTGAGCGTCTGTTTGGTCATATCCTTGCTGGATACCACCTCGAAGAGTCGATTCATCAAGGAGACAGTCAGAAGATGGTGTAAATTCTTGCTCGGTTTGGCAGTAATCGCCCTCCTCGTGCAAGTTCTTACATGGTTCGGATAGTTCAATGGGGAATTACGGGGGTACTTTACCACTGAACTCGACCACCACTTCAGAATCTTTCCTTCCTCGAATCGGCATTGTTTAACTTTATCCAAATAATTTCCGAAAGGTACCACCCATGAAAAAAGGCTTCACGCTTATCGAGCTTTTGATCGTTGTTGCGATCATCGCTATCCTCGCTGCTATCGCAGTTCCCAACTTCTTGGAAGCTCAAACACGTTCCAAAGTATCCCGCGTTCGCGCTGACCACCGCTCCTTGGCCACCGCCATCGAGTCCTACTACCTTGACAACAACCAATACCCCGCGTTCTTCGGTGGTTCTACTCCTCCCGCTGGAACACGTTCCGCAAACATCCTTGCCAACCCCAACGCTGCGGTAGTTCTTCCTCTTTCCCGTACATTCGCCCTTGCTCCCGCTGGTTCTGTACGTCCCGCAACCATCACTACACCAATCTCCTACTTCACCAGCTATCCCGCTGACCCCTTTGCAGACACCCGTGGTCTTCCTTTCCGCTACTATTCCAACACACGCGGATGGATCCTCGGCTCCTTCGGTCCTGATGCTGACCAAGGTTCCACAACCTCTGGCGGCGGCGCCGTCCTTGCAGGCAGCGGTGACCTCCGCTGGGCTGAAGGCACCTATACTGACGAAGTTGGCAACACCTCTGGTGGCCTTGGTGTAGCTGGATTCGTATTCGCTGGCGTTGAGACCATCTATGACCAAGCCGACCTCAGCCTCGTATTCCTTGGTTCCTACGACCCCACCAACGGTACCGTTTCCTCTGGTGACGTATGGCGCGTTCGTGACTAATTTCAGCTCCTGCTGAACTTGGTTCACAACCCAACGGTTTCCCTCGCCGCTCCCCCTCCGGAGCGGCGAGTCCGTTTAAGGTACTTTTTCCAGCTACTCCAATCGACCCCAATCAAACCCGGTTGAACGCCCCGAGTTCCTTCAGCAGTTCCACATACAATTGGCTAAGCCCTTTGTATCCGCTATAGATCAGAATGATCGCCAACAGCGGGAGCGACGTTCCCACCAGCATCAGCCCCCCCACAAACAACGTCGCTGAACCCAAAAACAGCATCACCACTTTTGGTCGTTCCCAGCCCTCAAGCGATCGAGGGGCAGTCTGCTCTCCCAAAGCCTCCTCCCGGAGTTCTTCCGTGGTAAACCACCCATAAAATGCCCCGATACTCCCGAGCAGCGCCGCCACCCCCGCGATTACCGCCCACGGTGGAAGCAGGAATGCCGCATAAATCAGGTGGCTCGACCAATCAGAGTCCAGCAGGCTGCCACTTGCGGCCATGGTGATGATCAGCACCACGCCCACCCAGCCGATTCCTGCCAATACCAGCAAACCACCCAACCACAATCCGAGCGGCGCCAATACCCTCACAAGCACCGCATGCGTGAGTTGAGCCCGAGTCAATTGCGTCAGCCGCAAGTCGTTCAAAAACACCTCCGTTACATGATGCTTTAGCAACCGCTGAGTAACGATCCGCACCAGCGCATACACGATGATCGCGGCCAATCCGGGAATTAGAAAAATCACCATTACGCTCCAAACCCAACCCGCTCCGGGAAACACGATTCCAAGCAGCGCATCTCCCCAAAAATACACCGCCAGTTGTAGAAGCATCAGCAGCGGAATCAGCAAATCTGTGAGAAGAAAACGCACCTTGCGCCCCACATAGTAAAAAAGAAGCGGATTATTGCCGATGTTCAGTGGCCAGATTTTGTTCGCCTGAATCGTTTCGTTCACAATCCGCATCCCGAGCTTCATCCACGGAGAGAAGGGATTATCCTCGTTCGGAGTAATCTCCCGAGCGCTTGCCACGATCGGGCGACCGTGTGCATCGAAGAGCCCCAAAGCTCGGAGCTCCTGCGGATTTGGTTGGACGCGGTACTCGGGTAGCCGTTCCGGAACGTTGGGGTGGTGCCGGCTCTTCCTTCGAAAGGCGTGTTCATCAAGTGGGGGAAAAGAGTCCGTCTCCGGGAGCGGCGGTGGTTGGTTCACGGGATCGGTCATGGCGATCAGTCTTTCCCAGAGTTCTTGAGGTGAGGAGTTCGCCGAACTTCCCGCTCAAAATCAAGGCTCGTCCTCAAAATCATCCTCAGTCCTCAAGGTATATCTTTGGCATTCCCCCATAACAACCACCTCTAAACCGTGCGTGCCGCCTTGATTGTTGAGTCCTCCTCCACCGCCCCGGAATTCAATTTTCCCCGCTCCTGGAGCGAGGCGCGCCTGATTGTCCTTAAGCCCAACCTTGGCTACCCCAAACGCCACCCCATTGTGGTACGCGCCGAATTTCTGGCCCGCGTGGTGGAAGGCCTCCTGGGCCATGCCCTCGCCGCCCGGGTGGTGATTCTGGAAGGCGTTTGCTGCAAGGAGTCGTTCCCCGTGGTGATGCAAAAGGCGGGGGTGGCCGGGTGGTTCGAATGGGATCGGTTCGAGTCAACAGGCCGCACCATCGCTCCTGCGCTTCCTTGGGGTGGCCAGGTGGAACTCTGGGATGCTGATCGAGCCCCTTTGGCCGAGTATCGCCACCCTGGCGTTCCGCATCGCTTCGCCACGCTCAAGGCCCCCGCTGTTCTTCAGGAAGCCGATGCCTGTATCTCCCTCGCGCCGCTCAAGCGTACCGTCCTGAAAGACGAACCCCTTTACTCCGCCACCATCAAGAACCTCTTCGGCCTCATCCCCCGCACCCATTACCACGCGCGGAGTCCCCATTCGCGTGGGCAGCTTCACCGTCCCGATGTTCAGCATGTCGTCGAGGACGTGTACCACACGCTCGGCCCATTTTTCCATTACGGCATTGTGGACTTGCATGAGTACTTCATCAGCCGCGATTGGCAACCCGATGCCGGAAAGGCCCACCCCGTGGGGCGCTGTGTGGCGGGGCAAAACCTGATCCACGTGGATGCCACCGCACTGGCCTTGGCGGGGGAATCTCCCGGGCGCTACCTCAAGGCCCTGTTGGATGCGGGAGCACCCACCCCATGACGACCTGCCTTTGGTTCAAGCGTGATCTTCGGGTGGAGGACCATGCTCCCCTGCTGGAAGCCGCCGCCCGCGGACCAGTGTTGTGTCTCTACATCTATGAGCCCGAAGTCCTTCAAGCCCATTACACCGAGGCGAGCCACCTAGGGTTCCTGAACGAATCGCTTCGGGAACTCGATGCCTCACTGCGCCAGCTTGGTAATCGGCTTATCACACGGCACGGCGAGGCGGTGGAGGTGTTCCGCGCCCTTCATCGTGATGTCCGCTTCAATTGGATCTATGCCCATCAGGAGACCGGCCCGTGGCATACTTTTGAGCGTGATAAACGTGTTGCCACCTGGGCGCGAGAATCGGGGGTGGAATTCCGGGAATTCCAGTGGAATGGCGTCATTCGCCGGTTGAAGAATCGCGACGGATGGGCGGCACAGTGGTATAAAACCATGGCGGCCCCGGTGCTTCCCGCTCCCGGGGCGATCTCTCCACCGACAGTGGAAGTCTCGTCCTGCGGCTTCCTCGAAAACCCCGTGGAGCTTGGTGTTACGCCCACGCTGAAGGAAGCGCACCGCCAACGTGGCGGGCGGATGGCGGCGCTCCACACGCTCGAGTCCTTCCTCGGTGGGCGGGGTCGTCACTACTCCCGGCACCTCTCCAGCCCGGTTACCGCAGGGGAATCGTGCTCGCGGCTCTCCGCTTATCTCACGTTTGGCGTTCTCAGTATGAGAGAGGTTTACGCTGCCACGGAGTCGGAAGTGAAGCGTCTGCGGGGAGATTCCAGCGCCGAGGCCCGGGGATTTGCCCGCTCACTCAGCAGCTTCGCCGGGCGGTTGCGCTGGCATTGCCACTTCATCCAAAAGCTGGAACAACAACCCGAACTCGAATGGCGCAACATCATGCCGCTTGCCGATGGACTCCGCGAAGGGGAGTGGAGCCCCGAGCGTTTTCAAGCCTGGTGCGCCGGCCAAACCGGTTATCCATTGGTGGATGCCACCATGCGCGCCCTGCACCAC
>JANRMB010000058.1:0-4442 GCA_033761985.1 Candidatus Sumerlaeia bacterium | reverse complement strand
CCGGGCCAGTTTGTGAAAGTTCGCGCAGCGGGATGGAGTCGCCCCAACAGTATTACCGTCCCACAGCGTAGCGTGCTGCAAACGCCCAATGGGGCGGCGGTTTTCGTTATCGGCGCCGGGGATGTGGTGGAGTATCGCCCTGTCACTCTTGGCGGTTGGGTGGAAAATGACTGGATCATTGCTTCAGGGCTTCAAGCTGGGGAACGGGTTCTGGTGGAAGGCTTCATGAAAGCCCCTCCGGGCTCTCCCGTCACTTTGGTTCCCTACACACCCCCCGCAGATGCTTTCAAAGCTGCTCAAAAGAAAGCTGAGTAACCCTGTATGTTTTCCCGTTTCTTTATTGAACGGCCCATTTTTGCCGCAGTTCTATCCATTCTGATCACAACCTTCGGCCTGGTTTGCATGTTCATCCTGCCGATTGCCCGTTTTCCAGAAATCTCGCCACCTACCGTACAGATCACTGCCAGCTATCCTGGCGCGAATGCGGAGACCGTTGCCGAAGCCCTTGCCGCCCCCATTGAGCAGGAGCTTTCAGGCGCCAAAGACCTCCTCTACTTTCAGTCCTTTTGTGCCAACGATGGTGCTTTGAGCACCACGGTGACATTTGAAGTGGGGAGCGATTTGGAACTCGCCGCTGTGGAGGTACAAAACCGAATCAAACGAGCTGAGCCCCGGCTTCCGCAGGAGTCCATTCGCCAGGGAATTGTTGTAACAAAAGCTTCCAATAATCTCCTGGTCGTGGCGGCGCTTCAATCCACCAAACCGGAGTACAACGGTCTCTACCTATCCAACTATGCCACGCTCAACATGCTTGATACGCTCAAGCGGGTGGAAGGCGTTGGTGAGGCCACCGTATTCGGTGCTGCGGATTACTCCATGAGGATTTGGTTGAATCCCGATCTGGTGGCGTCCAAAGGGCTTTCGGTCACGGATATCGGTCTGGCGATTCGAGAACAAAACGGTGTGTACGCTGCCGGCCGGATCGGCGCGGAACCGGTGACTTCCGCCAATGAAATCACCGTACCCGTGGTAACGCGTGGCCGTTTGCAAACTGTTGAGGAGTTTGAGGAAATCATTCTCCGCGCCAACCCTGATGGAACCTTCCTGTACCTCAAAGACGTAGCCCGAGTGGAATTGGCCTCACAATCCTACGATCTCAAGGGGATGCTGGATGGGGAGGAAACGGCGCTCATCATTTTCTATCTCAAGTCGGGCGCCAACGCTCTGGAAACCAATCGCCTGATCCTGAAGGCGATGGATGAGCTTTCCAAAAACTTCCCGGAAGGGGTGAGTTATCACATTCCCTATGATACAACACCCTTCGTAAAAATCGCCATCAAGGAAGTGGTGAAAACGCTTCTCGAAGCGATCGTGCTGGTTACAATCGTGGTGCTGCTCTTCCTCGGCACCTGGAGGGCAACGCTGATCCCGTTACTGGCCGTTCCGGTGGCAATTGTGGGAACTTTCACTGGCATTTACCTGCTGGATTTCTCCATCAACACCCTGACCCTTTTTGGTTTGGTTCTCGCCATCGGTATTGTGGTGGATGACGCCATTATCGTTGTGGAGAACGTGGAGCGCATCATGCACGATGATGACCTTCCGCCAAAGGAAGCCACAATCAAAGCCATGGGTCAGGTTACCGGGCCCATCGTAGCCATTGTATTGGTACTCACTTCCGTGTTTCTTCCCGTGGCATTTCTCGGTGGCCTAACAGGAGAGATCTACAAACAATTCGCCATCACCATCGCCATCTCCGTCTTTATTTCCGGCATTGTGGCTCTCACGCTCAGCCCGGCGTTGTGTGCCTTGCTTCTCAAAAAGAACGAGAAGAAACTCCTCCCATTCCGACTGTTTGATTCAGCCTTCAACTACTTCACCGGCTACTACGCAAAAGCCATTCGTCTCTCCATCAAGCTCGGTGTTGTTACAATGCTCCTCTTTGGGGGCATGCTCTACCTCACCTACGACTTGTACAAGCGCACCCCAAGCGGCTTCATTCCGTTGGAAGATCAAGGGTACTTCATCGTCGCCGTTATTCTTCCGCCGGGCTCGTCGCTGGCTCGCACCAACGAAGTGATGCAGCAAGTCATCGACTTCCAACTGGCCCAACCTGAGGTTGATGATGTGGTGTCTTTTGGTGGTTTCGATTTCTTGGCAGGTGCTACAAACAGTACCAGTTCGGGAATCATGTTTGTGCGCCTCAAGGACTGGAAGTACCGCACCACCCCGGAGACTCATGTGGAAGCCATGGTGGGACGCACCTTTGCACAGTTTGGCGGCATGAAGGAAGCAATCATCTTCGCCCTCAACCCCCCGGCGGTGGAAGGTTTGGGGATCCGCGCCGGATTTGAATTCCAACTTCAGGATCGTTCTGGGGGTGACATCCGAGACCTCGCTGCCGTGGTTGATCAATTCTCTGCAGCCGCTCGTGAACGCAAGGAACTCTCCGACGTTAATGGCCAGTTTAGTGTCAACCAACCACAACTCTACATCGATGTGGATCGCAAACGGGCAAAAGTGCTCGGCGTAAACATAACCGATATTTATGATACGCTCCAAGTGATGATGGGGGCCTTCTACGTGAACGACTTCGTCAAGTTTGGGCGCATCTACCGAGTCCTCATGCAGGCGGATGCAGATTACCGTTCCTCACCCGAATCCATTACACGCGTGTATGTACGCAGCCAATCCGGGAACATGGTACCGCTCTCCGGACTGATTGACATGAAGTATCAGTCCGGCCCCACCATTATCAGCCGATTCAACGCTGTCCCCGCCGTGCAGTTTACAGGCTCACCCGCTCCCGGTTATAGCACGGGTGATACAATCAGGGTAATGGAGGAACTCGCCGACGAGGTTCTTCCCCCTGGCTACACCTTCGAGTGGAGTGGAGCCTCCTATCAGGAAATCAAAGCAGGTAATCAGGCCCCATACGTGATCCTCTTTGGGTTGTTCATCGTCTTTCTTGTGCTTGCTGCTCAATACGAACGATGGACTCTCCCCCTTGCCGTTCTTCTGGGAATCCCCAGCGGAACATTTGGGGCTCTGGTGGCGATTCAACTCCGTGGCATGGACAACAACATCTACTTCCAAGTTGGTCTGCTGACACTCATCGGCCTTGCCGCCAAAAACGCGATCTTGATTGTGGAGTTTTCATCCGTACTTCGAGAGCAGGGAATGTCCATCATGGAAGCCGCGGTTGAAGCCGCCCGGGTTCGGCTGCGTCCCTTCATCATGACGTCCCTCGCCTTCATCCTCGGTGTAACGCCGCTGGTGATAAGCGAAGGCGCTGGGGCAGCCGGTCGCCATTCCATTGGTACCTGCGTGATGGGCGGAATGCTTGCCGCCACCTTTTTGGACATGTTCTTTGTTCCACTGTTTTTCTATTTGGTACAGTGGATCAGCGAACGCCTTGGGAAGAAGAAAATTTAACAGTCGGTTGATTCACAAACCCACTTCTTCAATAATGAGGCGCTCTGGAAACAGGGCGCCTTTTTGATATAGTTGTACTACGAGTTATTGTCGCCATAAATTGTTGTAAATTCCAAAATGGGAAAGTGAATGAGACGATAGATAATTTTCACGCAAAGGCGCAAAGGACCGCAAAGAACGCAAAGTTTCTATGAATCTTTAGCCTTGGATATACTGCAAACTCTATAAAATCAACGGATTATATGTTTTTGAAAATTTGTTGATATTCAAATAAAAAGAATATTCCTTTGCGCCCTTTGCGGTCCTTTGCGCCTTTGCGTGAAATAAGATTATTCCGAATCGGGTGATTTGTAGATGAGGTATTTGCAACATTATTTTCGAGCATTGGTATAAGAAACTGACAACACATCACTACTCCCCTAAAAACAACCATCGGTCGGAATCAATCGGTCGTGGGGGAGTGGCGATTCCCACCGTGAGGAAAGTGTTCAGGTTGGAGAGTTCGGCGGTCAGGGTCTTTTGCCCGAACCCCGGATTCAAATTGCTATCCGCAAACGCCGTAACTTGCGTCCACGGACCTGCAAGACTCTCAGCCGTATAGAGGTTGAGTTCGTTCTTGAAGAGCCCCATAATTTCCTCTTCCAGAAACCGCACCGTCACTGTCCCCGAGGCAGGTGTGCGGTTGGTAATGATCTGCCAATACACACTCGCCGGATTCGGAAGAGTGACAGAGGAGTTTGGTTTTTCTCGGTGAATCGTCACCGTTTGCAGAGAGACCGATTCGCCACTTGTAAACTCCAACAGCAACCGTGAAGCGGGGAAGGAATCATTTGAACCATCCTCCACAACACCGATCCCTTTCCGTGGCGCAACACCGGCTTTTGCGAAGGATTTGTACGTAGCGGATTTTCCTGTGTCCCCATCTGGTGCTTCACCAAAAATGACATAGGCTTCCCCTGCCTGGGAGTAAGTACTGAGATACGGTGAACCGATGAGCAAATCACTGA
>JANRMB010000057.1:0-9062 GCA_033761985.1 Candidatus Sumerlaeia bacterium | reverse complement strand
TCTTCCAGGGTTTTGAGTCGTTCGTCTTCATTCTCTGGAAGAGGTGGTGTAATCATTAGGGAAATCCTTCCCAATTGGGGGATAAAGAGACGTAAGCTATATGGTGCTTTCCATGATGAGAGCAAAATAAAAGCCTTCTTTTGTTTTCTAGCTTTGTTGATCTATCCTTACAAGAGATTAATCGGGTTGGTGGCATGCGGGGTGATCAGGGGTTGTGGCTCGGCATCACAGCTTCCCAGTCGGTGGACTTACCTTCCCCGGGGGCTTTGCGTTTCAGAAGCGTTTCAAGAGCATCGCTAAAGTTTTGAGCCTCAAAAGATTTATATGGGTCGATGTCGCTCCCGGAGCGCTTCATGGCATGGACAATCAGCGGAGCGTCGATTGCGGGCTCGCCGATGGTGGCGAGTGATTTGGCCGCGCAGGAGGATTCGAAAGAATCCGCTTCGGCCACTACTCTGCGAAGGCTTTCCCTGTCCCCTTTGGTCTCAAGCTCCTTCAGCCACGCACGCGCGGGGTTGCTCCCCTGCCAGCGAAGAATGTAATCGGCGGTGGTTTGGTTGTGGGCGAAGGCATAGCTTGCAACAGTGACAGTGAGGAAGAGCAAACTCAGCGTGATGGCCAATAATTTGGCGCGTCGTTGTTGTACGGGCTCGTCTCTCAATCCACGCACAAGATGACCGATGAAAAAAACAAAGAGGAAGAACAGGGGAAGTTGGGCCATCCAAATTGCTCCCAAAAGTAGAGCGCCAAACACCCACGCCAAAGCTCCCAGTACGGAGCTAGTGACGGTACTCTCAGGATGGGGAAGCAACCCCGCAACAATCGGATAGCCAACTATTATGAAGATCGACCACGCCATGGCCGGAGGAAGACTTCGATCGATTTGCGCGGCCACGCAGTAGGAACACGCGGCCACGGGAAGGGCTGCGAGAATCAGAAGGGGAAGAAGGAGGAGAACGCGCTGGGAGGTCATGATGGGGTTACTCCTCTGGACTTCCTACGAGTGTGGGAGGGATGTTGTTACACGGGGGCAAGAGATTAACCCGGATTTCTCACCAGCCATCTGCTACGATAGTGGAATCATCCCGCCATTCCAAGGGTAACCCTTGTTCGTCGACCTTGAAGTGTGAATACACGCCGGCGTCCGACTCGCGTCGGGAAACCCCTGGCCTGACGGGCGCTTCGCTGTCTCGCGACAAAGTTGGTGAGAAAACCGGGTTAACAGCAACCTCATCCATGGAAGGGGGGATTGTACGTACCCATTGAGATTTACGATGCACCGATTATGGAAGCCCCTGATTACGAGTAGCTGTTTGAGAGAACATATCGCTCCCCGCTCAAATCCATCGGCGTTTTTTGAAATACAGGAGCATCGCCGTGACCAGGGTGATCATGGCAATCCACACGGCCAGGTATCCGTACTTCCAGCGGAGTTCGGGCATGTAGTCGAAGTTCATGCCGTACACCCCCACCACAAAGGTAAGCGGGATGAAGATGGTGGCCACCAGGGTAAGGCGTTTGATGACCTGGTTCATGCGTTCACTCATGGTGGAGAGGTAGATCTCCGTGAGCGTGGCGATGGACTCGCGGTAATGGTCCAGGGCGTCCAAGGCGCGCTGGGCGTGGTCGCAGGCGTCGCGGATATAGAGGCGCGTTTCGGGCTGAAGCAGAGGGGATTCGCAGCGGGCGAACTGGCTGAGGGCTTCACGGAGGGGTAGGAGCGAGCGACGTAGCTCCACGGCATCGCGCCGGTGCTCGTACATTTTCTGCAGAGTGCGCTCCGTGGGGTTGGTGAGCAGCTCCTCCTCGATGTGATCCAAGTGTGCTTCAAAATGTTCAACGATGAGGAGATAGTAATCCATGGCGACATCGAGCATGGCATAGAAAAGGTAGTCGGGGCCGGAGGTACGAACGCGCCCTTTGCCGAGGCGCATCCGCTCGCGGAGCATATCATAGATGTCCCCCTTTTCTTCTTGAAAACTCAGGAGGTAATCCTTCCCGAGAACAAGGCTGAGTTGTTCGCTTTTGAGGGTTTCGCCATCGGGCTCAAAGGAATACATGCGGAAGACGAAAAAGAGGTGCTCGGGGTAGTCTTCGAACTTGGGCCGTTGACGAGTGTTGAGAACGTCTTCCAAGAGGAGAGGGTGGAGTTGGAAACGTTTGGCGAGGCGTTCCAGCAGGGGGACGTCTTCCAAGCCATCAATATTGAGCCAAGTGGTGGTGGGGGATTTGCGGTAGGAATCCACCTCTTCCAACGTGCGGCATTGAACAACTTCGTAGAGATTGGCGTCGTACTCCACCACGGTGAGGGAGGTGGGTGAAGCGGAGGCTTCCCCCACGTACATCGGGGTGCCGGGGGGCATTCCCAACTTCATGACGTTGGTTTTTGTGTGGCGATGACGGCGTTTCATGAGCGGGAATTCCCAAGAGGAAACTGGACGGGGAACGTGTGTTTTACCCGCTGCACTGCACACGGAGGAAGTTGTGGGATGCAAGGAAGAACGAGGCAAAACGGGTGGATTTGCCCAAGATCGGCGCATCGCGAGAAGGGGGCTCAGGCTAGAGTTGATGGAGGGCGCAGATGTGGGGAGGCCTTAGAGTGAGAGCTTCTCCATCGGCAGTTTCCGAAAGATCAAAAAAGGGGGTAACTAGAACTGAATCGAAGCCTGACGCTTCTGCTCCAATTCTATCGCCAAATCACGCTTTTCCAAGGCACTGGCAGCGGCGATGGCGAGTTCGTACGCTTCGGTATCTTGTCTGATGTGTTCCAGATCCAAAAGCGCCAGTTGAAGAGCTTTTTCAGGGTTGTTTTTGTGACGGATCAGAAACCATGCGTATTCACGAATATGGCCATACTCTCCGGTGGAGTACTCAGCCTCCCAGATTTGCTCAGCTTTGGCAGCGGAAGAATTGGAAGCCTCAAACTCACCCAGTTTTTGTTGAGCCAGAGAAAGGGCCTCCCAGTAGCGGGCGTGTTCAGGATGATTGTTGGTAAGGGAGATCAAGAGTTCACGGGCTTGAACGGCATTTTGAGAGCCACGCAAATCAAGCCGAGTGAGGGCTAGACGATAGAGTATCTCTGGTGAGGTGGGATCGAGGGCCAGAGCCTCCATGAGGAGTTCTAGGCTCACAGAAGGGTTGTGGAATCGGAGACGTTGAAGATCTGCTTTCATGGTAATGCACCAAGCGATTTGTTGTTTGGGGGCTTCCAATAACAACCCCGCTTGATGAGCTTCATGGTAGTACTCCAGAGCGGCGGTAAACCGACCGCGAGCTTCCTCCAACTGAGCCATACGAGCGGCGTTTTCCACAGTAATATCTTCGGGGCTGTAGAGGGACCTGAGGATCTCGGCGGCGTTGGTATATCGCCCCAAAGCCAGAAGACAATCAGCTTGGAGATATTGCAGACTTTTCTCCTGGGGGCGTGACTGCATGGCGGCTCGGATGTCTTCCAACGCGGAGGCGAACTGGTGGACTCCAAGCTTTGCTTGGGCTGAAGCCTCCAGTAGGGCTGGTTCACCAGGAGAAAGGGTGAGGCCTTTCTGAAATGCTTCCAATGCTTGCGCAAATGGTTTGTGCAACCCACTTCGGCGCCCAGCGTCAAGGTATGCGCGGCCCAACTGCATCAGAAGCCGCACATCATCGGGGGATTTTTCAAGTTCTGCCTGGTAGGTTTTGATGAGGTGCTGCTCCACCGAATGGGTGGAATTGTCGTGAACAGAATCGGGAAAATGCCCCGGGTGCGCGTTGAGGGGGGTTGCAGAAAGAAGGAATAGCACAGGAATGAGATGTTTATGAAGTTGTGGAGACATGGGAGACAAACAATAATCCAAGGGGTTGTTGTGAAGGGGAGATTCTTTCAGTATTCTTTTGATACCGAGGGTCTTTTTCACCCGCGACAAAAAGAATCTCCGACCAAAGTGATAGCGGGTTTCGGCTCTTTTTTCCTTAATGTTAGATTTCCAACAAAGAGTGTTATTTCCTGTGCGTTCCCTAGCATTTGCATGGAACTTGAGCTTCCTGTTGTAACGCCTATCCACATTCGAGTATTTATCGTGATGCACTTGTCCTCTCAAGCGAGCCCCAAAATGAAACATCTTTCTGCGGACCGGCTTCTTTGGTTTTTGAAGACAACACATCTTTTTCAAGGCGAGAATACCTCTGTGATTGGCGAGCTGGCCAACTCTTTGGAGCGGCATAGCTGGGCCAAAGGACTTGAGCTTCCGATCTTTGAAGGGGCGAAACCACTGGTGCATTTGGTGGTGGAGGGAAGCATTCGGTTAATTGCAGAAGAGAAAGCCACGCTGGAGTTGCTTGGGCCGGGAGATTTGCTGGGGGGGTCTCAAGTCTTGAGTTCAGTTGTGGGGGATCGCGTGGCATGCAGCACCACGGCCCATGCACTCACTCCTTGTGTTACTCTCCTGTTGGGGGCGGATGACTTTACGGAAATCTTGAAGAAGAGCCCCACGGTGTTGATCAATTTTGTCTCTCAATTGGAACAATCTCGTCGCAGGTTGGAGGTCCGTCTGACAAACTTATTGTTCCGTACCAGCGTTGGAAAAGTAGCGGGAATCCTTCTAGAGTTGGCCTCACGATTTGGGGAGCCGGGTAAATCTCCGCAATCGGTGACCATCACCGTCCCCATCACTCATCAGGATATTTCCTCACTGGTGGGGCTTCGGCGCGAATCGGTTTCTCTCGCCCTTGCTTCGTTGGAGTTGGAGGAGTTGATTCAATACAAACGCAACGAACTAACGATTCTGAATTCCGCAAAACTCGCTGAAATCAAGTAGAGGGTGTTCTCTCTCGACAACACATGATCCATCCCGTTCAAACCCACGATACCGATCCCCTGGTGGGGGAGTCGCTCCCAGAACATCCATTGATGACTTGGGGGTTGTTGACTACGCGGCGATTGACCGGACAATTCGCCACCACGTCCCCAAGGATTCGGGAGTTGGAATCGATTCAGTCAAAACCGCTGAGGGGACAGTTTGAGCACCGGAAGTTGATTGGACGCGGTGGAATGGGAGAAGTCTGGCTGGCTCATGAACCCCTTCTTCAACGGAACGTGGCGCTCAAATGGCTCCACCGTCCGGAATCAGAATCTGTGGAAGCAGAACAGTTCGGGATTCAACTTTCTTTCATGCAGGAGGCGATTATCTCCGCACAACTGGACCACCCCAATATCGTTCCGTTGTACAGCTTAACTCGTCGCGAGGATGAACAACTTCAAATTGCCATGAAGTATGTGGAGGGAAGACGTTGGGATACGATTCTTCAGGAACACCCCGGGCTGGAGGATCAAGATTGGTTGAACGAGCAATTGCGAGTATTGGTGCAGGTATCTCAAGCGGTAGCTCTGGCACATTCCAAAGGGATCATCCATCGGGATATTAAACCCGGTCAGGTAATTGTGGGTGAGTTTGGGGAAGTTTATCTGATGGACTGGGGACTTGCGGTGATCACGGATGAAAGTCGATGGATGGAATCGCAGCCGATATCGGAATCGATGAGGATTGGGTTACTCCCAACACAACATACGGCAGTAAATCCGGCGGGGACACCTGCCTACATGGCTCCGGAACAAACGGAATTGGATGGTCAACATCTGGGGTTCCATACTGATATTTATCTGTTGGGAGGGTTGCTATACACGCTGCTAACGGGGAGGGCTCCCCGGCAGACAATCTTTTCCGCGGTCGCTTTTGAGCAGGCCAAATCCGGGTACTACGGTCCATTTGAAAAGGAGCAACTTTCCACTGGTGTCACCATGGAACTCTTTCGCCTTTGTGAGGAATCGTTGTTGGTGAACGTGGAAGCCCGGCCCAAAAGTGTTCAAGAATTCATTCAACGAGTGGAAGACTTCCGGGCGGGAACTTCCAGAAGACATGAGTCTGTGGAAATGACGGCAGAGGTGTCCAAACTGCTCGCCCGCGCCCCACTGGATTATGAACAACTGTTGGAAGCAGAGATGGAGCTATCTCGTGCGATTGAGATGTGGGGGAACAACCAAACGGCGCGAACACTTCGGCAAAACGTTTTGGGTGCCACGGCGCAATTGGCGTTACGAAACAAGGATTTACGGTTAGCACGACTGCTGGTGGAACGAATGGAGCCAAGCTCCAAAAAACAGGAGCTACAGGGACAGATCAAGAGCAGGGAGCGAAACGTGTTTCGTCATGCACTGCAACGGTGCTGGTCCATCCGCTCAACGTTCGCTCTTGCGGTAGCGTTTTTTCTTCTTTTCTTGTGGTACTATCGTCAGAATTCCCTCAACGCGGAATCCCGTCAGGACTTGGAAGAACGGATCTATCAACTCGAACAGGGGATGCCCAAACTGTAAGACAGGATTGTCTCAGTCCCATCTGGTTAAGATTGGTCGGGTAAACCAATAAACGCTGAGCCTTTGAAATCTTTTTGGAACTTAACTCCAAGCATAACAGCATGAGTCAGGTCGTGGTTCTGAATGAGACAGGTTTAGGCCGACTTCCAAACTCTTGTGCGCATTCTAACAGTGGCCTGGGGTTGCCTTGCTTTCCATTGCAAACAGGCCAAAAAAAACGGGGAGTGGTAATGCCTTCGGGCATACTTTTTAGCAGGAGTTGATTTCTATGAATCATCTACTCAAGCAAACTTCATCGGGAGGGGGGTCCTTTTATTACCTAAGACATGCGGTATGTCTTTGTGGAATAATGAGTTTTTCTTCAACCCTCAACGCATCGATATTCACGAATTTGACAGCAGAACAACTCTCAATTGTTACAACCAGCAACGAAGACGTGACGTTGGCCCATAATGGTGTCTCTGTTCTTGTTAATGGCTCCACTGTCTCCGGAGGAACAGGACCTGGAGGATCAGTTACTGTTGATGATACGGCCATGGGAATATTTTTACAAGGCGATGGGATCGACGATTCCAACATCTTCGTTGTGGAGGATTCGAATGGCCCGTTTCTGACATCCACACTGACTCCGATTGTGATTACTTTAAATGGTGGGGGTGGTGATGACGTGCTCATAGGTGCGTCGGGGAATGATCGTTTGTTCGGCGGTAGCGGTGATAATCTGCTGTTTGGTGGTGAAGGTAATGATCTTCTGATTCTAGGGGATAACGATATTGTAGATGGCGATGCAGGTGATGATACACTGAGCGGCGTTTCAGGGGGTATTTTTTTTGGTTCCGGGGGGAATGATTTATTCCGAATCAACTCGGGCATGGTAAACATCTTCGGGGGACAGGGGAGTGATACTCTCACTTTGGAGTCTGCGATAGAGGGAGTTTCGCTCGATCTTACCACTGAGCGAGAATTTCAATCTGCATCCCCATCGCTCACGGTGAGCTTTGAAGACACTTTGGAAGTTTATCATCTTACGGGATTCAACGACACCGTGCGAGTGACTCCGAGTAAGACCGCTCGAATGATTGATGGCGGTGTTGGGTTGGACGAGTTGATTTATGATCCCACGCCGTTTTCTGCTTTCCTGAGCGGATTTATCATCTCCACACCAACATTCGCTGATGTAACCACAGCTAATTTTGAATCGCTTACTCTGCAAAACCCGAGCAACGTTGCCGATTGGCAAACATTCTAAATGATTACTATTTCCCAAGGATAACATAGATCATGTTTCAGAAACTTACCGTACTTTCACTTCTCGTACTGGCGTCAGCACATTCCCTTCAGGCTGCGGATCACAAAGAGGCTCCTCTCGTTCGTGACGATGCCACAATCGACATCAATGATGTGTACTTCTTCCAAAGCCCAAGCAATCCCAACAACGTCGTTATGGCGATGACGGTGAATCCCTTCACCTTTCCTGCACAAAATCGGAATGCCGTGTTTTCCAATACAGCCCGCTACGTATTCAACATCAGTAATGATGCGGATTCCGACACAGAGCATCAGTATATCGTTACATTCACGGGTTCTTCGTCCGGTTCCGCCCAACCGATGCGTGTTCAACTCAACGGTGTGGATGTGATTACCAGCAGCAACCCCACTTCCACCCCACCTTCCATTCAGGTGACACCCAACGCACCACTAGAAGTAACCGGGAGCAACGGGGAGCGAATTTTTGCCGGTCAGACTGATGATCCCTTCTTCTTTGACTTCACAGGTTTTCAACGCTTTTTGGCAAACCCGGCGCTGGGATTTGGGGCATTTAGTGGAAGGGATGCCTTCGCGGGAGTAAACGTCTCCACAATCGTGATTGAAGTGCCGGCCTCCGTGTTGGCGGTTGGTAATAACGCGGTTACTAATCCGAATCTTCAAATGTGGGGCTCTACAGAACGCCGCCGAGTTACTGTTCGGCGCAGCATTAATGGTCAGTTTGAACTCAACCGCGGTGAGTGGGAACAAGTTGAGCGCATGGGTGTCCCTGCAGTTTCCACCGTGTTCATTTCAGGCCCCAGAAAGAATGAGTACAATTACGTGACTCCCAAAGAAGATGAAGCTGGTCTTTTCCTAGCAGACATTACGGCGACTTTTGCGTTTTTGGGAACAAACAGCACAAATCAGGGGATTATAGCTTCCGTGGCGCTGCCCGACACTCTGAAACTCAACGCTGGTTCTGCCGGAGGATTTCCGAATGGTCGCCGCCCACAGGACGATGTGATTGATACGCTGCTTCAAATCGTTTTCAACGATCCAGGATTTCCCTCGACACCAACGATTAGTGACGGTGCGAACCTGAACGACAAACCCTTCCCAGCCACATTCCCTTATTTCAGCGAACCCCATCAACCACTCTAACGACAAACAACGGGATGTTATTGGAGACAATAAACACGAACAAATCAAGTCACTCCCGGGGTTGGATTGGGCCAACCCCAGGAGTCGACAAAATTGAGTTTTCCACAGGCTGGCGAGTTATTCACAAAGAAAAGAAGCAATAGAATATTTACGACGACGAGAGACTCTACAGTCCGTGGGGATTTGTTTTGCCCTATTCCACTCGGTTTTCTTGCTGGAAACCGAATCGTGGAGGTCCCGCGGAGGTCTCGCCTAGGTCTGTTAATGGGCTGGATATGGTCTATGAGAGGCCCATGGGAGCAGGTGA
>JANRMB010000056.1:0-3168 GCA_033761985.1 Candidatus Sumerlaeia bacterium | reverse complement strand
TGCAGAGAATGCCCTCGGCCCGTGCCCCGGTGATATACCCGGCGGCCAAAGTGGATACCAGCGTTGGTGTATCGCCCAGCGCCCGACTGGAGATAATCGGGTTGATGGGTTCCGTGTTCACATCCACCACCGGACCAAAGCTGATCTGAATCCCCAACGCCTGCGATTCACGAGCCGTGACACGACCCATCGCCTCCATCAATGCGGGATCGTTGGCGGCACCAAAAGCCATCTGCATGGGGAAGACCGTGGCATCAGCCACCCGTGCCCCAAGACCCGCCTCGGAATCGATGGAAAACCACAACGGTATTTCTGATTCACCCTGAAGCGTATTCACTTTGTTTACAATGGCGGCCGCGCTCTGATTATTCCCCAGAAATATAAAGCCCCCAATTTTATACGTATTGATATAGGTTAACTCGCTGGCCCCGGGAGCGGTCATCAACAACTGACCAATCTTCTCCTCAATCGTCATCGATGCCAGTGTGGCATTTACCCAATCCATATCCGGCTCGCGAAGGGGAATCCCTGGGGTTGGGGCAGCTTTGGAAAAGGATACGGATTGGGAAGTTGAATGTTGGGGTGCGGGATCCAGAAGGAATTCTGAGGCCCCCACCGAACCGGCGAGGGCGAATCCCATCATGAGGGAGAGAGGAACAACAAAACGAGTCATCAAACACTTCCTATCTTCCAACATGATCACAAGTCAACACCGTCAACAACGTCAATTCTGTCCACTTAGCAACACAGAGATAAGGAAAACGGACTCCCCGACTTTCAGCCAGGACGCCAAGACTCCCCTAGGCTTCTGCACGTGACCAAGGCTTTCGACCGATGCGCAACACCGAGATTGGGAAAACGGACTCGTCGGCGTTCACCCGAGACGCCAAGACACCCCGGGGCGAGAAACGTTTTTCCGAGATCAAGGCGCGCAAGGCGGGAGCCGAAGCGGAGCGTGCTTCTGCACGTGACCGAGGCTTTCGACCGAAGCGCAACACAGAGATCGGGAAAACGGACTCGCCCCTAGCGGTTACCTCGCCGCATCTCTTCCATCTTCAACCGGCAAAGCTCATCACACCGCTCATTCTCCTGATTGCCGGAATGCCCCCGAACCCATTCCCACCCAAGGCGATGCTTCTGTACCACGGCATCCAAGCGCTTCCACAACTCCTCGTTTTTCACGGGTTCCTTGTCCTTCCCCGTCCCCCGCATCCAATTGTTCTTTTTCCAGCTTTTGATCCACGTGGTAATGCCATTTTTGAGGTACTGTGAATCAGTGTGAATCAACACCTGCTGACCGGGAGGGAGCGCCTCCAAGGCGCTAATGGCCGCGAGCAACTCCATGCGGTTGTTGGTGGTTTCCATTTCGCCACCGCTCAACTCCAACCGTTTTCCCCCGGCTTCCAGAACGGCAGCCCAAGCCCCCACTCCGGGGTTTGGGGAAGCACCACCGTCCGTATGAACGCGAACCAACTGGCCCTCGGGATCGAACACGGAATTACCTGCCGAAGGCTCGCTTTGTGAATTCTTTTTCTCCGCCGCCAACTGCTTCTTACGGGCGGTTCGTCCTGCTTCGGCCAACGCCTTCAACGCCGCACCTTCTGTACGGTACTTCACCCACTCGCTCATGGGTTGTGCCCCAAGCCCCTCATAAAAGTCGCGGGCGGGTTTATTCCAATCCAAAACGCTCCACTCAAAACGGACGCAATCGCGCTCCTCGGCAATCAGAGCCAAACGTTCCAGCATCGCCTTGCCCACGCCATACCGGCGATACGTGGGGCGAACATAAAGGTCTTCCAGATACAAGCCCGGAGCCGCTTCCCAAGTGGAGAAATTGAAGAAGTAAACGGCCATCGCCCCCACAACACCATCAATCTCCCCCACCAAGGCCTCAGCATAAGGGTGCGCACCAAACAACTGAACCTCCATGGCCTCCACCGTGGCATGGCATTGTTCAGGCGCCTTCTCATACACCGCCAACTCGTGAATCATCTTCACAATCATCGGGAGATCCCGGCGTTCCGCCGCTCGGATGAGAATTGTCGGGGCTTCCGGTGAAGCTTTTGCTTCCTGCATCTTCGAATCCTGCTTGAAGGGGGAAATCAATCGTGATTGAAGGTACGAGTTTCTGTTTTGGAGGGCAACTCATGAAACGCACCACTCCACTTCTCGCTGTTTTGATCACGACTTCTCTGCTGCAAGCGGAGACCGTTTCCTTTTCCAGCGGCCCCACCGTTTCAATTCCAGACAACGAGGCTGTGACCATCACGATGGACGACCTCAAAACCCTGGAGGAGCAAACCGCGAGAGAACTCATTCTGGAGCTGAACACTCGCGCCCTCAAACTCAAAGCTGATGCGGAGGAAAATCCCGACATCAGTGTCTCCCAGGAATACGCTCATGAGTGGTTGGAGTGGTCGGAACGGAAAGAACGCTTTGCCGCCCTCACCCATTCGCACCAATATCTGAACGAATTGGAGGAGGCTCCCCCTTCACCCCATCGACCAACGCTTGATCAAATTCTCGAGGAACGAGCAGAAGCCAACCGCGTGGAGCAGGAACGGCTGATGGCGGAGGAACGATTGAAATTGGAGCGCAAGGAGTTGGAATTGAAACGGGATCGATTGCAGTTGGAACGCCAAAAGGCGCGTCAGGATGCTCATGAAAACGAAGAACCCCGGGGTGCTGTGACGCCCAGAAGGCTTTCTCTCAATAATCGACTCAATTCTGATGATCCGAACTACGTGGAGCCCTATTACCCGTACACCCCGATTATTATCAAACCAGATCACCCCAAACCCGATGTTCAACAACCCGACGATCGTTTGGAACCCGTTCGCCGATGGGTACCTGCCGAATTGGATCGGCATACGTTTTCCACGTACAAACAACCGATAATCTACGAGCGGGGATTTTAGGGAGAGCGGTTCGTTCGTCACCCCCGGTCAACATCTTTGGAATCGGTCTGATTAGTCTGATCGGTCTGATCGGTCTGATTCGTCCGATCGCATGACCGCTGCGGGCCTATTGGCGGTAAAAACAAAAGCGCCCCGGGGATTTATTCCTCGGGGCGCTTTCTGCAATTTCTGGCGATTACCTACTTTCCCACGCCCATTGAGCGCAGTATCATCGGCGGTACGAAGCTTAACTTCCGTGTTCGAAATGGGA
>JANRMB010000055.1:0-9579 GCA_033761985.1 Candidatus Sumerlaeia bacterium | reverse complement strand
TGCCGCGCACCGACAACGCCAACTACCTGTGGATTCAAATGTTCTGGGCTGCGCTTTCTCCCAAGGGGCGGGCGGGATTCGTTATGGCGAACAGCGCCAGCGATGCCCGTGGTTCGGAACTGGATATTCGAAAAACCCTCCTCGAAACCAAAACTGTTGATGTGATGGTTTCCGTGGGATCGAACTTTTTCTATACCGTAACTCTCCCCTGCACGCTGTGGTTTTTCGACAAGGCAAAGCAAGCTTTGCCCCCCTCACCCCACCCCTCTCCCACGGGGAGAGGGGCCGTGGGTGATGGTGACAAGCGAGGTTGCGCAAGATATTGCGACACCGTCCTCTTCATTGATGCACGGCATATTTATCACCAAGTATCAAAAGCACTGCGCGATTTCCTTCCCGAGCAACTGGAGTTCCTTGCGAACATCGTCCGGCTTTACCGGGGGCAAAAGCCGGAGAACCTGCATGGAGGAATGGCCCTCACGGAGGAGCATTTCCCCGGCGGCAAGTACCGTGACGTGCTGGGTCTTTGTGCCGTGGCGGATTTGAAGAAGATTGAGTCCCAAGGCTGGTCGCTGAACCCGGGTCGCTACGTTGGCGTCAAGGAACGGGAAGCGGACGCGTTCGACTTCAAGGAGCGACTGGAGGAACTGAACGAGGAACTAGAGGTCCTCAACCGCGAAGCGCGAGAGTTGGAAGAGCGGATTGCTGAGAATGTTGTGAGGTTGCTTGAGGGATGACTCTGCCCGCCTTTGAAAAACTTACTTCGACGACCATTGCCGGCCTCGGGCGGGTCGTCACAGGAAGGACTCCTTCGTCCAAGAATCCCCATCATTTCGGGACCGAGTATCCCTTCATTACTCCTACAGACATCGATGGAATTCACAGATCAGTGCAAACAGAAAGGGGACTCTCTGAAGAAGGGAAGCAGCATTTATCGCGGATTGTTCTACCGGTTGGTTCCACGTGCTTTGTCTGTATCGGTGCGACCATAGGCAAAGTCTGTCTCACCGACAAGCCCTCGGTAACCAACCAACAAATCAACAGCGTCATCGTTGATCAGGAAAAGCACGACTCCGTCTTCGTCTACTACCTGCTCACGACTTTGAAGGAGCTTGTCAAAGCCAAAGCCGGTGGGGCAGCCACACCAATCGTAAACAAAAGCATCTTTGAAGAAATTCCGGTCATTCTCCCTCCCCTCGAAACGCAGCGTGAGATTGCGGGGATTTTGGGAGCGTATGACGACCTGATCGAGAACAATCGGCGTCGGATCGCCATCCTCGAAGAAATGGCCCGCAACCTCTATAAAGAATGGTTCGTCCACTTCCGCTTCCCCGGCCACGAAAACGTCAAGCTCGTGGAGACGGAGCATGGAAAGATTCCGGAAGGGTGGGAGTGGAAGCTTGTAGAAGAGTTGCTTCAACGTGTTCAATCAGGTAAAAAGTACAGCCAGAGAACGGCTAAAGATTCTGGTAATGTTCCGATTTTAGATCAAGGTCGGTCCGGAATAATCGGTTACCATAACGAGGATGCAGGAGTGAAAGCTTCCGAAGAAAATCCTATTATTGTATTCGCGAACCACACCTGCTACCAACGTTTAATTCATTTTCCTTTTTCGACGATACAGAATGTACTGCCTTTTCTACCGAGTAAGTATTGTGAACGTAGTATATTCTGGCTGCACTATGCCACGAAAGATATTATAAGTTTTAACGACTACAAAGGGCACTGGCCGGAGTTCATTTCGAAACGTGTACTTGTACCACCAAGAGACCTCGCAATCGTTTTCGCGGAACATGTAGAACCGATAGAATTGATGATTTATAAGTTGAATACTAAGAACAATCTTTTGGTAAAAACTCGGGATATGTTGCTCCAGAGGCTGATGAGCCCGAAGAATGAACTATTGGAGGTACGACCATGAGAACAGAAACTGATAAATCCCTAATTGAAAGTTTGAAGATCTTTATCAATAATCCGGATTCAAAAGTCGCGATGCTAAATGGCGATTGGGGGATTGGAAAAACTTATTTTTGGAGAGAGTTATTCGTAAGGACTCACAAGCACACTATCAGCAAAGCAGGCTACTCAAAATATATCTATGTTTCAATATTTGATAAGCCAGACCTCAAGACCTTGAAGAAAGAGTGTTTCGTCAATCTTGTCGATATCAAGGAAGCACATGAAAAGAAAAGTTGGAAAGCAATTTCTTCCAATTTGATGCTCCTTGTAAAGGAAATCAAGGTACCATTATTTGGTTCTGTCCAAATTCCTTATGATCTCATTCATGCCTATCTGTTTTCTTATATTCAGAATGCTCTTGTTGTGATAGATGATCTGGAACGGAAACCGGATTCACTTTCAATGGAGTTATTACTCGGCTTCGTTTCTGAGTTAAGAGAAGAACACAACTGCAAGGTGGTAATAATCTACAACGATGAGCAGATGCTCAATGAAAATAACAAAAAAACTCTGAATAAATACAAGGAAAAAGTTGTCGACTATACATTCGGATATAATCCGAGTTTGGATTCAAGAATCTCTATTGTTTTCAACAAAGACGAACATCATGAAGCCAAAGAAGTCATAAGAGATATGGTCGTAACTAATGTGCGAGTAATTAAGAAGATTAAAAACAACATCAGCCTATTAAGGCGACTATTAAAGCATGATTGGAACTTATTGGAGGACTCGTTACATCGACGAATTGAAAGGCAGCTTGCGTACATAACGATCTTCTCTAATGATGGCACAAAAAAAGTCAAAGTTGAAAAACTAAGTAGTCACTCTGACTTCCACAAACTCGCAGGGTCAATCGGAGGAAAAGAGGACACTGAACTTATGGAGGAATCAAAAATAATTGGTGCATACAGATATGACCACACTATAGATCCAATGTTGATAGAATTGGTAACTATTGCAAACTTTGTAAAATATGATGGATTGAAAATATTAGGCGAACAGAATGAGCTGGAAAAGAAAAGTAAGATGGAAACTGAAGTGCGAACCATCTGGAATTTATACAACGGCAACTTCTCGGTAAGTACGGAGGAGTTCATAGCTCAGACAACAAAATTTTTGAAAGACAATTGCGAAGATATTCCTCTAAATAGCCTTCTCACATTGATTGCGACTCTTGATGAATTAGGGGGATTGACTAGTAAGGAGCAAAGCATAAATTGGATTGAACAGCATGCCAAGAAAAATAGCGGAAAATACAATCCCGCTACTTTGTCAGAGCTTCTAAAACTTGTAAAAGATGATTCGATTGTTCAAGCAATTAAGAGTGAGATAAAGACAAAAACAAAATCCACCACCATCGGTGAGGAAATTAAAGGTATAGTACTTACATCAGGCTGGAGCCTTGATACATTTGCATTTCTTGATTCGAAAACCGAAAAGGAATATTTGGAATGGATTGAGAATGATACACATCCTGATCTTCTTTTGATATTAAGAGATTTTTTATATCTATTTCGTAGTAAAAACGATCCTCAGCAAGCTTCTGTTATTAATAAAATTGAATATTCCCTAGACGAACTGGCAAGGAAATCAAAAATCAATGAATACAGAATAAATAATATTGTCTATTCAAAGTCACCACGCCACAAAGATCCAGATCAGGAACAATGAATAATCTGACCGAAGACAACCTCATCGAGCAACCCGTCATCGCACTCTTCTCCACGTTGGAATGGGAGAGATTTCTCACTCTTGAACTGGAGGTTACGCCATGCCTGACATAGCATCCCATGCTGATGAAGGATTTGATTCGCTCTACGGCCAAATCCGAGAGGTTCTCTCTGCGGCTCGTGAGCGAGCGTGGCGAGCGATTAATCATGAGATGGTGCGGTGCTATTGGGAGATTGGGCGCCTTATTGTGGAGGAAGAGCAAGCTGGGCAGGAGCGGGCGGAGTATGGTGCGGAGATTCTAAAAATCCTGTCACGCCGGTTGAAAGAGGACTTCGGAAAGGGATTTGATCGCACCAATCTTCAGCATATGCGAGGGCTCTATCTCGGTTACCCGAAATGTGACGCACTGCGTCGCGAATTGTCATGGACTCATTATCGCATTCTGTTGCGAGTGGAGAAGGTGGAAGCACGTACGTTCTACGAGGCTGAAGCAGTGCAGTCGCGGTGGTCAACACGGGAGCTGGAGCGACAGATTCACTCTCTGCTGTTCGAGCGATTGGCGCTGAGTCGAGATCAGGAGGGTTTGATGAAATTGGGCAGGGAAGGCCATGTTATTGGGACACCGCAAGATCTGATCAAGGACCCTTATGTGCTCGAATTTGTTGGACTTCCTCAATCTGAGCGAGTGTTGGAGTCAGAGTTGGAAACGGCACTGATTGGGAAACTTCAGGAGTTTTTGTTGGAGTTGGGAAAAGGCTTTGCGTACATGGGAAGGCAAGTAAGAATCACGTTGGATGGTCAGCACTATTTCATCGACTTGGTGTTCTATAACCGCCTGACGCGGTGTTTCGTGCTGATTGATTTGAAAGCAGGGGCGTTGACGCATCAGGATCTGGGACAGATGCAGATGTATGTAAATTACTATCAGCGAGAGTTGACTCAGGAAGGCGAGAATCCCCCTATTGGGATTGTATTATGCACGGACAAGAATGAGGCGGTGGTGCGGTATACTCTGCCGGAAGGAAACAAGCAGATCTTTGCAAGCCGTTATAAGCTTTACCTGCCAACAGAGGAGGAGCTAGTCCGGGAAATTCAACGGGAGCGCGAAATTGTGGAGCGCGAGAAACGGCTAGGAGCGGGAGATTCTGAATCATGACCCCTCTCTTTTCCGAGGATGCCCTCATCGAGCAACCCGCCATCGCTCTTTTTTCGTCGCTGGGATGGGATACGGCCAACTGCTTCTATGAACTGCCGGGACCTGCGAATTCGGTAGGACGGGAAACGACGGGTGAGGTGGTTTTGGGGAATCGTCTTCTGGCGTCTCTGCATAAACTGAATCCGGATGTCCCGGAGGCCGTGCTGGTTTCGGCAATCGGAGAGATGATGCGCGACCGTGGAGCGATGAGCCTTCTGCAGGCCAACGCCGATGTCTATGGGCTGTTGAAAAATGGGTTTGCCATTACGATGGGGAACGGGGACGGAGATCAGGAAGACTTTCGGGTTCGGTACATAGACTGGGAGACTCCGGAAGCGAACGACTTCTTTCTGGCATCGCAGTTTTGGGTGTCCGGTGATCTTTACAAGCGCCGGGCGGACCTTGTGGGGTTCGTCAACGGCATCCCGCTGCTCTTTATGGAACTGAAGGCATCGCACAAGAACATCAAGAACGCTTTTGACGAGAACTTGAGCGACTACAAGGACACGATTCCGCAGGTTTTCTGGTACAATGCGTTCATCATTCTTTCCAACGGTAGCGAAAGCAATCTGGGGACGATCAGCAGCGAGTGGGAGCACTTCTTTACGTGGAAGAAGATCAACGATGAGGGGGAAGAGGGGGTCATCAGTCTGGAGACGATGATCAAAGGGACATGTAAGAAGAGCCGCTTTCTGGACCTTGTGGAAAACTTCACACTGTTTCAAGAGAGCAAGGGTGGCAGCATCAAGCTGGTATCAAAAAACCACCAGTTTCATGGGGTCAATCGGGCGCTGCAAGTTTTGGATGAGGTTTATGGAATTGACCCGATGAAACCCCTCACCCCCAACCCCTCTCCCTCTGGGAGAGAGGCCGCGAGTGAGGGAAAGACGTCCCAGTCGCCAAAGCGACTGGGCGTCTTTTGGCACACGCAGGGATCGGGCAAATCGTTCTCTATGTTGTTTTTCTCCCAGAAGGTTCTGCGGAAAAAACGTGGGAACTGGACCTTCGTTATCGTCACCGATCGCACGGATTTGGACGATCAGATCTACAAGAACTTTGCTCGGTGCGGAGCAGTCACCGAACCCGAGCACATGGTTCGAGCGGCCAGCGCGGAAGACCTGAAGCAGAAGCTGAGGGAAGATCATCGATATGTTTTCACCTTGATCCAGAAGTTCCGAAACGAGCGAGGGAAGACCTTCCCGATGCTTTCAGACCGTGACGACGTGATTGTCATTACCGACGAAGCGCACCGCAGCCAGTACGACATCTTTGCCCAGAATATGAGGGATGCGCTTCCGAATGCGGCGTTTATTGGATTCACTGGGACGCCGCTGATTGATGGACAGGACGAAGTTACCAAGGACGTCTTTGGGGATTACATTTCTGTCTATAACTTCAAGCAGTCCATCGATGATGGGGCCACCGTTCCACTGTACTACGAGAACCGCATCCCCGAGCTTCAACTGACCAACGCGAACCTGACCGATGACATGTATGAGATCATCGAGAACGCCGATCTGGACGAAGATCAGGAAGGGAAGCTGGAGAGGGAATTCAAACGGGAGTACCACCTGATTACCCGAGATGATCGTCTGGATACAATTGCTGGGGATGTGGTGCAGCACTTCCTTGGTCGGGGACACCAGGGTAAGGCGATGATGATCTGCGTGGACAAGGTGACGACAGTGCGGATGTACGAGAAGGTGAAGAAGGCATGGAAGAAGGAGCTTTCCGAGCGGAGGAAGGCTTTGAAGAATGCACCTGCCTATGGACAATCAGATGAAGCTGATTTCCTGAAGTATATGGAAGAGACGGACATGGCTGTGGTTGTGTCGGCAGATCAAAACGAAATCCAGACTTTCAAGGGGCACGGGATCGACATTAAACCAATTCGGAAGCGGATGGTGACAGAGGATTTGGACGAGAAGTTCAAGGATTCAAATGACCCGCTTCGATTAGTGTTTGTCTGTGCGATGTGGATCACGGGTTTTGATGTGCCGAGTTGCTCCACGATTTACTTGGACAAGCCCCTTCGGAATCACACGCTGATGCAGACAATTGCCCGGGCAAACCGTGTTTTCCCCGAGAAGAACAATGGCGTGATCGTGGACTACATCGGTGTTTTCAAAAGCTTGGAAAAAGCTCTTTCGATCTACGGTGCTCCTCGTGTTGGTTCGAACAAAGTGGATCGCCCTGCCAATGTTAAAGACGAATTGATCGAGCAGTTGGAATTGGCTGTAGCCGAAGCCCGTCAGTTCTGCGAGAATCGAGAAATTGACCTGCAGGAATTGGTGGAAGCAGGAGAATGGAACTATATTGCACTCCGTGACGCAGCCGTTGACAAAATTCTGGTGGATGACGAAACGCGACGGGAGTTTCTGAAGCTGGCGGACCGCGTGGTGCGTCTTCACAAGGCCAGCCTTCCGGATAAATCTGACGAGAGGTTCAGGCCTTGGAGAGCTGTGTTTTCGAATATGGCAGATCGTATTCGATCCTTGGTTAGCCCACCTGATATTTCAGCGGTCATAGCCCAAATCAACGCGTTGCTTGACCGGTCAATTTCTGCGGAAGGATACAGGATCAGCACAGAAGTCCGAGAATCAGAGGATACAGGGAATAAGATCGATCTTTCCCAAATCGACTTTGATGCATTACGGAAATACTTCGAATCCAAGAATAAGAACGTGGCTGTCGCCGGGGTTCGAGCGGCCATCGAGAAGAAACTCGATCAGATGGTGCGAGAGAATAAAACTCGTATCGATTTCGTAGAAGAGTTTCAGCGGCTTATTGCGGAGTACAATTCGGGATCAGCGAATGTTGAAGTGCTCTTTGCTAAACTTCAAGCTTTTGCGGAAAAACTTTCGGTGGAGGAGCAACGACATATTCGGGAAAAGCTCTCGGAGGAGGAACTTGCAATCTTTGATCTGCTGATGAGGCCACGCCTCGAATTATCCGATAAGGAAGAAAAGCAGGTAAAGGCTGTCGCAAAAGATCTTCTGGAGAGACTTAAGTCAGAGAAACTGGTGCTCGACTGGAAAAAGAGGCAGCAGGCCAGAGCCAGTGTTAGACTTACGATTGAACAGATTCTCGATCAACTGCCGCGTGCTTACACAACAACTCTGTATGAGCAGAAGTGTGATATGATTTTCCAGCACATTTTTGAAAACTATCACGGTCAAGGCACAAGTGTTTACGCCTGATCCCTTTTCCCCGCTTCTCCAAAGTCGTTGAAGCAGCCCCCCAACCCCCACTGATTTTCCTGCACTTACCCCCTTTTTTGTGCAGTTTCTTCCCCGAGAGTTGTTTTTAGGAGAGTTGTGAGAGTTTTCCCCGATTGCTGATTCGTCCCCGTGGTAAGGACAGAGAAAAACATCTGTGGTGGAGTGATTTCAGCAGTGAGCGAGAGCCGCTGCTCTTGATCTTTTTTTCAGCGCAGGTGAATTGATGGTTGGTTGAAGTTCCCCCCTCTCCCCCTTCCTCCGTATTGGACCGGTTTGTTCCGGGGGTTTGCCGTGGCGCCGTATCGAGCGCACCGCCCCCATGGGTTTTTCCCACGTGTTTCCGGATGAATCAGCAGGTTGGCCGAGGGGTGGGTTTCTCCTCCGTCCCTCCCATGTTCTGCGCAGGAGTTTTAGAATGGCAGAAGTAGTCCTGAGTGAGTTTTTGAAGTCGATGTCGGGTAGTCTGGGTGCGGTGACGTTCCGGAATACGAAGAATGGGATTGTGTTGTCGTCGCGGCCGGATCGGCGTCGTGGCGAGGGGACACTGGAGCAGCAGCGGGCGCGTCAGTTATTTACGTTGGTGGCGACGAGTTGGCCATCGTTGACGGATGCGCAGCGGGAGCAGTGGGAGGCGTATGCGGTGGCGTCGTTTCCGGAGGACAAGGATGGTCGTGGTGCGGGACCGAATGGTCAGGCGGTGTTTAATAAGTTGAACTGGTACCGGTTGGTGCTGGGTCAGACGATTTTGACGTCGGTGCCGGGGTCGAGTCGTCCTTCGCCGTTGGTTTCGTTGTCGTTGACGGAGTCGGGTGCGGAGGATGAGTTGAATTTTACGGTTCAGCATCAGGCTCGTGTGGGGGTGGATCGGTTGTTGGTGGAGGCGACGTCGGCGTTGCGTCCGGGGGCGTTGCGGGTACAGGAGGGGGAGTATAAGTTGGTGAGGGGGTTGAACGGGGGTTCGTTTGCGCTGGTGGCCGCGCCGGGGAGTGAGTACCGGTTTAGTGGGATTCGTTTCCCGGTGCCTGCGGGGCGTCGGTTTGCGTTGCGGGTGTCGGTGGTGTCGCCGGAGGGGTTGGTATCGAGTGCGGTAGGGGGGGTGTATACGAAGGTGATTCAGTAAGGGGATCACGTATGGGGGACAGAGGATGTATCTGTCCCCCTATTTTTTGTGAGGGGTATTTCATGCGGGGGAAAAGAGGGAAGAGGGACAGGGGAAAGGGGAAGGGGAAAGGGAAAGGGGAAAGGGAAAGGGATTCACGCGAAGGCGCGAAGAACCGCGAAGGGACGCAAAGAAGGTTGGGGTGATGGTTCGAGGAGTGGCTGGAAGAGTGGGGGTTTTTAATGGCTCGCAAAGACGCAAGGGCGCAAAGGGAAGGGAGTAAGGGAAGGGGGGTAATAGGGACGGAGGACGGGTGACGGGGGACGAGGGACGGGGGAAGAGGTTTCACGCGAAGATACTGTGGAACTCAAGCAAGAGAAAAGTTCGGATCATAGTCTTTTCCGGAGCAGATCACGGCTCTGGCGAGCATGAGG
>JANRMB010000054.1:0-3344 GCA_033761985.1 Candidatus Sumerlaeia bacterium | reverse complement strand
AGCGCCGTTGGCGGGCGAGTCAGAGATTAGGCCTCGGCACTGTTCCCGTGCGGGTGGTGGAGGCCAAGGATCACCAGCAACTGGAATTCGCCCTGATTGAAAACCTCCAGCGCGATGATTTGAACCCCGTGGAAGAAGCCCGGGCATACCAGGAGTTGGCGCAGCAGTTCAGCTACACGCAGGATCAGGTGGCCAAACGGGTTGGCAAATCCCGCGTGGCGGTTGCTAACTCATTGAGATTATTGAAGTTATCAGAGAATACGCTCCTCGATTTGGAGGAAGGCCGTCTCACGGCGGGTCATGCCCGGGCGCTGTTGATGCTGGGTCATCGCCTTCAACAGGAGGCGTTGCGCAAGGAGATTTTGGAGAAGGAAATGACGGTGCGGCAGGCGGAGGAGCGGGCCCGGGATTACCAGCAGGGGCGCGTGGAAACCCCGGAGGAGAAGAAGAAATCCGGTGGTTCCGCCGCCGGTGGAAGCGAAAAAAACAGCCAACAAAATGTTGACGTTGAGCACCTTGCTGAGCAACTGACTGTGTTGCTGGGGTGTAAGGTGCAAGTGAAGCCACGAACAGCGAAAAGTGGGCGGCTGGAAATCACCTACCGCACGCTCGACGATCTGGATCGAGTGCTCGATCTTCTGGGTTTGAAGCAGGATTCGCTCTAAACCGGGGATTGCTTTCTAGGTAGCACTGCATCTTCCACTTGCATCGAGCCATTTTTGTTCAATTTCGGCGGTGTAAGTTCGTGTTTTCTTCGGTTTGTGTAGCCACCAACAGCCAACCCCTTCTTCTTTTGGGTTTCCTCCGGCTGGATGTAAATATCTTCGAGGCGATCATGTTGAACGACCTCGTGGGGATGGCGTGCCTGCTGGCTCTTGCCTATATGAGCGTTTGGAGCGGGGCGCTGATTGTCACCAAGATGAGGCAAATCCTTTCCGCAAGCCGTGAGACCGATGCGTTTATGTCCGAGTGTTTTGAAGGGCAGAAGTCGCTCCCGGAGATCTACGAGTTGGCAAGCCAATACCCGAACAGCCCGCTGGCGAACCTACTTTCCGAAGCCTATATACAATATGAAATCGAGTTGGAGCAATTGGGGAAGGATGGGCTTTCCGTGGAGCAGCAGTTGCAGTTTAGCCAAAACAGCGTGGAATGTGTGATGGAACGGACGATGAGTTCGGAGCTTCGGCGGTTGGACGATCGGTTGATTAGTTTGGCCACGGCTTCCACGTTGGGTCCGTTTTTGGGGTTATTTGGTACGGTATGGGGGGTGTTGGCCTCGTTTCAGGCGATTGGCCGTGAAGGTGCGGGGGATCTCTCGGCGTTGGCGCCGGGGATTTCCACGGCACTGGTAACCACGGTTTTCGGGCTGATTGTGGCGATTCCCGCCGTGTGGGCGTACAACTTTCTGGCGGCAAACGTCTCCCGGCTGAGCAGCCAAATGGAGAGTTTCGCCTACGAACTTTCCACGATTTTCCAAAAACACCTGATCCGCCGTTCCTAATCCTCTCCCCCGTTCCATTTCCACTCATCGTGTTCTCCCATGCGTAAACGTCGTCGCCAAACCAGCACTCCGAAAACAGAGCCCAACATGACGTCCATGCTGGACATTATGTTCGTGCTGTTGCTGACGTTCATGGTGGTGGCACCGGCGATTAATAAAGGGGTGGAGTTGGAGTTGCCGAAAGTGCGTGCAGCGGAGACGATGAAGAATGCCAAGCCAATCAACTTGTCGGTTGCCTTGGAAAGTGGAGTCCCGAAAGTATTCCTCGATCAACAGCCCACGGAGTTGGCAAATCTTGTGGAAGCCTTGAAGGCCAAAGGGGCGAGCGACGAGAAGGAACCCAGGCCGATTACTTTGGCGGCAGACCGCTCGGTTCCCTGGGAAACGGTTGCAGAAATTATCGCGGACCTTCGTGCCGCCGGGATGACTAGTATTGGCATTATGACGGATGTGGAGAAGTAAATGGGCACCATGAAAGCACACTCCCCTTACCCCCAAGTGGCCTATCACACCAGCGAGGACTCGCGCACAAGTTGGGTGATCTCCCTGGTGCTGCATGGCGTCATGATCCTAAGCTTGGCAATCATGATTTTTCTTCCCGCCGGAGGCTCCGGTGGTTCCGGCAGCCCCGCAGATGTGGCGGATATGGAAGCCTACGATCCCGAAGCACCCGTCTGGCTTCCGGAAGAAGAACCGGAGGTGGAACCCACCCCGCCGCCTGTGGCAACTCCTGAGGTGGAGTCCATTCCCGATCGCCGCAGCACTCCGGAACCTGAACCCGAACCGGAAGCGGGGAAGGTGATCACCACGGAGGAGAAGCCCAAAGCCACTCCGAAGCCCACGAGCACCCCCAAACCCAAAGCCACAAGTACTCCGAAACCGACCGCGACGCCCAAGCCCACGGGAACACCGAAACCCACGGCCACTCCCAAACCCTCAGCGACTCCCAAACCGGAGGAAACTCCCAAATCCACTCCCAAAGCAGCGGCGGCTCCAAAGCCTACGGCGACACCAAAACCCACGCCCGTGAGCATGACTCCGGAGAAGATGCGTGAGCTCTACAAACAACGGAACATCTCGGCGACGGGTCGTGAGCCAAAGCCAAATTCCTCCAAACCCGGGGCAACTTCAAGCTCAGCTTCTTCCGCCAGTGGGGGATCCGCTGGCAAACCCGGCGCTATGGTGACACGTCCCGGTGGGACTGGAAACGGCCGGGGAACCGGTACTGGAACGGGATCGGGGAACGGTTCCAATCCCGGCTCGGGTTCGGGCTCCGGGAGCACCGCCACCGGCAAGGGGATGAGCCTGAAGAGTGCGGGGCTCCCGCTGTATTATTCACAAGGGGCGCTGCAGCATGTGTCGCGCTTCTTCACGGTTCCGGAGGCTCAACAGCAGAGCGTGAGCGCGGTGCTGGAGTTCCGGATTTTGCGCAATGGTACGATCACGGATATTCGGCTGAAGCGGAGCTGCGGAGTTCCGGCGTTGGATCAACGAGCGCTGGAGGCGTTGCGGGCGGCGAAGAAGTTTTCGCCGTTGCCTGATAGCGTGACGGACGACTCCATCCGCCATGAGATGACGTTCTCCATGCGGCAGTAGGGGAGATGCCGGGGAGTTGTTGTTTCACGCAAAGCCCGCGAGGAAACGCCAAGGGACGCAAAGGGTGTAAAGGAGATATTAACGGGGGCTCCGTGTATATTCTTCTGGTGTTATTGGCCAATGGGAGCTGAGAGCCGCGTAGAACGAAGCGTGGGGAGCCCCTCGTAATTATCCTTCAAAGCGGTGAAAATTGCCTGAAAGGCAAACACATCCTCTAGCCCGGGGTTAGCGAAGCGCCACCCCGGGT
>JANRMB010000053.1:0-24193 GCA_033761985.1 Candidatus Sumerlaeia bacterium | reverse complement strand
CTGGGCGTACTTTTGGCGTTTCCCCTCTGCTGTATCTGGTTTGTCACTCAACGTACTTTAGTACTGGAATGGAATGACAAGCAAAGGCTTCCGCTGGGCATATTGTTTATTCCCTGGATTCTAATTTGGATGGTGGCGCTGATCACTATGCACCCCTATGAACTCGCATTTATCTTATGGTATGGATGGTGAATCATGGCAATCAAGGTGAAAACTTCTAAGACTATTAGTAGAAGCGGATTATTTTGGAGTGGGTGGGGATTGAGTGTTCTAATTCCGCCAGTGGCGATCTTCAGTTTGATCTATACATTTCGATTGGGGGAAGTCTCACCTGAGACGTGGGAAAAAATTGATGCACGATTGGAAGAAGTCTATGGTAAGGCTGCACCGGAAGCATACCCACCCAAAGAAGAAATTCAGGCCTATACAAATAAGATCGCGAGTTCGGCACTGTTGGAACACTACTCGTTCTTGTCGAGTAACTGGCTAAGTTATCCTGATTTGTCGGATATTGTCGTAGAGGATAGAGCATATCACGACGACCTAACATCAAGAATACTGGAAGCTTCCAAGCAAGGTTTTGCGGAGGAACATCACTTGGACAACGGATCCGTTTCGCTGATGGATTCGAACCGTATGAACTTTGTTATAACAAGACATATTTCATTGGTGAAGTCGATTGAACTAAACAATACAATTATCACCAAACAAGAGGAAAGCGAAAAGATTCTCAGAGATTTACTTCAACTCTTTTCCCTTCATAATCCCAGGACATCTTTTCCCGAATCATACAGTTACAGAATCCTAATCAGCCTAATGAGAAATCTTGCTTATTGCAACAAATCCAATCACACTCGAGAATACAAATTAGACACTCAATTGACGAAAATGATCTTATCCGAATCAATAGATAAGAACATATTGGTTGCTACATACTTCCGTAAGAATAGTGTAAAACCAACAACCAAACAAAGCTCCGTCTATAGGATTTTCCAAGAGCATGTTGATCTACATGATGCAATAAAGTCTCGTTCAGTATCATATGATAATACTGAACGATTGAATTCACCTACTTGGACACATACCGCCTACTATCTTTCAAAGACATTCTCCTCAGATTCATTCAATATAACTTTAAATGAATTTGAGCAAAACATTACAAGTGAAATTAGTAATGACCATGTCACAACCGATGAGCTTAGAATACTAGCTACAAGATGCTACTTAAATTATTTTGATTTACATAATTTTGATTATGTAATAAAAAGAAGCGCTTTACTTTTGCTCACTACAATACATACAATTCACTATACACGTGAGATGGGTAACTGGCCGAATAGTTTTACTGATTTGGACACTTTCATTTCAAGCAAGCACAGAGAATCTATAAATATCAAATCGATGCTTACAGATAAGGACACTTATTTGTTTTACTACACACCTGTTGTAAGTTATACAAAAAACCCTGTCGGTAATTATACTTTGAACTTTGAAAAGGCCGAATTTATTGGACGCATAAAAGATATTTTTAGTTCCGATTTACCCATTTTCCGCTTCAGCCACATTCAACTTAATGACTTTTCGATTAACAGCTCAGATTCAACCCAAATGATTGGTCATACAGTTTTGGAGTCACGACCATTTGATTCATCCGAAAGATGTTTCCATTCGCCGTTTGAGCTACTTTCCTATTATTTTCAATTACGCGATAATAGACTTTACGTAATAAAATCAGATTTACTTAAAAAACAGGTGGATGCTGCGGGGGAAGAAGTTTGGTATACACCAAATGAGGAAGAGCTTAAAATTGATATCGAGAATTTGTATGCTTATTGCTCACGCACCGAAACCAGCAAATATGGCATAACAGAAACAGAAAAAGCTCTCCTTCCTCACTTACAGGATCTTCAGTACCGGTTGGAGGTGGAATTCAAACTCCCCAAACAAATGCTCGCTCTTTACACCTCAAACGCCGGACCCTTGACCGAAGAAGAGCTCTTATCGTACGGAAATGATCGGCAGTTACGAGAGAAAGAAGTCAACATGACATTCCTTCCACCCCCGGGATTTTCCGCGCGGCCGTTGGAGGGCGACAGCAATTAGAGGATGTGGCCGCAGGAGGGGCAGACGGCTCGCCCGCGCGTTCTTGCCCCACAGGAGGGGCACTGTTCTCCTTCCTCCCGTTTGCTGCGGTAATCACGCGCCACTTTATACACTTGAGCACGCCCGAGTGATTTCTTTTTCTCTTCCTCCAACCGTGCCGCCTCTTCGGGGCCAAGAGAATCGTGTTCCCCCGGAGTTTGAGTGGGTTGGCGCTTTTCCTTGCTGATGGCAAAGTCGGCCTGAGTTTGACGACGAATCTCTTCGATCTGCCCCTCGGAGAGTTTGTCCGTCTTCGGCTCGTGATAATCATCCTCTGGAGTTGGTGAACGGATTTCTCGCGGGAGTTCCTGAAAATCCTTGGTTGTTTTCATCACCGGTTTGAAATCGGCCAAACGATTTGGCTTCCCGGAAGGCGGTAGATTGAGTGGAATTTGCCGAACGCTTCCAAGGAACTGGGAATCGGTGTCTTCAAACCCCTCGGAATCATCAAAACTCAACAACCCCTCATCAATCTGGGATTCCAACCGCGACTCATTATCTTCCATAAGTTGGTGGCTAAGGCGCTGGTTGGGTTTGGGTGTTTGTTGGGCGTTGTTGACCCCCTGAAGCTGGCGAACAATCGCAAGGCGTTGTGCTTCGGCGTTTTCGTTTTTCGGAGTGTCTCGAGGAACAGAAGACAAAATCTGGACGAGCTCTTCCAACTGGGAGGCTCTCTCCCCCGCCAATACGTAGGCCTGATCCACAAGATAGAGGGTGAGTTGGGAGAGATATTCAGGGAAGCCTGGATCGCGATGAAAAAGGCGCACGTTTGCCCCAAGGATTTCCGCAATCTCAGATTTATTGAACCGTGTTTTGGCCGGCTTAATTGGCATGGAACACTAATCCCCGGAAAAAGAACTCTACCCAGTGCAAACAACTCAAATGAAGCACCCTCGGGTTGTGATGTCAAGGAACGCCGGAAAGGCAACAGAAAGGTTGGGAAGGGGAACTGACAAACTCATGAGGATGTAAAATCGCTTAAAACCGCAGAAAATCGCGCTTTTTTTGCGTTTTCCACAACTTTACTCTTTACCTTGCGCGAACTCACCTAAGACGTTCACTCATCGGTTTGAAATGACTTCAGGCCAGATTCCCCCAATTTCCCCAGCAAGAGGTAGTCATCATGACAAAAGCAGAGTTGATTGATATCGTAGCCGAGCAAACGGGCCTGACGAAGGTTGACGTGAATAAAACCTATGACGCGATTTTCGAGACGATCGTCAAGGCACTCAAAAAAGAGGGGCGTTTTTCTGTATCCGGTTTTGGAACTTTTGATGTCCGCAAGCGCAAAGCACGTACTGGCATCAACCCCCAAACCAAAGAGCCACTGAAAATCAAAGCCAGCAAATCCGTTGGCTTTAAGCAATCCACAACCCTCAAAGAAGTAATCAAGTAACACGATCCCATTTCTGGGAATTCCTAAAAGAATGGCTGCGGATCAACATCGCAGCCTCTTTTATTTTTTAGGGTATCAGAAAACGCCCTTCGATTTTACTGGGAAAGTAACTCTTTCGCGACCCCGATGCTTTGCGACGAGCGCCCGCCATCCAGCAATCGGGACACTTCCCGCTCCCGTTCGTCATGGTTGAGGTATACCGCCTGAGATGTCGTATGGCCACTCTGATGAGATTTCTGAACGTAAAGGTGTTGATCCGCTTGGGAGGAAACAATGGCCTGATGAGTGACGAGCAATACTTGGGATTGATTCCCGAGTTGCTTAAGGACAGAGGCCATGGTGTGCAGTGTGGAGCCACTCATACCTGTATCAATTTCATCGAATAGACATATCCCAGGCTTCAGAGCCGATTGACTACAAACGGAAAGGGCGAGAGCCAAACGGGCGAGTTCACCCCCGGAGGCTTTGTGAGCAAAGGCACCCGGCTCTGTTCCGTTTGCATCAAAGAGGAATTCGGGCTCCTGAAGCACGATGCCGGAATCGGAGGTGCCGTTTCGAAGTTGCACATCGAAACGGGCATTAGGGAGCTCCAGATTTTTCAGGACTTCCGTTACGTTATCTCTAAATGATATAAAGTGTTGGGTTCGCGATAGGGCAAGCGCACGTTCCGCGGAAATAAGTTTCGATTTGTAGGAATTCACCTCAATCTGCAGTTCTTCAATCAATCGTCCGGAGGTCTCCAGTTGGTTGAGCTCCTCCTTGATTTCCGTCCATTTGCGTTGAAGAGCTTCTTCACCGATCCCGTACTTGCGCTCGAGGCGTTTGTATCGGGTAATAGCAAGTTCCACAGATTCCGGATCTTCCTCGGCAAATTGAAGACGACTCTCCGCACTGGAAAATCGGGAAGAAAGTTGGGAGAGAAGACGTTCGAATTCGGTATAAAGTTCCAATTCCTCAGGGGTCAGTGTAAGTTCATCCTGAAGTTGATCCAGTGTTCGGCGGATGACTCCAAGATGATCCATGATCCCTCTTTCGGCGGGAGAACCATCAATAAGCGCGGTGGCCCGAGCGAGTGATTCCAAACGGGACTGGCGCTTTTTATGAAAGTCACGCTTTTCCATGAGGGAGGAATAATTGAGTCCATCGACGCCGACTTCTTCAAATTCGCGGAGTTGGTGCTGAAGGTACTCTTTACGTTGAAGCGCATTCTGTTCATTTTGTTGAAGTTCCAGAAGCTGACGCTTGAGCGATTTGTAGCGTTGATAGAGTGCATCGCGTTCAACTGCCAAAGGGGCGCACCCGGCAAAAGCATCAAACAATTCGCGTTGAAAGCCAGATTCTCCAAGCTTTGTCAGAAGATGTTGAGGAGTAAAAAGGACGAGCAATTCACCAAACTCGGACAGCGCCTTTTGACTAAGTAGAGTTCCATTAATCCAGGAACGCTGCTTTCCACGATCATCAAGTTCGCGACGGATGATGATTTGGCTGGGGTCTTCGAAGGTGATGGATTGTTGTTGAAGCCATTGCAGAGCCATAGGTTGTTCAGTGAGGTCGAGAACGCCTTGCAATTCGGCCTTTTTCGCGGGTTGACGCACGCATCCGTTTGGAAATGATTTCCCGAGCAGTATAGCGATCGCTTGCAGGATAACGGATTTCCCGGCGCCGGTTTGCCCAGTGATCACGGTAAATCCGGGTTCAAAATCGATCAAAGCAGAATCAAAGACGATAAACTGGTTGAGGTGAACACAGGTAAACATGGGTTGCCTCCAATAATGTGAGTAAGCCGATGAGGCGAAACAATAACAAAGGACTTGCTGTGTCAAAGAAAAATTTTCGCTTTTTCGCTCTTTTTTCGCTTGCCAAAATCGCGGCCAGAGATACGTTTTCTCCAAGGAGCATTGCTGTGTGCATGGGGTTCGCCATTCTTCAATTTGTGTCCAATCCACCAGTGGGATGGTGGCCGTTATGCTTTATAGCCTATGGCCTTCTCCTCTTATTCCTTCGCACAAAACCATTATTTTCAGTGTTTTGTATCAGTTTATTCGCAGGTGTCCTAACCTATTCCCTCTTGTTTAGCTGGTTGCATGTGCTCAGTAGATTTAATGCGGCGATCTACTTGGGGATACCGGCGTTGGGATTGTTTCAAGGTTTTTTTCTCGCCGTTTCGTGCATGGGGTTTGAATACTTTAGGCGAAGAATTCGTGGAATATTTGGCTTTTGTGTGGGATGCAGTTGGGTTCTTTTAGTTGAGTGGTGCCGAGCAAATGGGCCGTTGGGTGCTCCGTATGCTCAACTTGGTCATCCATTAATTGAGGCATTTGGACTACGCCAGTGGGCTGCAGTCGGAGGTGTGATGTTGCTGAGCGCTTCTGTTTTGGCTTTCAACGTGGGAATCTCAGAATTGATCCGCAGGCGATTGGAGAAACATTTAGAACCCAAGCAGGAAAAGCTGATCCTACTGGGTTTGGGACTTCCTGTATTGCTGGCATGGGGCCTTGGCGGGTATTGGGAATCATTGATTGGCAACCGTGAAACAACACCAGTTCGAGTTGCTATCCTTCAAAGTAATATCTCCCAGGATAAGAAATTCGCCTCTTATGCTTCAGAGGATGCGATCGAACGGGAACGACTTCAGCGCGAGTTAATTGAGACGGTTTTCATGCAATTGGAGAAACTTGAGGAATCAGGTATGGAGTCTGACTTGATACTGACCCCTGAAAGTGGCTTTACGGTGGATGATTTTGACCGTAACGCGGAGGTAGTATTTCGGCTTCAAATGTCAGCGGATGAACTTCAAGCCCCGATTGTTGTTGGGGCCACCGACTTGGCTTTTCGGCGAGAAGATGGCAGTTTGACAGACAATTTGGAGGAGGCTCGTATTCTCACATCCCCCAGCGGGGTTCGATACTATGATTACGAAGTGGGCAACGCGTTGTTTCTCTTCAAACCGGGCGGGAAACCAGAGCTTCCACTTGCGGCGGATTATCTCAAAATCCATCTGATGCCGTTTGGGGAAACGGTTCCCTTCTTTCACATCATCCCAGGGTTTGTGGAAAATCTGGTACAAGTGGGGATGATGCTACCCGGAGACGACAAGCAAAAAGCCTTGGCAATAAGCCTTCAAAAATCACCCATCGAAGAACTGAAGCTGGGAGCTACGATTTGCTTCGAGGACATGTTTCCCGGTTTGTATAGAAAGTATAATCAGGAAAGAGCACATCTCTTCATCAACGCCACCAACAACGCTTGGTTCGATCCTTCCTGGGGAAGTGAATACCATTTTGCGTATTCGCGTTTTCGCTCGATTGAGTACCAGACTCCGGCAATTCGGTGCACCAATACGGGGATTTCAGCCTTAGTTTTACCAACAGGTGAGGTGGCTGAACGGTTGCCGACTCTTCAGGAATTGGTACGCGTGGTTGAGGTGCCTGTACCTGTAAATCCAATCGTGACGATTTACGGACGATTGGGGGAATGGGTTTTGTGGTTGTGCTTGGGAATATTTGTTGCGGGCACTATCATCACATTTCAAAGCCGCTCAAAATCAACTCCCGACGCAAAACGTCACGCTACTCCATCTTCAAATTGAAGGACCAACTTTATGGCATCACTTCATGAAATGCTTATGGATAGCACGGTTCTTCGGGAGTTGCGTTTGGGTGCCATTAGTTTTGATGATGCCCTGCGGGTGGTGGATTGGAAGGGCTTTTTGGCTCCGGAAGAAAAGGTGGTGGAGCGGCACCGGAATAAACCACTAACAGATGAGTTAACGCCATACTTTTTGAGTCGTGGGGAGCGCGATGCATTCTTTCGTCGGCTTTCCGGGGTGCTGTTGAGCGAGAAGCAGTCTGAGGCCTGGGATGTGGAAGTAAAGTTTCCCGGCATGGCAGGGAGGCATTTTCGTTGTATTCTGTATCGCGGCCTGCCCAATCAACTCTTGTTCAAGCCCACAGAGGCGGCAGAGTTGGTGCGGGAGCGATATGAACGAATCTTCGATTCCACTCCGGATGGAATTATGGTTATCGACACGGGGCGTCGGGTGCGGTTGGTCAATAAGGCATGCGGTGAGTTGCTGGGCAAAAATCCGCAGGATGTGCTTCAAAATAATTGCGTTTGCGGGCAAATGGTAAACTGCCATTTGGCCGATGGAACGTCGCTGGATTCCCAATTGTGTCCGGCGATGGAGTTGTTTGAAGGGGAAATTCGGTTTCAGGTGGAGACGATGCTCGCCACAAATTCCAGGGGGGAAGAGCGTTGGATTGAAACAACTTACAGCCCTATTCGAAAGGAATCGGGAGAGGTTGAATTTGTGATCGGTATTCTGAGAGATGTTCACGACCGAGTAGCGTTGGAGCAGCGGGTTCGCCAAAGCGAGAAACTGGCTTCTTTGGGTGAATTGACGGCGGGTATCGCCCATGAGATTAAGAATCCGTTGGGGATTTTGCTCTCTTCTGTGGAGATTATTTTGGATCCGAATCGGCCTTCTTCGATGAAGGAAGAGGCGGCTTTGTTCATTAAGGATGAGGTGAAACGCCTGGATGATCGCCTTCGGGGATTTTTGAAGTTTGCCCGACCGACGCCGCCCCATCGGGTTAAGTTTTCGTTGAACGAAATGGTTCAACGGTTTTTCCGAGATCATGGGCGGGAAAGAAGCCCCTTCAATACTCTGATGCTGTGGGAGGATGGACCGTTGATGATTGATTTTGATGAGGATCACTTACAGCAGATTTTGGTGAATCTGTATGTCAACGCTTTGGAGGCGGGCGGTGAAGACGTCGCGATTTTGGTGAAGACGATTCGGGAAGAGTCTGGAATTTATTTGGAGCTGCATGACGGCGGGCCAGGGATTCCGGAAGCGAATAGGACTAAGATTTTCAACCCGTTCTTCACAACGGATGCAAAGGGCACGGGATTGGGGTTGTCGATTGTTTTCCAGTTGGTCTCGGCGAACGGGGGGGAGATCGGAGTGGATCGCTCGGAATTGCTTGGAGGAGCGATGTTCCGAGTAAGGTTGGCGGGGTGATTTCAACAAAAAAGCCCCGGAGTAAACCGAGGCTCTTAGGGGATTGATGAGATTTTGAGGATTACTCGAGGGACTTGAGGTGTTCGCGAATTTGTTCTTTTTCGCGTTCATCACTGGTCACGTCCATGTAGATTTCCCAAGTTTGACGAGCTTGGGGGGTGTGGCCGGTGCGTTCATAACAAAGGGCAAGGTTGTAGATGGAATCGGTTTGGGTGGGATCGGCTTCGATGGCTTGTTGGAAGTTAACGATGGCCTCGGTCCAGTTGTCCTGTTGGATGGCGTGAACGCCAAGATTGTAGAAATCCACGGCGGAATTGCAATCGATTCCAAAGCTTCGAAGTGCAAGAACGCGTTCCGCGGGATTGATGGAGTGGATCAGGGAGAGGCCGAAGCGTTTGAGGGCTTCCTCGGAGTCCTTGGCGAGAAGTTCGCGGAAATCGTGGAGGTCTTTTTCGTAGCGATCCATGGGAGTCCTTAAGGAGGGTTGAAAATTCAAGGGAGGAAACTACAAGGCGAAAAGGGGGGCTGTGTCCAGTGAAATGATTATTTTGGGGCGGGAATGCGGCTTGACATCGCGGTTCAGGTTGGTTTTATTAGGGTTCTTGTGCCGAAGTGGCGGAATGGCAGACGCAGTGGACTCAAAATCCTCCGACTTCACGGTCATGGGGGTTCGACTCCCCCCTTCGGCACCACCTCAATTTTTCCCAATTATGTGTAGAAGTTTTTGGCGCTCTGCTTTTGTGAGGCGTGGTGTTCTGTTGATAATCTGAACCAGCTTTTCTTCATATCCGCTGTACCAATTAACGTTTTGGTCACGATACTTGGATTTGTAGCATTCCAGCAGCAGCAGATAGTCTTCCAAGGAGTTATTGAATTCATTGTTGAATATTCTTTCTGAGTTGCACCGACGAGATCCAAAGATCATATCGTCCACAATACCATATAAGCTGATTATCGCCACAAAAAATAACATCAAATATGGAATAATAAGTAATCCAGCTAAAAGCAAAAATAAGAATAGTATCGCCAAATAACTAAGTAACAAATCAATTGAGGCGCGGAAAAAGTAAATAAATAACTGGATTGTGTTTTTGTAGTTAGCACCACTTTCGCCATACAATAAACCTCGCAATAACTGTACGATGTTTATCTCAAGCAATTTATTTATTTCATGTACCTGATAGTTACTTTCTCTGTAGCTGAGAGATAGGTATGAGTATACAAGATATAAGAATGAAAAAAATACATATAATGCACCATTTATTGGTCCTAAAATTATCGCGGAAATGCATGATAGAAATAGTAGTATAGCGCTAACTATTAATACCTCGCCTTGATAAATTCGAAACAAACCCCGGTATTCTATAGCTCTGTTCACAGAAAGGCGAAATAAATCTCTCAGCCTAAACCCCTGTGAAAGGTAATGCTCTATCTTTGGCCAATCGATTCGCTCCACGGGGAAATATCGATAGTAAAATGGGATTACGGGAAGGTGTTTTTTGTAAAGTTTGTAGAGGTGCGGGTCCTCAGTAAACCAACTCGCGGTGGAAGGATTTAGAAAGCTGGGCAGCTCCTCATTGGGTATGAGGAGTTCGGACTCTGGTGGTTCATCCGCAGACATGGGGAGCTAATGCCTTTTGAGAACTTGGTGGAAGTGAAACCGTGTAGGGATTTTTGAGCAGGGAGTTGATTTGTTCAAAGGGTACATTATGGTATAATAGGAAGGATTCCAGTTCCCATTTTTGACCAACAAACCAATCGGGGTCTTGCTGGATATTTTTGGAGATCAAGGCATCAATAAGAAGTGTAAGTTCTTCAATCTCCAAATGTAGAGATAATGATTCACCATTCGGCTGAACGGATGAATGCATGGATGATAATTCCAAGATATAATGTGTTTGCCAATAATAATAGAGGAATGAGTAAAAAATATAACTCACAATAGGAGCATGAGTTGGAGCAATTGAAAGCCCTAGTATTGAGAAAAGTAAACCAAAAATACACCCTGAAAGCATGCAGAAGCAGATAAATAGAATAATTCTTGCTGTATAGTATAAGAAGATATAGATACATCGACCAACAAATGCTATTAGCGAGCTACGAACAGAATAAACGGGATTGTCATATCTTTTATTCCCCAACAATTGCTGTATTAGCATGTCTCTTGTTTTCCACATATTGTTTTGGATATGATCAGGGTAATTCTGTTTCATCTCTCGTAGCCGAACAAAAAAGTGCGGAAGAATGAGCAATCCCAGTATTCCATACATAACGACAATCGCGGATATATTGAGGCCTAGAAATAGGAGTAATACGACAGATGCAACTAGATAAAATTCCCCAAATTCCCTAAGAATAAGTAAAGGCCAGTACTTTTTCTGCAGTTTATTTTGATAGTGAAATGTTAGGATATCGCTAATAGCCACGCCCTCCTCCTTCAATCGAGCAACTTTTTGGAGGGTATCCGGTAGTACCAGAATTTGTAGGAAAGAATCACCTAATTGGAACGACAGAAGCCTACTGGAGTACCGAGTAGGTTGGTGGATATATTCAACAAACGCCGAATTTGCAGGAGTACTTTGAGCTGAGAGTACTTTATCCGGTTCCATAGCGGGATGCTCCCAATAAGTTCTGGTTACTCTACATTTTCCCAAGGATAAGCGTTACAGGGATTGGTCACAGAAGATCGACTTTAGGCTCTGCCAAGATGATTTCGGGTTGGAGTTCCACTCCCGGAAGAAGAGCTTGTATTACTTTGGGACTGATTCCCCACTCGGTGAAGAGTGATGCAAGATACTTTCGATGGCCAAGATACCAACGAGGCTTTGATTGAATTTCTTTTTTGATGTAGAGTTGACTGAGGAGCAAATGCTGCGCGAGTAGTTCGTTTATACGATATTTTGCCTTTATCTTTGGCATGCCAGGAACCACTAATGGCCATAGGAAGTAGAGTATAATCATAAGTAATATGTAGACAAGTGGAGTATAGATTTTAAAAACAAGTTGTAGCGATAAGCTAAAGATCATCATGATGATAAGGAAAGAATAATGTAAAGCAGCTCTTCCAAAAAATCCCATTAAACTTTCATAGATCGTAACTTGGTTATGTGGGAATCCCGCCAATCTTCTGATTTGAAAAACAAGAGATCGCTCCAGATATTTGCAGAGTACGTGTTCGGGATTTTTGGAGTACTGGGACCATCGATAGGCAATGACGGGTAAAGATCCAAATAGAATAATTCCTATTAGGATACCAAAAAAAATAAACGGATTGGGTGAAGCAAAGCTAAGAAGTAACGCGAGCGGCGTCACAATAATCACTATATCCAAGAGTTCCTGTTTGAGGAGACTATAGTAGGATTTGTTTTTCCAATAATCCAAGAAGCTGGTATGCAGTATTTCTTCCGGGTCTTCCCCATTTTGTTGTAATTCATGGAGTTGTTCGGGATCAATGAGGGGCTCGAACGAGCTGCGAATGGTGAGATGAAAATCCGGGATTTTGCAGAGCCACTCAAATTCCTGATGTGCAGGGTTTTGTGATTCCTCGAAATAGTTTAGAGTTGTTGTCTTGGATTCACTCATGGCTGTATGGTGTCCTGTTCAATTGGGCTTTTGTGGAGATACTGTTCCACGGTGAAAATATTCGAGAAAATTTTTGGATCCACGCTGTAACGCTGGCAGAGCTGCACGATGTGCTTTTCGTCATGGCGAAACCAATCGGGGTCCTTGGCGACCTGCTTGAGGGCGACGAGATCGAGAACTTTGACAAAGTCTTTTCTGGAATGAAGAAAGAATCTCATGATGTTTCGATATTTCCGTCTGTATAGAGACTTCAAGTAAGCCATCAGTATCAATAGTATTGCGATAATTATAGCAAATCCAACCATACTTCTCGCGAAGAAAAGTAGGAGTGTCGCAAAAGGTATAAGTGCAATTATCATACAAGAGATAATAACCAAAACAAACATTTGATGAGTAAATGAGTAAGATGCACCCGACAGCTCGTATAGAAAGTTTCGTGTTGCCAGAAAATATCCAAAATATTCTTTGGTTAGTAATAGACATGGGTATGATGCTAAAAAAACAAATACGTACAGCAGCGCAAAGCAAAGAAGATTTATTCTGTAGGGAACATCTTGAATTTCTTCCATGGCATAACTAGAAAAAGGCAAAGAGACAATCATCAGAATTATGGATACAACCAACAACCTTAGACCGTCCCAACGATCCCGATAAGCCTTTCTTATATTCAATCCAACGGTATGGAGTGTAAGTTTTCCTCTATTTGGGATACTCAGAACATCGTTGTAATAGTTACTTAGAGCGTGCTTATTTTTAAGGAATTGCACAAGAAAACTGAACTTTTTTTCAGGAACTCCCTTTCGCAGTCGAAAGCGAAGAATAACATCGATTGAAGTTAACCCCATAATTACTATAAAAATATAGTGATATGGAAGAGGTAATACAGGGACAAAGAAAAGGAGCAGGCAACAATACAACAGACCCTCCACTACAAAAATGAGCTTCAGTTGTCTCTGAAACTCAGAATCCGTTTCTTCTGAATAGGATAGGAGACCAAAGTCCGCGTATTTGATGAGGGGATCCTTGGGGAAGGGGTCCTTGAAGAGAGAAAAGCGGCGCTCTTGGGGTTTTGATGGCAGTTCCACTTTTCTCCTCCTTCGTGTGTAACTGGGTTGTTCTGGTGATTCAGATCATTTTTCGTGTGGCTGGCGGGAGCCCCTCAAGAGCGCGCCATCCGTCGCAGTAATCAAGGATGTTGTCGGAGCGCCAGCGCGTGGGGAAGCCGGTGCACTGATGGGGTTTGGCGGTGTGTACTTGGCAGCGGTTATCGGGGGTGAGGAAAATGCAGGAGATTTCCGGATCGCCCTGGTTGAGGAGATGCCAGCGCATGGTGGATTGATCGAAGGAGCAATAGCGGGCAAAAAAGTCTTCACGGCTGAGTTGAAGGTGCTGGCTGATGGCCTCGATATCCTGTTCGGTGAGTTCCACATAGCCATCTCCGCGGCAGCAATTACCGCATTGGTGGCATTTGAATTCTTTGACGGGGAAGGGCCAGGGGGAGTCGGTCATGGGGAAAGGGGTAAAAATCGTGGGTTGATTTGATGCTTTTTTATTGTCTCACCTGCGTTTCTGATTAACTCAAGAGGCAATTTCAACGTGTTCAAATCCAATAGTTCGAGAGAATTCTGTGAAACTCCTGATCAAGAATGCAACCGTAGTGCTTCCGGGCGAAGTGGCGAAGACGAGTGTGTTGGTGAAGGGTGGGAAAATTGTGATGGTGGATCCTGCGGTGCAGACTCTTGCCGATGAGGTGATTGATGCGGGCGGTTTGCATTTGTTGCCCGGTGTGGTGGACGATCAGGTGCACTTTCGTGACCCCGGGTTGACGCATAAGGAGGACCTTCACACGGGATCTTTGGCTTGTGCGAAGGGGGGAATCACAACGTTTTTGGAAATGCCGAATACCGTTCCCAATACCACCACGCGTCAGCGGTTGCATGAAAAGAATCAGTTGGGGAAAAGCAAGTGCGTGGTGAACTTCGGGTTCTACATGGGCGCCACGACCAGCAACGTGAGTGAATTGATTATGGCGAAGGATACGCCGGGGATCAAGATATTCATCGGTTCCAGCACGGGTGATTTGTTGGTGGATGACCAGGAAGCGTTGGAAGTGATTTTTGCGGAGACGACGCTCCCCATCTGCGCCCACTGCGAGGACGAGAAAACAATCCGCAAAAACATGAAGGCGTTGGGACAAACCACGAATGTTGCCGACCACTCGAAGATTCGTGATGCAGCCGCTGCGTATGAAAGCACTCGGCGGGCCACGGAGTTGGCGCTGATGTATCGCCACCGGTTCCATGTGTTGCATGTTTCCACGGCGGATGAGTTGGAATTACTGAGCGATCACCAAAACCTGATCACGGCCGAGGTTTGCGCGCACCATCTCTTCTTCCATACGGGGGATTACGCACGTTTGGGAACCCGCATTCAGATGAACCCGAGCATAAAGACTGCTCAAGACAACAAGGAATTGTTTGAGGCGTTGCTGGAGAATGCCATTCAGGTAATTGCCACGGATCACGCTCCACACACGTTGGAAGAGAAGGCTCTTCCCTACCCGAAATCACCTAGTGGGTTGCCTGCGGTGGAGAACTCTCTGGCTCTTTTCCTGAACGAGGTGGTTCACGGGAGAATGCCGCTTCAAACTCTGGTGGCGCGGATGTGTGATGCCCCGGCCCGTGTATGGAATTTGACGGGCAAGGGGCGGATTGCTGAAGGGTATGATGCCGATTTGGTGTTGGTGGACTTGAACAAATCCCAGGAAATCCGTGATGAGGAACAGGTGACGAAATCCAAGTGGTCGCCATGGCATGGCACCACGTTGACGGGTTGGCCGGTGAGAACGCTGGTGGGTGGGCATACGGTGTTCTGGAATGGGAAGTTTGACGCGCAGTTCCGTGCGGAACGTGTGGCGGTTAATCATGAGGCTCAAGGCTATTGGGACGACGCCATTTCCACGCGGCCGAAGTGAGTTCTTCAGTGTAGCGCAGGTGATTAAATGGGCTCCCGGAACGTTGTTCCGGGAGCCCTTTTTGTTTCATCGTGTAAAGTCGAAATCAGGCGAACTGCTTGAGATCGAGTTCGGGGAGCATGGCGCCATGGCGTTGAAGGTTGAGGTGTAGCTCGAAGACACGCTCAAGGTTGTGTTGGATGTGACCGGGGCCGGAGGACTTGAGGTAATCCAACAGGTAGGGGCGATAGGCGGGGTGCGCGCAATTGTTGATGATGCTCCGGGCACGTTCCAAGGGGGCAAGCCCTCGGAGGTCGGCGATGCCCTGATCGGTTATTACCACATGAACGGAGTGCTCGTTGTGGTCCACATGGCTGGCCATGGGGACGATGGTGGAGATTTTGCCACCCTTGGCAACGCTGGGGGCCATGTAAATGCTGAGGAAAGCGTTCCGGGTGAAGTCTCCCGAGCCACCGATGCCGTTCATCATGTAGGTACCGGAGACGTGGGTGGAGTTGGCGTGCCCGTAGAGATCGACTTCAAGGGCGGTGTTGGTGGTGATCACCCCAAGGCGGCGAACGACTCCGGGGTTGTTGCTGAGTTCCTGCGGGCGAAGTACGATCTGGGGAGCGAGTTCATCGAGGTTATTGTAGAGTTCCTGAAGTCGGGGGGGTGAGAGCGTGAGGCTGCAGGTGGAGGCACCGACGACTTTTCCCTGCTTCATGAGATCGAGAACGCTATCCTGGAAGACTTCCGTGTACATCATGAATTGGGGGATTTCATCGGCTTTGCCAAGCCCGGCGAGCACGGCGTTGGCGATGTTTCCAACTCCGGATTGTAGAGGGAGAAATTCCTTGGGAATGCGACCACTATGGAGTTCCTGCAGAAGAAACTTTACCACGTTGCGGCCGATGGCTTCGCTTTCGGCATCCATGGGGGCAAATTCGCCGACGTCATCGGGTTGGTTAGTTTCCACGATGGCGACGACTTTTTTAGGATCCACAACCGCGTACAAGTGGCCCATGCGGGTAAGTGGGTGGTGGATGGGAATGGGGCTCCGATAAGGAGGGGGCGGAAGGAGGTAGATATCGGCCATTTCGCTGACGCGGGGCGTGTGGTAGCTATTGATTTCGATGATGACTTTTTCGGCGTACTTCAGGTAAGTGGGCGAGGCACCGATGGAGCTGGAAAGGTACACACGGCCATCAGGGGTGATCTCTGTGGCCTCGATGACGGCGTAGTCGATTTTCCCCAAAAAACCTTCGGCCACGGCTTGGGGAAGGTGGGAAAGGTGCATATCCACGAAGTCAACTTCGCCTTTGTTCATTTGCTGGCGAAGAGTTTTGCTGGAGGCGTAAGGGGCGCGCCAACTGATGGCGTTGGCTTGGGCGAGTTCCTCATCCAAATCCTTTCCGGTGGAGGCTCCGGTGAGGACGCGCACCTTGAAGGGCTTGCCTTCAGCGTGGACTCTGCGGGCTTTAGCGGCAAGGGCTTTGGGGACGGCTTTGGCTGCTCCGGCGGGGGTAAAACCGCTAAAGCCTATGGTTGCTCCGTTGGGGATCATTTCGGCGGCCTCTTCTGCGCTGAGGACGGGGAACGAATGGAGGGTGTGCATGGGGTGGTTGCTCCTGGGGCATTACCGATGGATGGGTTGAGGGTGATGGGTTACTGAGGTGGGCGAAGGGAATCGAGTTCCCCGGAGGAAAGTGTAATAACGTCGTGCCCCTGCTGAATCAGGAGGCGACCGTAGGCATCTACTCCCTGAAGAATGCCTTCCAACGGTTGATCAGCACCGTGTGTGCCGCGAACAATTTGCCCCCGCCAAGCGAGGCGTTCCTGAAGAGCCGCGGCGAAGGGTTGGAAACCAGTCTCCTCGAATTGGCGGAGATAGACACCAAGCGTGGCAAGGAATTGCTCCGTCAAGGTATTCATGTTGAAGTACACCTTGTCTCCCAGCTCATGGCGAAGCGTGGTGGCGGGGTAACGGAGATTGGGATTGAGTTCCTGAATGTGGAAATCGCCGTTGAGCCCCACACCGATGAGAATAGCCGGTGGATTCAGGGCAGTATCGGATTGGCAGAGAATGCCGGCGACTTTTTTCCCGTGGAGCAAAACATCGTTGGGCCATTTGATTTGAAGGGCGAGTTTGTTGCCGAAGTTCTCCTCCAAAGCCTTGGTAAGAGCGAGACCCACCACAAGGGGAAGTGCCTGATAATACGGCATCGGTTGGCTAAGCGGCCACGCCACGGTAACCCACATCCCCCCCATGGGACTGTGCCATGTTCTCCCGTTACGGCCCATTCCTGAAGTTTGAGTGGAGGCACGAACGGCAACAGGCTCAGGTTGGTGAGTTGGCCAAACCCGACGCGCTTCAAGGTTGGTGGAATCGAGTTCGTTATAGTGAAGAAGGCGCATTCTTTGGGCTCCTTTACTGAAGATAAGAGAGTAAAACACCAGCGGCAACGGCTGAACCGATCACACCGGCCACGTTGGGACCCATGGCATGCATGAGGACGAAGTTCTGCTTGTCTTCCTCATGCGCAACTCGCTGAGCCACCCGTGCAGACATGGGGACAGCGGAAACACCCGCGGCTCCGATGAGAGGATTGATTTTATCGTTGGTGAAAAGATTCATAAACTTGGCAAACAGCACTCCACCCGCAGTGGCGATGGAGAACGCCAAAACACCCAGAACAAATATGCCGATGGTTTGGGTGGTGAGGAATGTAGCGGCTTGAGTTTTTGCCCCGACGGACAATCCCAAGAGGATGGTGACGATATCAATCAAGGTAGTTTGGGCTGTTTTGGCAAGACGCTCCGTAACGAGTGATTCCCGAAGAAGATTCCCGAAGAAAAGCATTCCCAGCAGAGAGAGAGCCGCGTTGGCGATAAAGGCCGTAAGTATGAAACCAACAATCGGGAACAGAATCTTGATGTGCTGGGGAACTGCTTTCGGGGGAGCCATGCGAATGAGGCGTTCCTCCCGGGTAGTCAACAATCGCATGATGGGAGGTTGAATGATCGGCACCATGGCCATATAGCTGTACGCGGAGAGCGCCACGGCCCCGAGAAGGTGCGGGGCCAAAGCAGTGCAGAGGAAGATGGCGGTGGGACCATCCGCGCCACCAATAATGCCGATGGAGGCCGCTTCCTTCATGTCAAAACCCATGAGGACAGCAAGGATGAGAGCACCAAAAATCCCCAATTGAGCCGCAGCACCGAGCAGAAGCGTTCGAGGCTGGGCAAGGAGAGGACCGAAGTCCGTCAAGGCGCCAATACCGAGAAAAATCAGGGGAGGAAAGAATCCGAATTCAATCCCCCGGAAGATCATCCACAAAACGCTGGCGTTCCACATATCCTGCCGTTGCGGAGTGACGATCACGCTGTAGCGATGATCAGTACGTGGTTCCGCCACAAAGACGGAATGCCCGCCGTGGGAGAGTGTATAGACACCGGGAGCAGGTTCCGCAACGCGGCCGTTTCCATCGCGATGAATATAGACGATCCGTTCTTCCGTGTGAACCGCAACCGCATCACCCAGGGCCACGAGGTCTTTGTGTGTGGAAAGATACGGCGGTTCCAGAAGTTCAAAAGCATCGTAGGAAACACCTCGAACTTCAACGGGTTTGGTTGAATAGTAGGCAAGCTTTGCCTCACTGGTGGGACCATCGTAAACACCCAGGGAAAGCTTTTGGGAATCGTAGGGAATGTTTCCTATCAGAATTCCGAAACCGATGGGGACAAGCAGGAGAGGCTCAAAGTTTTTTCGAATCGCCAGAAAGATGAAGAGAAGCCCAATGCCGAGCATGATGAGATTCCCGGAGGAGAACTGGCCGAACCCGGAATCATGAAGAAATTGGTAAAGCGTATCGCGCATGAAGGTGCTCGCTTTCAGAGCGATTGATTCGGAGTACGGTTATTCAAATTCCACGAGAGTTTGGCCCGATTGCACCGCTTCGCCCACATTGACCATAATTGCTTTGATGGTGCCGGCAGAGGGAGCACAAATGGCGGTTTCCATCTTCATGGCTTCCAGGATGATCAGTTCATCGTTGGCATTTACTTGGGCACCCACTGCGACCTTGATGGCGCGCACTGTACCCGCCAGTGGCGCCGGGAAGGGTTTACCACCAGCGGATTGGGCCTTTGGAGCGGCAGCTTGAGCCGGAGCCGGTGCCGGAGCGGATGCGGGAGGAGGAGCAACCGGGCGTGGTGCGGCAACGGAGACAGAGGGAGCACTGGGCTGTTGTTGCTCGGAATCCTCGAGCACATCGACTTCCACTTCGTATTCAATTCCCTGAACGGTGATGCGCAGCTTCATGAGTCTTTTTTCCTTAGGCGGTGAGATGTGTGAATAAATCGACGCCCGGTTTCAGCCCAGGCTGTGTTGGATGTTGTATCAGCGAAGCGCACCTTGCGGATACGCACGTTGGTACCGAGAGCGGCGATGGCAGCGGCAGTGAGGATGGCGATGATCTCGGGAGAGATTTCCGGTTCATCCTCCTCTGCAGCGGGTTCAACAATCGAGGAAGTTGATTTGGCTTGAACGCTGTCGCTTGCGGAAACCGTGGCAGGAATTGCGGGTTGAGAAGAAGCCTGGGATTGTACAGCAGGTTGGGGCGCAGGGGGCACCACTGGCTTTTCTTCCCGGCGAGGCTCGGGGGATTCTCCCAATTTTTTGAGCACCACCAGCATTACCATGATGGTGAGCAGAGCAAAGAAGACAATCGCGATGCCCACAAAGGAAATGGCAACAGCTTGCTGCAGAAGATTACCACTCGCTTGAGCAACCAACAAATTCGGCGGTGGTGCAAAGTTGAGGAGAGTGAATACGTTCATGGGTAATACCAGACACTTTCAGAAGTGGGAAAAGAGTGGCGGAGTCAAAGGAATCTTCCCTGGATTTACAGGGGCATGAGACCGTGCTTTTTCTCAGGTCGCAATTCACGTTTGGTATGCAAAGTTTCCAGTGCTTGAGCGATGTAGGCTCGAGTGTCACCGGGATCGATGATGTTATCGATCAAACGTCGAGACGCAGCCATGTATGGTGAAGAGAAGGTATCGCGATATTCCTTGATCAACTCAGCACGGCGCTTCTCCTTGTCTTCGGCGGCGTCGATTTCCTTCTTGAAGACAACGGCCACAGCTCCTTCAGCACCCATGACGGCGATCTCTGCCGTGGGCCATGCTGCGGTGCGGTCGGCACCGAGATCCTTGCAACACATCGCCACGTAGGCACCGCCATACGCCTTGCGCAGAACGATGGTAACTTTGGGGACAGTGGCGGCGGAATAGGCGAAGAGTACTTTGGCACCGTGGCGAATGATTCCACTATACTCCTGCTGTACGCCGGGCAGGAATCCGGGGACATCCACCAAGTTAACCAGCGGAATATTGAAGGCGTTGCAGAAGCGCACGAAGCGGGCAATTTTGTCGGAGCTATCGATATCCAACACGCCGGCCATGGCGCAGGGTTGGTTACCAACAATCCCGACTACGCGGCCGAGAATTCGGGCGAAGCCGACGATACAACTCTTGGCGAAGTGTTCTTGCACTTCGAGGAAGTCGGCATCGTCCACAATACGCTTAACGATTTCCCGCATGTCGTAACCCCGTTTGGGATCATCGGGTACGATATCGATCAACTGATCATCGTAGGCAACGTTTCCATTGTGGGGACGCATGGGGGGATCTTCCAAGTTGTTGGAAGGAAGGAAGCTCAGGAGCTTGCGGGCAATCTCCGCCGCATGCTGATCGTTTTCGGCGATGAAGTGGATGTTACCCGCTTTGGCCATTTGGTTCATGGGTCCGCCCAAGTCTTCGGCGCTGACGTTTTCACCGGTGACTTGTTTGATTACCGCAGGGCCGGTGATGAACATTTGGGCACCGCGGGTTTGAATGATGAAGTCCGTAAGAGCGGGACTGTAGGCCGCACCACCGGCGCAGGGGCCACAGATAAGGGACAGTTGCGGAACCACACCGGAAAGCAGGGTGTTGTGGAAGAAGATTCGACCGTAAGCACCGAGGGAATCGATCCCTTCCTGAATACGGGCACCGCCGGAATCGTTGATGAAAACAAAGGGTGTCCCCGTTTTCAGGGAGAGCTTCATCATCTCCACGATTTTATCGGCATGCACTTCACCCACGGCACCACCGGAAACGGTGAAGTCCTGGCTGGCGAGGTGGATTTGACGACCGTCCACATTACCTGCACCCGTAACAACTCCATCGGCGGGGAATTCCTGTTTTTCCAATCCAAAGAAGGTGGCGCGGTGTTTTGCGAAAAGGAAGAACTCCTGAAAGGAATCGCGCTCCACCAGGGATTCGATGCGTTCGCGTGCAGAGAGTTTGCCTTGGGCATGGTGTTTTTCGATGCGATCCTTACCGCCCATTTCCCGAAGCTTGGCTTTGCGTTCCCGGAGTTCGGCGATTTTGGCGCGATTGGCTCCCAGAGTAGTGGTACCGTTGGTTTCCTGTGCCATGATAGGGTTCCCTTGAAAAGTCGAAGTGGTCTATGTGGTGAATAAATCAGTGGGCGGGTTCGCAGAGTTCGGTGAGAATTCCCGCGCTGGATTTGGGATGTAGAAAGGCAATCTTCATGTGGTGGGCACCCATGCGGGGTGTTTCATCAATCAGCTTCACACCTTCGGCTTTCAGCTCCGCAAGGCGCGCTTCAATGCTTTCCACCTCATAGGCCACATGGTGCAGCCCTTCCCCTTTTTTCTCGATAAACTTGGCGATGGTACTTTCCTCAGAGGTGGGTTCCAAGAGTTCAAGCTTCACTGTCCCCACACGGTAAAATGCGACTCGTACCTTTTGGGACTCCACAACTTCGATACCCTCAAATACGGCGCCCAATACGTTTTCGTAGAAGGCTTTGTTGTCATCGATGGATTTCACAGCGATGCCGATGTGGTTGACTGCGGTGGCGGGTTTCATGATTTTTCTCCTGAAGAGTGTTCGGTGTTTTTGAAGACGAGGTTGATGAGTGTTTCCACGGCGGTGAAGGGGGACAGAGACCCTTGACGCACCTGGTTTCGTAGTGGCTCCAGAAGTTGGCGTACTTCCGGGTGTTGTTCGAATCGTTCCCGAAGAGTATGCCCGAGAGATTGATTCATCCAATAGAGGGATTGTTCGGCTCGGCGTTCTTCCAGTGTCCCCGTGGACTCAGCCCATGCCCGATGTTCTTTCACCTGTTGCCAGAGTTCCGGGATTCCAATCCCTTGAAGGGCTGAGCAGGTAAGAACTTTTGGGGACCAACCTTCTGCCGTGCCACGGAGCAGGCGCAACGCGGCGGAGAGTTGAGCGCGAGCCACATCCGCAGCAGGTTTCATGGCGCCATCGGCCTTGTTGACGGCCACGGCATCCGCAACTTCCAAAATGCCACGCTTGATTCCCTGAAGCTCATCTCCGGCGCCGGGAAGCATGAGCAGAAGAAAGAAGTCCACCATCGAGGCGACTTGCGTTTCCGACTGCCCAACTCCGACGGTTTCCACGATCACGAGATTATAGCCCGCCGCCTCGCAAAGCAGGATGGACTCGCGGGAGGCGCGTGCCACTCCGCCAAGCCAGCTTCCTGTGGCTGTGGGGCGAACCATTGCCGAGGGGTGGCTTGCAAGGCGGTCCATCCGGGTTTTATCGCCGAGGATACTCCCTCCGGTTTTCTCACTGGAAGGATCAATCGCCAAAACCGCCACACGGTAGGATTCGGATTCGATGGCATGCATCCCGAAGGACTCAATAAACGTGCTTTTTCCCACACCGGGGACACCACTGATTCCCAACCGAATGGAACGCCCAGTGAAAGGAAGCAGTTCCTCCACTAGCTGACGTGCCATTTGCCGATGCTGGGGGGCGATGCTTTCCACAAGGGATAGCGCGCGACCAAGAATCATGCGATCGCCGGAAGTTACGCCCTCGATGTAGTCCTCCAAGGTGAGTTCCCGTCGTTTTTTGGGGATCACCGTTGGAGGACGCAGCGTGGAAGAATCAACGCCGGGCACAACCTTCTGGGTGGTTTCAGTGGGCTCCTGCATAGGTGGTCTCTCTTAGACGGTTTCCAACTGTTGGAAGAGCAGCTTCAGAATATCGCGAGCGGCTTCAGGAATAACTGTTCCGGGGCCGAAGACTGCAACGCAACCGGCATCGTAGAGGTGTTGATAATCCTGCATGGGGATTACCCCACCGCAAACAACGAGGATATCTTCGCGATCGAGTGCTTTGAGTTCCGCGATGAGTTCCGGCACCAAGGTCTTATGCCCGGCGGCGAGGGAGGAAACCCCAACCACGTGGACGTCGTTCTCCACGGCTTGGCGAGCGACTTCTGCGGGTGTTTGGAACAGGGGGCCGATGTCCACATCGAAGCCCATATCGGCGAAGGCGGTGGCAATCACCTTGGCTCCTCGATCATGGCCATCCTGCCCGAGTTTGGCGACGAGAAGTCGTGGGCGGCGGCCTTCGACTTCCATGAATTTGGCGGCGAGTTGTTCACTTTCACTCATGGTGCTGAATCCTTCGGCTTCCTTGCGGTAAACGCCGGCGATTTGGTGGATTTGAGGTTTGAACCGACCGAAAACTTTCTCCATGGCATCGGAGATTTCTCCGAGTGTGGCGCGCTTACGAACAGCATCGATGGCGGCTTCCAGAAGATTTTCAGAGCCTTCAGCGGCTTTGGTAATGGCTGCGAGTGCCTGTTGCACGTCAGCTTCATTGCGCTGGGAACGGAGTTTTTCCAGGCGCTCCACTTGGGCACGGCGCACGGCCTCGTTATCGATATCGAGAGTCTCCAGTGGTTCCTCTTTTGCCAGCCGGTATTTGTTGAGCCCGACGATTGTTTCGCGGCCGGCATCAATGCGGGCTTGCTTACGTGCAGCGGCTTCCTCAATCCGCATTTTGGGAATCCCGGTCTCAATGGCTCGGGCCATTCCCCCGAGTTCTTCCACTTCCTGAATCAGGCTCCACGCTTTGTTCATCAATTCATTCGTCAGCGACTCCACATAATAAGAGCCCCCCCAGGGATCGATGACGCGGGTGATATTGGTTTCTTCCTGAAGGATAAGTTGCGTATTGCGTGCGATACGGGCGGAGAAATCCGTGG
>JANRMB010000052.1:0-4362 GCA_033761985.1 Candidatus Sumerlaeia bacterium | reverse complement strand
ACCATATTGCCGCAAAAGTACAACAGTTTTGGGGGCGCACTGCCGAGGTGATCCACCCGTTTGTGCGTCTGGATCAGTTCCCTTTTACTGAGGTTCAACGGGTTGGGAAAGCCCCCTACTTTCTGGTGGTTTCGGCGCTGGTTCCCTATAAACGCATCGATCGGGCGATTGTGGGGGCCCACCAATCCGGTAAGCGATTGGTGATTGTGGGCGATGGCCCGGAACGACCCAAGCTGGAGCGCTTTGTTTCAGAACTCTCCTCCCGGGACGGATTTCGTGTGGAATTCAAGGGGTGGCGGCCAACCCCAGAGGTGGCGAAACTCTATCGGGAAGCCCAAGCGTTTCTTTTCCCGGGAACAGAGGACTTCGGGATTACCCCGCTGGAAGCCCAAGCTTCCGGAACCCCAGTAATTGCCTACAACGAAGGGGGTGCGCTGGAAACAATCCTGCAAAATGAAACGGGAGTCTTCTTTTCTGGTGAAACCGAAGAAGAACGGGTGGAGAATTTGGCCCGCGTGATGCGCAGGTGGAATACAGCCGACTGGAATCCTGTGGCGTGCCGCGAGCAAGCCGAGCAGTTTTCCCGGGATCGATTTCAAAAGAACTATGTGGATTGGGTTTTGACCAAATGGAACGACGCCAGTTTTTAGGAGGTCCATCGCAGAAACTCCGGGGTACGGAGTTTGTGGCTTTGGAGGTTTTGACCGACTTCCTGAGCGTGGTTTTGGGATTGGTGGCGATCTATTGGCTGCGTTTTGTGGTGGAAGTTGTTCCGCTTCAGGGCGGATGGGATACACAACTCTACCTCAATCAACTCCCTTGGGCGGTCGTCTTCTGGATGATTTCTCTTCACCTTACGGGGAATTATCGCAACCAACCGCTGGTGATTACATTCAACAGGGCGCGGCGACTCGTTTTGGCATCCGGTCTGGCCCTCATGCTCATTATTGTTCGGAACTACTTCTTCCGGATTCCTGATCTTTCCCGCGTGCTTTTCCCATTGGCGTTCGTGAGTGTGCTGGTGGCGTTGGTGACGGGGCGCGTTTTGCTTCAACAGTTCATTAATGCTTATCTAGTGGGGTCTCGGCTTCCACGCTCCCGAGTGTTGATTGTGGGAACCAACCCCGTGGCATACAAAATTGCGGCGCGGGTTAAAAAGTTCCCCGCCTATGCCCAGGAATTGGCGGGTTTTCTCACCACCAAACCGGAGAAAGTGGGGCGCGTGATTGCCGGTGTTCCGGTTTTGGGAACGGTGACTGATTTACGGAAAGTGCTGCGGGAAAACTCCATTCAGGATGTTTATGTGACGCAGGGGGATTTGGAAGAGGAGCAGATTTTCCCGCTCTTTTTGGAAGGGGAAATGGAACGGGCCCGAGTGCACGTGGTGGCCTCCTTGGAGCAGATGATGCGCTCCACCATCTACTACGATGAACAACTCGAGCTCCCCGTGTACCGCGTCCGCGAGAGCCCGCTGCAGGGTGCGAATCTGGTGATCAAGCGGTTGGTGGATCTGGTTCTTTCCTCCGTGCTGTTGCTGATTTTCTCCCCCCTTCTGGTTTTGATTGCCGTTGGAGTGAAGTGGAGCAGCCCCGGACCGATTTTCTTTCGGCAACGGCGCGCAGGGCTCTACGGTCAGGCCTTTGAGATGATCAAATTCCGGACGATGCGGCAGGAGGCCGAATCCGCCGGGCCGGTATGGGGAGATCGACAAGATCCCCGCGCCACAGCATTTGGGACGTTTCTTCGCCGCACCAGCTTGGACGAACTCCCTCAACTCTGGAATGTGCTGAAGGGCGATATGTCCATCGTGGGTCCTCGACCGGAACAATTACCCTTTGTGGAGCAATTCAAGGAAACGATTCCCCACTACATGCGTCGCCATCAGGTGAAAGCCGGGATGACGGGGTGGGCTCAAGTGCATGGGTTACGGGGACAAACCAGCTTGGCCCAGCGGCTTCGTTACGATTTGTATTATATTGAAAATTGGTCGTTGTGGCTGGATTTGAAAATCCTGCTGATGACCCTTCCCGGTCCACGCCGACGCCGTTTGCGTGTGCTTTCCGCTCCCGTGGATCGGTACCTCACCCCGAGAACCGCCTCGGGTACACAGCCGCAACCCGCTCCAGAACTTCCCCATCCCCCCACCAATCCCTCGTGAGTTCCAATCTTTCCATGCACAAACAGCTGCTTCACCAAACCGCGTACATCACAGGAGCGAGCCGTGGAATCGGGCTGCGAATTGCGGAAATACTCGCCGAAGCCGGCGCCCATGTGGTGCTTGGAGCGCGGAGCAAGGAATCCGTGGAAGCCGTGGCGGAGGGGATTCGCCATCGTGGAGGCATGGCCGATGGATTGAAGCTGGATGTCTCGGAGCGGGAATCCTGTGAGGCATTTGTTGTGGAAGCACGCAAATTGGCCGGACCGCCCAGCATCCTGATCAATAACGCCGGGGTGGGGATTTTCCGTCCGGTGGATGAATTTCTCCCCGATGAATTTGAGCAGCAATTCCGCATCAACGTGTTTGGTCCCTACTACATGATGCACTTCTGTATTCCGTTAATGAAGCAGGTGGGGCGTGGGCATATCGTGAACATCAGTTCTTTGGCGGGAAAGAATGCCGCCGTATATGGGAGCGCCTACTTCGCCACCAAATGGGCGCTACAGGGGATGAGCAAGTGCGTGTTTGAGGAAATTCGCCAACAGGGATTGAAACTCACCACCGTCCTTCCGGGGAGTGTGGATACGCGGTTTCACGTGGATTCCCACCCCAACAGCCATGAGAAGGATCAAGGCTGGATGGTACGCCCCGAGGATGTGGCGCAAACGGTACTGAATGTGTTGCTTCTTCCGGGAAATTCGCTCATCAGCGAGATCGAGGTTCGCCCGGTGCAGAAACCCTGAAGTGGGTTATACTCGACCCAGAATCTTCTGCTCTTCTTCCACCTTGGGAAACACCTGCCCCCAGGCATAGCCCACCAACGCTCCCGTCACGATGAGCGCAGTCAGCCACGCCACAGGAGGGACTTGAGCATACCGCAGCAGGGCATCCACCGGTTTGTCTTCCGGATACCAATAGATGGATGCGGAAAGTGCCAGAATGAACCCCAAAAATGCTGAAAGCAACGGGGCGGGAAGATCCCACGTCCCCTGATGATGCCCGCCAAAAACCGAGACCCCATGGTAGAAGATGCGAACATCTTCCTGCACGAACAACGTGAGGGTTACCCCCATGAAAAACAGGGTCAGACCTTTCCCAATCCAGTACACAGGATTAAGCGTGATGAAGGGGAGCGCCGGAATCGCCACCGCCAGAAGAAACCCGGTCCCCATCAATCCCAGAAAACCCTTCCAACCCAATCTGTGCTCCAAAGAGCTTCCGTACAGTATCCAGAAAAAGATCACGAATAAGGAAGCCACCATCGTGAGGAAGCTGTGTTCCACACCCAGCTTTTCCGGGTGGGAGATGGGAGTGATCAAGGATTGAAACAGCGCCGTGGCTGTTTCCATGGAAAATGTGTAGTCTGTCAAAAAAGCGAGGATGGTGACTTGTAATTCCGGGAAGAACAGGCTCATGAGGAATCGATACATCAACATCCACGTAAATACTTGGGCGATCCACACGTGGCGGAGTTTAAGGGAGCTGATACCGAGGGGGAAGAAATAGAAAATCATGAGGAGATGTTGGGAGAGAGGCGTTGCTCTTTGGCGATGGAACCGGCTTATGGAGGAAGAGTGTGGAGGGCAAGCTACAGAATGCCAAGCAGGACGAACGATTTTTACAGTATTTTGGGAAATTTTGGAAAACTGCGCAACGGATGAACAACCTCTGCGTCTGGTTAGGTGAAGGAAATAAACACGGACGATGAAATCTGGAACACCTGATATGACCAAAGACTCCGCAGCAACGCTAACTCCTTCCGCCCCATCAGGCACTTCCGCAAATGATGCCTCACTTGTGGATCGTGCCCTCAAAGGGGACACAAGCGCCTACGATCAGTTGATTGAACGGCACTGGGATGTTGTTGCGGCGATAGCGGCGGCCCGCTTGGGAAGCACCGAAAGCTCTGAGGATCTGGCTCAGGAGGTTTTTCTGCGGGCCTTCCTGTCTCTCCGGCAATTGCAGGAGAAGGACAAGTTTGGTAGTTGGGTGAGTCGAATGGCACGGAATCTTGCCATCGATTGGTTCCGGCGCGGTCAGGTACGTTCCAAACTCATTTCCGCCGTCCCGTTGGATGAAACCCCTCTGGAGCAGATTACCATGCAACAGGCATCCCCCCGAGAAGAACTGGAGCAATCCGAGCGCAATCGGTTGCTGAAGGCAGCACTGGAAAAACTGGCTCCGGAAGATCGTGAGTTGGTGGT
>JANRMB010000051.1:0-10359 GCA_033761985.1 Candidatus Sumerlaeia bacterium | reverse complement strand
AGGATTCAATCGCTGGGATGGATTCCCAGCCTTTGTCGGTGAGATTTCCATCAATCACGATTTCGTCTGTTCGCTTTTGCGCCGTTGCTTGCGGTGGTTCATAAAGGCGATACGTCGCTTTGTACTCCACTTTCTCCACCAGCGGAATGTTGGTTGCGGAATCGGACTGACTCAACCTTTGCAGTGTTGCTTTGGGGATAGCACCAGTGGGAACTTCTTTTGGTTCGGCGGTAATTTCCAATCGTGGTGCTTGGGAAAGTTCCGGTGTGGTTTCTCCTTGAAGGCGATACTTGATCACCTGTGTCCCCTTGGCTTCCACCTCCACCCATTGCTCCGGAATGTTGGTTTTTACAGGAGAGCCCTTGGGTGTAAACCAACGCAAATGAAACGAGCGAGCTTCGGGAGCTGGATTCTCCAGAACAACTACGATTTCCTGATCGAGTGGTGTTCCCTCGTTCCAGTCCGCCACCCGAATGAATTCATCCCTCAAATAATAGTCCTTCAACTTACCGCGTTCTTCATCTGTCACCGTATCCAACGGTAACACGGAGCCCGCTTTGATGGCACCGTACCGAACATCCCCGTTGGGGAGCACGCTCACGTGAAGATACGAATGCAGGAACCCATTCCGGGGATTATTTTGCGTGATAAGACCCGAGCTAACCAACACCAGATAATTGATGCCGTTTCTTACCTCGTTCACATGCTCATGGGTATGTCCTCCCACCACGAGCTTCACCGGATAGTCGGCCAGAATCTTTTCCACTTCAAGCCAGTCTTGATATCCGGGGCGATCCTCCTTGTAACGCCACAAGGGACTGTGCGTGAATACAAACACGCTCCCCTCTGTCCCCTCAGGGAAGCCCTCTGTTCTTTCCTTCCACGCCTGCAGATCACTCTTCAACCACTCGCGTTGCCACTCTGCAATTCGGTCGTCCTCTTCCCCGTGCCATGTATTCAACACCACCAAGTGTACGGGGCCAAAATCCAGAGAATAGTGCCCCCGATTTTCTCCAAACGTTTCCTTCCAAACCAGTTCTGATTCCGGAGTGACGGCATCGTGATTTCCGGCGACGGGGACAAACGGCGCGGTGAGTGGTGCCAACTGGCGAAAGTATTCCTTCCACTCTTTCCGTACTTGCTCGGGGTTGTGCGTGTACCCCTGAATCATGTCTCCCACCTGCACCACAAAATTGGGGCGCAGTCCCTCTATCTCATAGACCATCGATTCAAAAACACCCTTGTTGGCAAACTGAGTGTCGCCCAACACAATGAAGCGAATCTCACGATCCAGCAGTTCGGGTTGAGATTGCGCCACAATCGGTTGAGACCACCCCCCTTGAGGAACGATGGTACCCATCAAAACTCCCAGGCATGCGCCCAGACTCAGAATTCCTGTGGGACGAAACAACGATGGAAACACGCGACTTACCTCTTCAAGTTAGTTGAGGTAAATCAAATGAAAAGAGAATGACGTTGGCAAGTGAGACTTCGGTTACCTTGTGCACATTCTAGGGAATTTGCTCGGGTAACGTGGAGAACGTGGAACAGGCGTGGGTGAGTCTTCTGCCATAGTGTTCCCACTCGTAAAACCGGGCCAGGTTCCGTGCGTTCCGGCTGAGATAATCCCGGAATTCACGATCCCGAACAATACGTTCAATCGCCGTGGCCAGAGACGTCGGGTCCCCTTTGGGAATGATCAATCCCTCTCGCTCGTGGCGAATGACGGACCCCGACTCATAGGTGGTGATCACCGGAAGACCCAGCGCCAGAGCTTCGAATATCACCTCCGCAGATCCCTCTGCAAAGCTTGGCAAGACAAACACATCCGCCCGGGCGAATTCTTCATGAATTGCCGTGCGCGCCACACGTCCCAAAAAGTTCAATCCTTTAAAACGGGGATGCCGGCGAATAATCTCGCTCACTCCACCGGCCACTCGCCAGGTGATTCCGCCACGAAACTGCTGGGCTGCATCGGCAAGAATATGGATGCCTTTGCGGAGTTCGCAACTCCCCACAAAAAGAACCCGACCGGGCTCCGTTTGTGTTTCGAGACTCGTCCACCCGGGGGGAGTGCAATAGGGAACGTAAAGAACCCGGTGCATCTCCGACTTCGGGAGCCAAAGCGTCTCCGCAACAAAAGGCGAGGGAACGATGAAATAATCTGTCATCTCCAACACGCGGTTCCAACGTTCCTCGCCGAACTGGATGGTTTCCAGCGCCAGGGGAGATTCCAAATCCGGGTTTTCCAATCGAAGCTTCTGCATGATTCGATGCGTATCGGGGGAAAGAAAGACTTCTGTTACTACCTTGCGCCCTTCGTTCCGCGCATCATGAAGAAACTCATGACCTTCCCCGAACATGGAATACACATGAGTCCACTCCCCAAAGCCCTTGGCCTTCATGGCGTTGCGGAGATCTTTCTGGTAAGCGCGATTCACTTCCGCCTGCAGAACGGGGTTTCTCCCCGCGCGCCTCATGGCTAGGGAATACTTCAAACTCGACCATTCAAAGGTGGTGGTTTTGGGGAGAATTTCTTTGGGGATTTGTCGACCCAATAGCTTCTTCAGGCCTGCTGGTTGAACCGCTTTGGGAATCATCGCTCCCAAGTTTTTCCCCCAACCCGTGTTTCCGGCGAAATCGGTGTATAGCCATCCCCCCATTTGATGTTCATGAAAGAGGGCGGGGACTGCATAGCGGCGCCGTGCACCAGTTTGGATGACGAGATATTGAGGGGTGGAAAGGGGAGAATCGTTCTGCATGATGCGGATATCCTTCCCCGGATTTGCGGAACAGAGGCAAGCGTGAAGCCACGGGAAAAATCCACTTGGTGTAAAGCAGCTAAACCGTCTCCTCGCCGGGAATCGTTTTCAAATGAGGATCCTTCTCCGGGTTTCCCAATTCACGAGCCATTTCCGCCCGCATCTCCTGACTCGTCACATGCTCCAAGCGTTCGGCCGATTGGTGTACTCGATCTACCCGAACCCCAATTTCCTCCACAAGATAGTGTTCCCACAATCGATGCGATCGAACCACTTTTTGAGCTTCGGCAAATCCCTTGCCGATGAGTTCCACCATACTTTCACCAGAACTTCCGCGGGTCAGTTTTACCCGACCACGGATCCGCAAAAGCAGGAACGCAAATCGGTGGATCACAGGCTCCACGGAAAGAATCGGATGCAACAGAGAGAGCGCCACAGGGCCGTGGTGCTTCTCCTGAAGCCGCCACAACGCCGCCAGTACATCATCCTTGGCCACACGTTCCCACTCTCGAAGCCGATGCAATCCCAACGCCACCACCCCTTGCTGGGGCGAAAACAACCAGGCACACAGAAAAAGCAGACCAGAGAATACGGCAATCATTCCCGCCGTGGAGGTATCGCCTTCGTAGCCCAACAGTTCCGGTACCATCAACGCGCTCCAGTGTCCCCCAATGCTTGCTCCAGCGGCCACCAGCAAACTCAGTAGCACCATCACCCACAACCGGCGTGTGAGAAGAAACGCTGTGGCTGCGGGAACAATCAGCATCGCAATGACTAGGATGCTTCCCACCACTTGAAACGAGGCCACGGTTGTGGCTGCCACCAAGGCCATGAATCCGTAATGAAGCATGCCCACCCGCATTCCCAAGCTTTTCGCCAAGGCGGAATCAAAGGAACTGAGCTTCAATTCCTTCCAAAGCAGCAAAACAAAAATCCCATTCACTAAAAGCATCGCCCCATTCACCAGCACGGCATTTGGCAGACTCCACCCCGCAACCTTCACCACATCAAACGGCGCCAATTCCACGGCCCCATAGAGCACGCAACTGGGGTCCAAATCCACTTGGCTTGCCGCCTGCCGGATCAGAATCAACCCCAGCGCAAAGAGGGAGGTAAAGACCACTCCCATGCTGGCCCCTTCCTCCACCTGGCCGGCCTTGGTGATCCATTGCACCAGAAACGCGGTCGCCACACCCAGTACCAGCGCCCCCACAAACATCACCAAACTCCCCCGGCTCCCCGTAAGAAGAAATGCCGCCGCCAACCCCGGCAATACCGCATGGCTGATGGCATCGCCCATCATGCTTTGTTTGCGCAGCAACAGAAAATTCCCCAACAACGCGCAGTTCAACGCCACTAGCAGCGCGCTCAGCACAATCCAACTATCCAGAGACGTCCAAACAGGAAATTGCATTATGCCGAACCCCCAACTTCTGGCAAGGTGGTGCTGTGCGGAGATTTGGGAACCACTTCACGTGAGTCTTGAGCCTGAAGTTTTTCTTCCAACAAAGCCACCAATTGCGGATCAAGCACGTGCTCAATATCATCGGCACTTCGGTCTACATGGCTGGGCGCCACATCCGCATAGGTAATCAAATACAATTCCCAAAGCCGGTGAGAACGCACCAACTTGCGTGCCTCTTCTCGGCCGGTGGGGGATAACCGAATTCCCTGGGCCGACCATTCCACCAATCCGAGATTAACCGCACGGCGAAGTGTACGCTTCAGGTTGTGTGCACTCCAGGAACGACTTCTTCTCAGTTCTTCCAAGTCGATGAATCCCTCACTACTCTGGCGCTCCAGCAGTTCATAAATGGCCCGCAGAGCGTGATGATGCTCGGTTTTTCTCCTCAGGTTGAAGGCGTTCCACTCCCGGAGAAGAATGCCCCGTTTGATGCCCAAAATCATGCTCAAAAAGAAAAGGAGCGCCGCCGTGAGAACAATCACCGCCCCCGCCGGCATATTCGGCAAGACTCCGCTGATCAGTGTCCCCAAGGCGCAACTCACCCCACCGATCAAAGCCGCAATCCACTGCATCGCCAAAAAATCTTCCGACCAAAACCGTGCCGCCACCGGGGGAATCACCAAGAGCGCCACCACGAGAATCAACCCCACCGCCTGCATTCCGCACACGGTGACGAGTACCACCATCAGCATCACAAGCAAATCCAACCGCTGAACGGGATAACCCTCTGAAGCCGCAAACCCTGAGTCGAACAACAGCAGTTGAAATTCCTTCCAAAAGCACGCCGCCAAAACAATAATCCCCGCTGCCACACCCACCAACAACCACGCATCGGAGGAGATTAGGGCCGCCGTGCTACCATACAAAAACTTCTGCAATCCCGCCGATTGTTCCGGGTGATTCCGCGTGATGATCCCGAGCACCACCACTCCCAAACCAAAGTACACACTCAATACCATGCTCAACAACGCATCTTCTTTCAGCCGTGTTGTCTGCTTGAGCAGATTGATGGTAATCACCGCTGCAACACACGCCACCACCGCTCCGCCCAGCAAAGCCAGCAGTTGCCTTCCCGATTGTCCGGACCCCACCAACAACAGGTACATCAATCCCACTCCGGGGAGGCTTGCATGGGCCAGCGTATCGGAAAGCAAGGCTCGCTTCCTTAGGAGTAGCAAACTCCCCGCAAGCCCTGCCGCCACACCCAGAACAAACGTCCCCAACACCACCACTCGGGTGTTGTGATCCTGTAGAAAGAGTATCCGGAAAAGAGCATCCCACTCCATCACAAAAACCTCACGGCCGTTTCGCCAAGGCATCTGCTGCCTCGGAAAGCAACGTCAGCTTACCGCCATAAGTTTTCCGCAAATTCTCATCGTGAAACACTGTCGATGTCGGCCCATGAGCCACCACCCTCATATTCAACAAAATCAGGTGATCAAAATATCTTCGAACGGTTTGCAAATCGTGGTGAACCACCAGAACCGTTTTGCCCTCGTTCCGGAGCCCCTGCAGAATGCCGAAAATCGTCTCTTCTGTCGCCATGTCCACACCTGCCAGGGGCTCATCCATCAAGTAGATGCGTGCCTCCTGGGCCAATGCCCTCGCCAGAAAAACCCGCTGCTGCTGTCCCCCGGAGAGTTGGCTGATCTGCCGCTTCGCAAACCCCGCCATACCCAGTTGATCCAATGCTGCCAAGGCCGCTTCACGATGATTTTTTCCGATACGCCGAAACCAACCCACTTTCCTGTAACGCCCCATTAGAACAACATCCAGCGCGTTCACCGGAAAATCCCAATCCACACTCTCCCGCTGAGGAACATAACCCAACAAATGCCGCTGCTCTTCCAAAGGCTTCCCATAAAATTGAATCGAGCCTGAGACTCTCGGAACAAGATTCTGAATCGCCTTGATGAACGTACTTTTCCCCGCACCGTTGGGGCCGATGATCCCCACCAGCTTCCCCTCGGGAATATCCAAATCAACATCCCACAATACTGGACGCTTGTCATACGCCACGGTCATATCATGAACGCTAATCGGCGCCTCATGGCTGTGCTCATGACCCGGAGAAGCCATGCTCTTTACCGGCGGGTTCGTTGAATTCATTTCTGAATCGTATCCTTCCCCAGCAACCCCTGAAAACCATCCACCGGCGCATCGCCCCCCAGGCTGCGCACCACCAACGTTAAATTGTGGTCCATCATTCCCAGATACGTCCCCTCATAGGTTCCTTCCGCACCCATGGCATCTGAGTACATCTCCCCACCCAACACCACTTCGTGCCCACGAGCTGTGGCGCCTTCCCTTAGAGCTTGAATGTTCTTGGGTGAAACACTCGATTCCACGAAGATGGAAGGGATACGCCTCTCCACAATCAAATCCACCAGAGCATTCAAATCACTAAGCCCTGCCTCCGATTCCGTGGAGATTCCTTGCACACCATGAACCTCCAACCCATACGCCCGACCAAAGTACCCAAACGCATCGTGGGCTGTGACAAGAATCCGCTGTGTTTGGGGAATCGTTTCGAATCGCTCCAACCCCCAGCCGTGAAGCGCTCTCAGGCGTGCGACGTACTCCCGGGAGTTCTCGCGAATCACTTCGGCAGACTCGGGGAAATCCGAAGCCCATTGAGTCGAAAGTTTTTCCACCATCCCCGCCCAAAGGGCAACATCCGTCCAAAGGTGCGGATCCTCAACACGGTCGCCACTGTTTTCCGCGCCTGTGGAGAGAATCAAATCCGCCTGAACATAATCAGAAGCCCGATAAACTTTCCTGCCTGCCTCCATTCGTTCCAGAATGTCCCCCATGCGGCCTTCCAAATGCAAACCGTTGTACAGGATTACCTGTGCCTCTGTCAGGGCCAGTGTATCCTCACGGGTGGGAACGTAGGTGTGAGGATCAACACCCGGGCGCATCAACGTGGTGATCTGAATTCCTTCCGGAAAGACTTCGCGTGCCACATCTCCCAGCATGCCGGTTGTGGCCACAATCCGGAGTGAGGACGAGTCATCGGATTCTGAGGAAGAGGAGTTGGTAGCTGAGCTGCAGCCCAGGAAAAGGAGGGGGAGAAAAAGGAGCAGAAAGGGTAGCGTGCGATGAGTCATCATAAATTTAGCCAAGGCTAATGTCCTTAGGGGTGGCTATATGGTCTATCTTTCCCTCGTAACGCAAGCAAAAACCTTTCTCATCAGGGGCATGAGGTAAGCAATCACCCCATGGGTCTTTTTCCATGAATGACCTCCTCGAATTATTTTTCATTTTTGCTGTTTTTCCCTCTTGACCACCGAGTCCGTTTTTCACATATGTTTGCTCCCTCACTTGCAGGGCCTCTGAATGAGGGCGGTTAGCTCAGCTGGTTAGAGCGCCAGCCTTACAAGCTGGATGTCATAAGTTCGAATCTTATACCGCCCACCATCTTCAGGTTTTCAGAGGTATGTGACAAGTTAGCGGGGGTGTAGCTCAGTCGGTTAGAGCGTCGGCCTGTCACGCCGAAGGCCGCGGGTTCAAGTCCCGTCACTCCCGCCATTTTCCCTCTCAAAAATAATTCTCTCCCATCAGTCCTTTTCCCTTGTCCTTGCGCCTTGCGTATTGGGAATGTGTAACCGATTTTGTATCCCAAACACGCACCAAGGAAGGCACCTCGTGACCCTACCCAACGTCCCGAGAAAAGAACAGGAAATCCTTTCCTACTGCAAAACCCTTCTCGAGTATTTTTCCCAGCACCCTGTCGAGGGCATAGAATCCAACAAACTTCTTCTCCTCAACCAGCACATCAACCATTACCATCAAAAGCAGCAAGCCATGAAGGAGGCGTACCGCGTTTATCAGGAACGGATAGACGAAAAGGACTCCACGCTTGCGGAGCTTATTCGAACACTGCGTCACCTCAGAAAACTCGCTTCAAAAGTAACACCACCTCAGCGTACAGCTGAAATCTCCCAAAAAATCTCCCCCAAAAACAGACTTCACCAACCTCCTGCCGCACCTCGCGAACTCCGAGGCGCCAGAACCGGTCTCGGAAGTGTCTTTTTGGAATGGCGACGCCCCAAACGCGGAACCGGAGGCAAAATCAGCTTCTTCGAAATCCACTATCGCACGGATCCTCAGTCCGCCTGGATGATTCTCGACACCACGGAAGGCAATCGGGAATCCACCACCATCCACGGACTTCCCACCGGCATCGAATTGGAATTCAAAATCGTCTCCAAAAATCAGTATGGTCGATCCAGCGATTCCTCGAATTCAGTCACTTTGATTTTGTAATCGATCCCGCTGTATGCCAATGCCTGATGGATTCCGATCATTATCCCGACAAGAAATTCTGAAACTTACCGTAAAGGTGTTATAACACCATCTGCTTATTTGTCCTGATGGGTTGATTCGCCGCCGCCCAATTCGGAGTTTGCGGGATCTGGCAACACTTCGAAATCTTGCTTGTACCACTTCCCCTTTCTGTTTTCCCTACTTCCATGAAGATTTTGCGTGTGATCTCCCATTTGAACATCGGCGGTGTACAACGCCAGATGCTTCGTGCTTTTCAGGAGTTGAAGAAACTTGGCGTGGATTGCCACGTTTGTTGTTTGGATGAACCCGGTCGGCTTGCTCCGCAGTTTATGGAACTGGGATTTAGGGTGCATCACATTCGATTTACCAATCGGCTCGATCCTTTGGGGCTTTGGCGGCTGAGAAGCCTGGTTCTCAAGGAAAAGTTCGATGTGGTACACAGCCAGATGTACGCTTCCAACATGAGTCTCAACACCGCGATGTGGGGACTTTGCCGGCCCGTTCTGATCAATGGATATCACAATCAACTCTACACAAGTTCCGAGCGCCAGCACAGAAAGGTAACGGCTTCCGCCTCAAAACCTCACGGCTTTCTTGCGGTGGGGGAAAGCGTGAAGCAGGCGCTGATTCAGGGGGGGATTCCGGAATCGAAAATCACCGTCGTCACCAACGGCGTGGAAATCCCGGCGGGCGAGTATACTTATCCCAATCGCGCGGCCAACCAACCTCTTCAAGTGTATTGGGCGGGTCGGTTTGTTTCACAGAAAAAACCAGCTTTCTTTCTGGACGTCGCCGAATCGCTCAAATCACGAGGTGCGTCGGTGCAGTTCACATTGTTCGGAGAAGGCCCGCAGTGGAAGGAAGTTGCGGCAGCGGTGGAGTCCCGTAATCTTCAGGACGTCATCCTCCTGCCCGGAGCTACCACGGAGTTGTTTCAGGCGATTCGCCCCATGGAAGTATTCGTCTCCGCGAGCCATCGAGAGGGCTTTCCAAACGCCCTTCTCGAGGCGCTCGTTGCAGGGAAGCCTTCCCTTGTGAGCAGCATCGATCCCCACACCGAAGTGCTCGAGGGCTCGGAAGCGGGCATATGTCTTCCCGTGGAAGTGGAAGGCTGGGCAGATCAATTGCATCGGTGGAGCCAGAACCGCGAGGAGCTCCAGCATCGAAGTATCGCCGCCAGATCCCTCGGATTGGAACACTCGATTCAAAACACGGCCCAAAAAACGCTCGAATTTTACAATCAGCTTCTCACGAAAATCCACTAATCTGAAGGTCTTCCCATGAGTACCAAAGAAAATTTCTCCGATACCACCGGCCTCACCCAGCTCGGTTCAGGACTTCCCAGCAAACCCGAACGGAAGCTCGAGAGCTTTCCTTTCCATCACTCACAACACGATACCCGGGTTGTGTTTCGATGCACGGAATTCACTATTCACTGTCCGCTGACGGGTCAGCCGGACTTTGCCACGTTGGAAATCACCATCATTCCCAACGATCGCGCGCTGGAAAGCAAATCCCTGAAAAACTATCTTTGGAGCTTTCGCGATTCCGCAGGTTTTCACGAGGATATTACGAACGTCATGGCCGATGAAATCTTCGATTTTCTGAAGCCCCGTTACGTGAAGATTGTGACGAAATTTAATCTTCGGGGTGGGATCGCCATCGATGTAGAAACAGAACGGCGCCAAATCACGTAAACGTTTGGAACAGGAAGAGCTTTTGCATTAGTCTCTTCAATCCCCAGCATAAAGGTCAAAACCCGACGTGCAACAACTCCTCGCCAACATCAAGTGGCTCCTTACCAAAACGGTTCATGTCTATACGGCCTACGGGATTCCGATC
>JANRMB010000050.1:0-7215 GCA_033761985.1 Candidatus Sumerlaeia bacterium | reverse complement strand
TGAGGTGCTGATAAGCTGGGTCGCCCTTGCTCCCTTTCTCTATGCGTGCGGAGCGAGTGGAAGGACCTGCAACCCGTGACTCAAATTCATTCATTGGATCGTTCTCCGACCAAATAAGATACTTGCTATTATCACTTTACCACATGAGCTATTGAGGTCGTTTACTTGAATCAAGGTCGATTAATCAATCCGGTTATCGGATCATTTTAGAGTCAGACACTTCTACTCAATTTCCCCGCCCCGAAGCATTTCACATGAAGTGGAGCTTGGTCTCAGTTGTAGCAAACAATGAATTTTTTAGAAGTCTGCGGAGGTTTGTCAACGTGAAATAAATTTTTAGGCTAGATGAGAATTTTGAGCATGATATAGGTCCATCGACCCTTTCTCAGCAAGCCTTCTACTAATTGTAAGCTTAATAACACCGCAGCCTATCTCAACAACTGGATCACCGTTCTCCGCGGTAATCCCAAGTTGGTGGTGCTTGCAGCTTCCCAGGCGCAGAAGGCGACTGATTACATCGTTGGTACGCATAATCTCGATACCCATAGCCAGGTGCAGGTAGAGACTCTTCACTCAAAAGGGTTCTGCAGGTAAGGGATTGATGGGTGGCCCCTTCTTTTCCTATTGGCCCACTTTTTATACTTCCTGAGGTATGTGGTCGGGATTTCTATTGTCGAATTCTATGCGTCTCTGGTCTTTCGATGTTACTTTCCGGGTTCGCCATTAGACGGTAAGCTGGCTATGACGAGTCCTACTTCCGTCAAGGCATCCACCCGTCTCCCGGCGCTACGCTGGTGACCCTCGGGCGGAGCCTCCTTGACGTCGGACTCCTCACCGCCTGATCGCAACCGTGGCGAAGCCACATAAAGTAACAACAACCGAAAGGAGACTAAGATGTCTGAATCTACAAAGAAACCCGCCTACAAAACCTCTCACGGAGGCGTAAACGCAGCCGTGTGGGCCAACCAGGGTAAGGAAGGTGGAACATTCCACTCGGTAACCTTCGAGCGTACCTACAAAGACGGTGAAGAGTACAAATCCACCAACAGCTATGGTATCAGTACCGACCTCGCCAACCTCGAGCGTTGCATCTTCGACGTCAAAGTTTGGCAGGCGATGCAAAACCAAAAGTAACCGGTTCGGGGCACTCACCAAACGGTGGGTGTCCCGTTCTTTTTGAGAAGGAAATCGCCATGAGTCGCGAAAAAGAGATGGATCATCGAACGCTTCAACAAGCCCTGAACGCACCCACCCGTTTTCCCATGGGGCTTCTGGTCATTACGGCCTCCGCAAAGGCACAGCTCACCTCCATGGATTATCATCAAGCCTTGCAACGCCATTCCAAAGGCGATTGGGGCGACTTGGACGACGAGGATAAAGCCACCAACGACGCCGCACTGAAAGATGGCGACCGGCTACTTTCCGCCTATGAATCTTCGCAAGGAACACGATTCTGGATCATCACCGAAGCGGATCGCTCGGTAACGACGGTGTTATTGCCAGAGGATTATTAGAGCCGTGATGGATTGAAGCTCGGTCGCTTGCTAATCTGGATAAAAGTTCGTCAACCTCAGCCTCTGTGATTTTCGCTTCGCACAAATCTCTTGAGAACCACGCTACGTCATAATTATAATTCTTAATAGGTTGCAGCCATACTTTCGCTAATGAGGCATTTGCTCTTGGATCAGAATAAGCCGAACCAAAAGAACGTTTCATGAAGTCGCGAATCGCTTCACGATGCACCGGGTCTAGGTGAGTGAGATCAACACCAAGTATCGCATTCGAAAGATTGGCCGACGCGGGTCCAAGTAGCAGTGAGCCAAGCTTGCCGTCGTGATCCATAAACAACTTGATTACTACATTGCCTGAGCGAAGTGTCAGGCTTCCCTCGGTCTTTGTAAGTTCGCATGTCCATCCGCCAGAATGGAGGTAGTCGCGTAGAAGAATTGCCGCGATCCGAACGAGTATTCGCAAATCTTTATCGTTCAGGACTACTGTATGGAAAGGGGTGCCTTCGTTTTCATTGATTTTAGAAATAAACATATCTCGATCCTCTTTTGATTCAAATTTTACCTTGGTTCACAAGGCGATGAGGGGTGTACGAATTCACCCAGTCCAATTCTGGTTTCCAAGAGTCTGATGCCTTTCGAGTTGAACTCGGCCCATTTTCATACTGCCGATAAGTTTCTACATTCTGGGAGCCGTAGTGATTCGCTAGGCCTATTGCTACCCATAAACCAATGTGCTGCTTTACAAGGTTACGCATAGCGTCGAAATTCTTGCCTTTTGCTGTTGCCTTTGCCTTCGCCATGTCTTCCATCCGTTTCCGACCAATCCACCGAAGAACTGCCAGAGTAACTTGTTCTCCTTGAGGGTTCTCGCTAAAGTATTCGTCGAACAATTGATAAAGTGATTCTCTGCCAATTTCGCGGTTAAGATAGGAAACAGCTTCTCGTGTACGAGAGGTCTCGCTCGGAAACTGTTCTTGGGTCTGCCAAATAGCCACTGTGTTTCTCCTTATAGAATTTGCTCATTGTCAATTACCCCTCATGTCGTGTCAACTACAACTAATCGCTTTGCGTCGATTTTTCAGACAGTGTATACAAGCTGAGTGTAATGTTGGATCATCACCGAAGCGGATCGCTCGGTGACGACGGTGTTATTGCCAGAGGATTATTAGAGCCGTGATGGATTGAAGCTCGGTCGCTACGCGCCCGCCCGGCCAAGGGTATTCCCCGACCTTTCGCGCTGCGCTTGTGCAGGACGGGTCCCCTAACCCTCGACCGGTTCGCATCAATCCGCCTAGGGGCTCCGCCCCTCACAGTCTCAAGGGGTGTCCCCGACCTTCCGCACTTCGCTTCGCTTCGTTTGTGCAGGACGGGCGATTCCCCTCCCCTTGAGACTGTACACCCCGATCTTAATCAGAGTGACGACCGATCAATTATCTGAAGAATTTGAGAAGAGTCTTGGATCAAGGCTCGGTCGCTTTGCTTCCGCCCGGTCAAGGGTGTTCCCCGACCTTCCGCGCTGCGCTTGTGCAGGACGGGTGATCCCCCAAACCCTATGACCGGGATGCCTCAATCCGCTTAAGGGGCTCTGCCCCTCACGGTATCAAGGGGTATCCCCAACCTTCCGCTCTCCGTTCCACTTCGTTTGTGCAGGCCGGGTGATTCCCCTCCCCTTGACACCGTACTCCCCGCCCTTCGCCAGGGGGACAAGGGTTCATGAGCAGGGCTTATGAACCCTGTAACAACGAAAGGAAGAAAACATGATTTACTTATCAAAAACTCAGCCTCACCTCTTTATGAAGGAACTGCTTCGCGGCCCTCAATTTGAAACCGGAAAGATCATTATTTCACCAAAAGCCAAAAGGTACCTAACAGAAGCCGATATTCGCATGGGCCTTTTTCGCCATGTTCGAGAAGACGTTGGAGAGCCACCTTTCAACTATATCAAGGAGCGCCCATATTCTTTGCAGGAAAGAGAACCCATCGTTTCGATATATCTTTCAAGCAAAGGCCTCGCGTTTGAAGTAATCACCAACGAACGCCGTACACGCACGACGATTCGAATGGCGAAGGTCAGCTAACAGGGAACCCGCCTCCGTCTCAAGGACGGGGGCGCTTCTCTTGCAGGGCCCGCTTCGGCCCGGCCGCCTCGCCGCCGCCCGCCGTGGACGGGCGTCTTCGGATGATTCGTCATCCTCACGGCTAAAGGTGATTTCTTCGCAGTCTCGAAATCAACCTTCAGCCGCGGCGAGGGGTGATCCTGAGCCCGTCAATAAACGGCTCATGATCCCTTCCGATGTCTTGAGCAGAATCGCCCTCAAAGACGCTTTCCACTCGTTCCACGAGGAAAGCCTGATGCAGGGCGGAAAGGTTCCGCCCTTGGATCAAAACCTCCTCCCCATAAAACCGCAGTTTGATCCCCACCGATGGATCATACTCAACCTGGCTCAGTTGGGCATAAGAAAACGCCCGCTGATTACCCCCCAAAAAGTGCAGGTTGCACATCAGCGTTCGGCCTTCCACATCTCTCAACAGCCACGGTGGGCCGATGTCATCATTCGCCGCGCTCTTTGTCGGGCTGTTTGGTTTGTTCTTTAGATTTTCTGACATCAATCCCCGTTTGCTTCATATACGCATCGAAGCGGCGTTGCCGTTGCTCTTCTGTTAACGGTTTTGATTCTATCGACTGCCCATTATACTTTGCAATTAACTTTTGCACACGATCGAACCGGGAATCTTCTTTCGGCGGTTCTTGTACCTTGGGTGGGGCGATCGGTTTTTCCGGAATACTCTTCGGCTTTTCTTCCTTCGGTTCCTGATACGATACGGGAGAGAACGTCACCGAATGATACGGAAATCCGATATTCGGCAACGGATCTGTGAAAGGAATCGATGAAGGTGCTTTCTCCGATTCCTTTTCTTTGGAAGGAGCGGGTTCATTCCCTTCCGATTTGCCAATAGGAGAAGGAGTTATCTTCGGCGTTGCCTTGGATTGCCAAGGTTGAGGAGAAGGCGCCACAGAACCTTTCGCAAAAGGAGCATTCGCGAAGGGAACATTTGGTAGTGGTGGCTTCGGTATTGGCATTTCAGAAGGGATTATAGCAGGATTCTCCGCTTCTGGCAAATGGAGTTCAATTTGCTCGAAACTGGGTGGAATAACGAGATCTTCTTTGTGACCAATTATACGTTCGCGCTCTTGATGAACAATATCCTGCAGAGCTTGCTTACTTTCCAGTGGCCCGAGAAGATCATGGGCACTTGCACGATCTGAAGTGCCGAGTACCGACTCCAATAATTCATCGCGATTGTCTGTATAGATTTTTACGGACTTCTTCCCGCGCGAAGCTGAAACATAGAATTGTTCCCGGTTCGCAGCTCCCCAAGATTCCATTCCTTGGGAGATTAACACATGATCCACCGTTTTCCCCTGGGAGGCGTGGGAAGTCATCACATAGCCGTGACTCATATAGCCAAAATCCCGCGGCACTTTCCAACCATTATTGAGAACAATATCCCCCTCCTGAGTGAACTCCTTTACTTGATAGAGTTGCCCATTGTGAAGTCTGTTTCCACCTTTTGATACACCGTTGCGTTGCACCCGAATAAGATCGAAATTGGATTAATCACCGTTCTTATAAGTCATGTATGCTGCAAACCAGCAAAGAGGTAGAGTAATAGGCCAAAGGGGCAAAATAATACCAATAACTATTAAAATAACTGTTGAAAATTTCACGGAATTTTTAGCCGACATTTTCAAAACCTTCTAAATTTATTTTTAAATGTTAAAACAGTATAAGGACAAGGGCACTTTGAGACTACGTAGATCTCAGTTTGTTTGAACTAAAACGATGTACCAGTAAGTTAGTTTGCCGATGAGTTTTGGTTTTTTTTCCTTTAATGAAACGAATTTAATTTTTTTACAAAGGGTCTGCCCTTAATCGTAACATGTGGAAAAATTAATAGCTATCTACCTCCTGATTGATCTAATCTAAGAATCTCTTTTTTACCTGGAGGGCTGATCTGCGAGGAGTGCTGTTGGCCGGGAGATTGGTGACCGTTTGATACTACAAAGGTGAGGTTCCTAAATACCCGATCAACTGAGATTCGAGGTCAAGACACTCCAGATTGTTGCGGTCAGCGATCGCGAGCGAGCATGTAAGTAGATGAAGTCGATCAATCCCAAACGCTTCGTGTCTTATCATGGACGCCAGTTGGTTAGCGAACTCATAGGCTTTGATTTCATTTCCTGATCTGAAAAGGGAATACATGATGGCAAGCTCAAGTTGCAATTCTGGAGGATCACATACTTCATCCTTGTAGGCTGATAGTTCAATAAGGCGATTCACACCGTCCGAGCCATCCTCTGGAAATGCGGAGACCGCGAGACCTTTAAAAAGCATGCGTCTATGTAATGGCGGGGAGAGACTTGAAGACAATTTAATCAACTGTTGTGCTGCTAAACCATTTCCCTCCTTGACCATGCAATACAAAGCAAGTACTCGAAGTAAATCAGCCTCACGTACCGTTGTACCCTTGGCGATTAGCTTATAACCTATAGTTTCGCGGGCATTTGACTCACCGCATAAATCATAATAACCGAAGTTGGAAAGTAAAGAGAGTACGGAGCCCTCAGTCAATAAATTGGAAACGGCAAAAAGAACCATGCGATCCGGATCTTCTTTCAGCTCTTCTGCAATACTGCGCATTGTAGCTTCATCAAAGCCAGCCCCCGGCTTAATTTTGCAGTAGCTAAGGATTGTATTTTTTGCGGCGCTTCGGAAGGAATCTGGCTTGAACCCGCGAGCTTGGACTAAGCGGCGGAAGTAGGCAGCGAACCTCGGATTCTGAATTTTCATACCTGCGAAAGGTCTGGGCATTTTATGGTACTCTATTCCAAAGGGGAATGCTAGATGTTTCTATTGGAAAAGATTGTATCAAGAAGCCGAAAAAACAAACTTCTGACGCAGCTTTAACTTCATCTACGTTTGAAGATTTTCCTACTAAAAGTACGTGCCCTGCCTTTGCTATTCCGAAAACGGATACGTGAGGGTTTGAATCAATCCAGGGCCCGATGGAGGGGAGAAAGGCACCCGCAGCCTTAAGGACGAGAATTCCCATGACTATAATTCTCAATCCATTTGCAGCTTCCTTTAGCTCTATCATTTTCTTCTCCTTTCAGAATAATCTATTACAACCGTCCGAACGTAAATATCACCGCAGCGATTTTCAAAAGAAAACGAGGATTATTTAATAACTCATGCACAAGAAGCAAAAAAGCATGCCCGAAATTGAATCGGCAAAGTTCCAGGCACGCTTTACTGCATCGAGAAGCCTAAGATGCCAAGACTTCTTTCCAGATCGAATCGATATTGGCTTCCTCTTGGTCAAGTTGCTTAAGTATTGTATTAAGCGCAGCAATCTCGCGGTTAACTTCCTCCTGCCCATTTCGCTTTTTCTCGAGAGCCGATGTTGAGAGATTTGAGAGCTGATCGATGCGAGCATCCATTTCAGAGTTCAGTTTATCGGAGAAACCATCCAACTCAGCGGCCAACTTTCCTGCAACAGCTTCAGCATTACCATCGATCCCTGCTTCGAACTTGTTGCAGTAGTCATCGATGATGGTTCGCTTGATGTCGTCGTTGATGTTCTTCATTTTTGAGAACATTTGCGCAGCTCCCCCTCCGGCCAGAAGTGCAAAAATTGCCCA
>JANRMB010000049.1:0-5436 GCA_033761985.1 Candidatus Sumerlaeia bacterium | reverse complement strand
GAGCAGCGCCGCCAGCACGGGCATATACACTCGCAATCGGGCGTTTAGGGTCATGAAGCCGCTCCGTGGAGTTCTTTGAATTTGGTTTGTTGAATTCTACTACTCCAAATCAGCAAAGGCCTTCAACGGGAAGTCGGGATTTCTTACCTCAGGACATTCTCAAAGTCGCCGATCTCGATGTTGCGCATCGGTCGAAAGCTTCGGTCACGTACAGCAGTACGCTCCGCATCAGCTTCCGCCTTGCGCGCCTTGATCTCAACGATTTGAAAACGTCCTGATACTTTGAGAGCATCCTATTTCTTACCTCTCTTACGTGGAACGAGCCTTGCCCCACCTTTCGGGAAGGCTGTTATTTTCCATTCCACTTTTCTTGAAACGGATTTGCCGATGAACGTCCTCCTGATTGGCTCTGGAGGCAGGGAACATGCCCTCGCCTGGAAACTCAAACAGTCCAAGAGCGTGACGCGATTGGTTTGCCCCAACGGTAATCCCGGTATCAGTCGCGAGGCGGAAACTCCCCGCGTTCACCTTCCAACTCCCCAATCCTGGGCGGAATACGCCCTTGCGGAAAAAATCGATCTGGTGGTTATCGGCCCCGAACAACCCCTTTCCGAAGGTGTGGGCGACGCCCTGATGCAAGTGGGTATCCCGGTGTTTGGCCCCCGGAAGGCTGCGGCTCGGTTGGAGTCCAGCAAGGCGTTTTCCAAGGAAGTAATGCGGAGCGCAGGCATTCCCACGGCTGCTTCGGAGACGTTTACCGATTACGCCAAAGCGCTGGACTATGCCCGGAGCCTTCGCTTCCCTGTGGTTGTGAAAGCCGATGGTTTGGCCGCTGGCAAAGGGGTGAGCATTTGTGAGGATCAGGCTCAATTGGAACAAGCGCTGGGAGAAAACCTCCTTCAGGGGCGATTTGGCGAAAGCAGCAAGCAAGTATTGGTGGAGGAGTTTCTCCATGGGCAGGAGGCGAGCCTTTTGGCGTTGTGCGACGGCAAGGATGTTTTTCTGCTGGCCCCGAGTCAGGATCACAAACGCGCCCACGATGGCGATCTCGGTCCCAACACCGGCGGCATGGGAACGTATGCGCCAGCCCCCATCGTGACGGAAGAGGTACTCTCGGCAACGCTCGGCTCGGTGATGCTTCCCGCTCTTCGGGAAATGGAACGGCGAGGAACGCCCTACGTGGGAGTGCTGTACGCGGGATTGATGATCGCCCCCTCGGGGGAGATCAATGTGCTGGAGTTCAATTGCCGCTTCGGCGACCCCGAAACGCAGGTGGTGCTTCCGTTGTTGGATGGCGATCTCGCGTTAGCTCTTCTGGCCTGTGCCGAGGGGCGCCTTGCAACCCATTTGAGCCCCAAATCCGGTCATGCCCTTACTCTTCGACCCGAAAGTGCCGCCTGTGTGGTGATCGCCTCCGGTGGGTACCCCGGCGAGTTTGCAAAAGGGAAAGTAATTTCCGGCCTCGATCAGGACTTCGGCCCCAACGCCATGGTCTTCCATGCAGGGACGGGACTCAACAACTCCGGAGAAGTTGTCACATCGGGGGGCCGGGTGCTCGGTGTAACAGCCTGGGGGCCAACTCTGCGCTCTGCCGTGGATCGTGCTTATGGGTTGACCGCAAAGATCCACTTCGATTCGATGTACTACCGAAAAGACATCGCCCATCGGGCGCTCTAAAGAATCTTCAGAGAATGACGAAAATCCAACCCGGCGGTTTCCTCCGGGAGGGTTCACTTTTTTTTCAGGAGAAAAGGTCATGAGCCAAACTCCAAAACACCACGAACAAATCCTTACAGAACAAGGGATCTCCGAGGCGTTGCAGCAGATGGCCGACGCCATTCGGAAGGAGTTTCCCACTCCTACACGATTGATTGTTTTGGGCATCCGCACTCGTGGGGCGATCCTCGCCGAGCGGTTGCGCGGAGTCTTGAGTGAAGCCTATGGAGTCCCCGTTCCCGGCGGGATTCTGGACATCACCCTGTACCGGGATGACCTTTCCACGCTTGGTCCGCAACCGATGGTACGGGACTCGGAAATCCACTACGATCTTTCCAACGCTCGAATCATTTTGGTGGATGATGTGTTGTTTACGGGGCGCACCATCCGTGCTGCCATGGATGAAATCGTGGATTTTGGGCGTCCGGCGATGATCCGTCTCGCCGTACTGGTGGATCGTGGATGTCATGAGTATCCCATCCGGGCTGACTATGCCGGGAAAACCATCTCCACCACTTATGAGCAACGGGTGGTGGTGCAACTCTCCGAAATAGATATGCAGGAAGGCGTATTTCTTGTTTGAACGAGAATTGAATCCTATTTCGCATACTGGTTTACAATTCCCATGATCCAAGCCTACGCCGCCCCCGCTCCCGGAAAACCTTTTGAATCCTATACTTACACCCCTAATGCTCTAGGGCCCCATGAGGTGGAGATCGAAGTCGCCTCCTGCGGAATTTGTCACAGTGATTTGAGCATGTGGAAAAATGACTGGGGAATGAGCAGCTACCCATTCGTCCCCGGGCATGAGGTTGCGGGGTATGTTCGCGCCGTGGGGAGCCACGTCAAAATGGTCAAAGTGGGTCAGGCTGTGGGGTTGGGGTGGTTTTCCGGCTCCTGTATGACATGCCCCGAATGCATGGGCGGCGATCACAACCTCTGCGCCACCGCCGAGGGAACAATTGTGGGGCGTCATGGTGGGTTTGCCGATCGCGTTCGGGCTCAGGAAGCTTGGTGCGTTCCCTTGGTGGACAAAACCGACCTCATCTCCCCGGGTCCGTTGTTTTGTGGCGGCATCACCGTTTTCAACCCTCTGGTTCAGCATCGCCTCAGCCCCTTGAGCCGCGTGGGTGTGGTGGGGATTGGCGGACTTGGCCACATGGCGCTAATGTTTCTGAATGCTTGGGGTTGCCATGTAACGGCTTTTTCCAGCACCCCGGACAAAGCGGCCGAAGCCAAAGAACTTGGCGCGCATGACGTGTTGAATTCACGCGATGAAGCCGCTCTTGCCGAGGCCCGTAATTCCTTCGATCTCATCTTGGTCACCGTTAACGTGGTACTGAATTGGGAATTGTACATTAGCCTGCTTCGCCCCCGTGGTGTTCTCCACTTTGTGGGGGCTGTACCTGAAATCAAAGTAGGGGCGTTTCCGTTGATTCTGGGACAAAAATCCATCGCGGGCTCACCACTGGGTTCACCGGAAACCACTCGTCGCATGCTTGAGTTTGCCCATCGCCACGAAATCAAACCCATGGTGGAGCGGTTCCCCATGGCTGAGGTCAACAAGGCGATGGATCACTTGGAGCACGGCAAACCCCGTTACCGGATTGTGCTGGAGCGCTGAACCAAACCGCTTAGCTCCGCTCTTCCACCCATAGCCGTTGATGTGATTTGAAGACCTTCCTCCCCACGATGGGGTAGTAGAAGGCCGATCCCTTATACACCATGATAATGCCGTACAGGCAGATGATACAGTGAATCCCAAACGCTCCAAGGAAGATTCCCCAGTTGAGTGAGTGGAGGATAAGGGCCAGCTCGGGATTCAGGATCGAAATCAACTGAAACATCACTTCGGCGAAAAGGTAAAACATCAGCACCATGTGAAAGATAAAGGTGAAGCTCATGGCCTGCTTCACATGGAAGGTCACTTCGCGGCTTTTCTCACGAAAGTAAAAGTAGAGCATGATCAGGAAAAGATAACCCCACAGCGGGATCATGTTTACAAGGTGGGCCGTGGCCGCGAAACCGCGTTCCTCACGCCGAACGATGATATCGCTTTTGAGTATCCCCACCCCACTGATGCGGGAACTCATGGGCGGCTCACCAACGGTTCCGCAGCACCGAAGGGAGTGAACTCCACGGCGTCTGTGAGGCGATTCTGAAACTTCGTCACAATCCCGAGCGGGGTTCCCTTAAGGGTATTCTTCCAGGCGGCTTTCACCCGAACGGCGACGATTTTGCCCACCATCTCATCTGTCCCCGGAAAGACGATTGGTTTGTCTGTTCGCGTCCGGCCGTAGAGTTCGCCCTCACCCCGGCGGGCAAAGTTTTCTGCAAGAACCTCGTGAACGCGCCCCACTTCCGCCTGATTCAATTCCAGGGAGATGGCTTCCTGAAGATCAATCAACTGCTGAAGGCGGCTCTTCTTCACCTCCATTGGAACATCGTTGCGCATCGTATCGGCGGCAACGGTCCCTTTGCGGGGAGAGTACATAAACATAAACTGCTGATCATAACGGACCTTCTCGGTCAGCAGAAGCGTATCCTTGAACTCCTCCTCCGTTTCCGAGGGGAATCCTACGATCATGTCTGTGGTAATTGCGCCACCGGGAACCAAATCGCGGTACATATCCACCAGATAGTGATAACGGGAAATGTTGTAGGCCCGCTTCATTTCCCGAAGGATGCGGTCGTTACCAGACTGCACGGGAAGGTGGAGATTTTCCATCACCTTGGCGCATTCAGCGATGGCGGAAAGGTGGCGACTACGGGCGCTTTTGGGGTTGGAAGTGGTGTAACGAATCCGCCAAAGCCCCTCGATCTCGTTCAGGGCATGCAACAGATCACTGAAGTCGGCACGGTTCGCGTCCACGTAGGAGTTCACATTCTGCCCGAGCAACGTGACCTCGCGGTAGCCTTTGGCGACGAGTTCCTGAACCTCTGTAACAATATCCTGTAGCGGTCGACTGTACTCTTCGCCTCGAGTTTGGGGAACAATACAGAAGGTGCAGCGGTTGTTGCACCCGAACATAATGTTGACGAAGGCCTTCAACCCCGAACGGCGCGCCGGAAGCGTGGGGAGGCTGAGGGGTTGATCAATATCCTCCACCGAAACAAACCGCTGGTTCGTGCGTTCCACTTCGTCGATCAGGGCATCAATCTTCACATAATCCCGCGTCCCCACCACCAAATCAATGTGAGGGAATTTCTCCAGCAACGCCAACCCCTGATCCTGCGCGGCGCATCCGCACACACCAATAATCGAACCCGGCTTCTTCAAATTAACGAGCGTGTTGATGCGGCCATAAGCACGCTGCTCGGCTCCATCGCGCACGGTGCAGGTATTGAACAACAGGATATCGGCATCGTCTGACTCCACCGGTTGGTAGCCGCGCCCCTGAAGCAAACCGGCCATAATCTCCGAATCGTGTTCGTTCATCTGGCAACATAGGTTACAATTCGGAATGTTTTGGTGGGTTGGGTGGTAAGAGTGGTCATGGATGCGGTGCCGTGGGGGTAAATCGAGCCGATTCAGGTGGGGATAAGAGTAGCGGGTAGCGCCGGACTGTCAAGGCAGAGCTACTTTGGGGGTGCCAACCGGGAGTTCGAAGACGAATCCGATTGCAGAAATTGAAGAAAAGAAAACCATAACCGTAGTAATTTGCGTGAGGATCGGTGTATGGTAAAGCAAATAACGGATGGTTTTTGGTTGATGGTGGA
>JANRMB010000048.1:0-7328 GCA_033761985.1 Candidatus Sumerlaeia bacterium | reverse complement strand
CACAGCATTTGCGCTTACCATCATGATGGCCCCGTTGGGCTGCGGTACAAAAGGGGGTGGAGTTGCAAGCCCGGGAACTTATGACTCCATCTTGGCGACCCAGTCGACTTCGGGGACAGAAGAACAAGTACTGCAGGAACGCTTCCTCATCTGGTACGTTAACGTGGAAATGGAAGTTTATGAGATAGCGGAGGCCGTTGAGAAGATCAACGAAATGACCAAGCTTCATGGTGGAGTAGTGAGTTCGTCCTCCATTGATGGAGAAAAAGAAGGGGAAATGACCTTGCGAATCCCCAACGAGAAATTGGATGCAGCGCTGGAAGGATTGACCACAGTGGGAAAGGTGAAGGAGCTGAATAAAACCAGTGACGACGTAACCGAGAGGCTGGTGGATCAGCAGGCACGTTTGCAGTCCAAAAAGGCGCTTCGGGACCGATTGAACAAACTCCTGGAGCGCAGCAACACCGTGGATGAGGTGTTGAAAGTGGAGGAACAATTGGGGCGTTTACAAGCTGATATTGAATCCATGGAAGCACAGTTGCGCTCTCTGCAAGGGATGGTTCAACACGCAACAGTAAGAATTGAGTTGGAGCGGAAAACGATTCTCGGTCCGCTGGGATATGTCTTCAAGGGATTGGGATGGACGGTGGAAAAACTCTTCGTCATCCAAAACTAGGGGTACATTTGGGCTTCGATATACAAAAAAATTCCCCGGTGAACAGAGGGTTCGCCGGGGAGATTTTGACTTCATGTCCAGAGGTATTAGTGAGCGCCGAGAAGTGGTGGAGAAGGTTGGGAAGCTTCGGCAGCTTTCTGGGAACGCCAGATGTTTCCAGGAGAAATAGTACCGTTTGTGGCATCGTAGGACAATTGAGCAGAGTTTGTGATCGGAGCTGCGGTAAGCTTCACGTTAGAGAAGTCACGGTCAGGACCGATGGAGCATAAGCGCCATTCGCCGTAGAAATCCACTGCCAAGGGCCAGAAAGCAGAACTGGGGCTTTGAATAATACGGGCACGAAGGTTTTGATAAGTGAAAGTTTTTTCATCTTCCGGGATGTTGTCAGCTTGTTGAACAAATGGGTCAGTAAGCAGAGCAGTAGTGATGTAAGCGATTGGTGTGGAAAGACCTGCAGAGGTTGCAGAACCTGGCCAAATAATACCAGAGGCTTGTTCACCATCCAACAATGGGTCACCATACCCTGTGGGTGGAGCTGCGGTGTTGTATTCACGAGGAGCTTTGTTGTAATCAACAGCATAAGACTCAATCGCGAGAACAAGGGTACGCAAATCAGCTTTAGTGCGGCTTACTTTGGAGCGTGTTTGAGCTTCCAGAAAGTTGGGGACGGCAATCGCCGCCAAGATTGCGATGATCGCGACAACGATCAACAGTTCGATGAGCGTAAATGCTTTTTTCATCGTGGGAAAGGGGTCCTTTTTCAGTTAGAAATCTGTTTGGCCTAAACAGGTAATTCATGCCATGAAGGAACAAAGAGTCTCTGTCAAGCATCCATCGATTCTTTTGTACGATTTAACATTCCGTGTTTAGTAATGTTACAACAATTTTTGTAAAGAACTAAACCTTGCTCCGTTGGCCCGAAAGCCGCACTCTTTTCCAAATCTTTTCCACTTCCATCATCTCGGCAGCCCCCACCATGAGCGCACTCAAAATCGGCATGATTGTCACCCATCGGGAGTCCCTTTCCACCGACCTATGGCGCGTGGAGGATTGGCAGGGGTCCATCGCCACGCTTACTCCCATGTCCCTCGGCGCCACACGCCTGCAAACCCCAGTCAAGGATGTGTTACGCTACCGCATCAAAACCACCGATCAGGTCTTTTTTGATGAAGACCTAGTGACGATCAAGCGCGTCCTAAATCCCAGAGGGACAGACTACTATGAGTACTTGGTGGACCACAAGGGTACGGAACGCACCCTGAAAGAACATGTGCTTACAGTACAGGTGGGGAGTGCCGCACCTGATCCTCTTACACAGTTGATGAATCTGGACAGTGTCCCCGCAGCGATGGCTCGCAAGCGCGTAGAGTTTCTGGAAAGCTATTTTTCCGCCACAGCCAAAAGCTTGGGGATTGTGGGCTACAATGGTGCGCGAATGTTCCCCATTCCCCACCAGGTTGGTGCTGCCCGCTATGCCCTGCATTTTGGGCGGCCACGGTTCATCCTTGCGGATGAGGTGGGCCTCGGAAAAACAATCGAAGCTGGGTTGATTGTTTCCACAATCCGCAAGTACTTCCCCGAGTGGCGCACGGGCTTCTTTGTCCCCGAATCGATCACCATCCAGTGGGCGTTTGAAATGTTCGGGAAGTTTGGGAAATCGGTGTTTCGCCTCTCCGATGATGATGAACCCGAGGAGGGGGACGATGACCCCGGGGTGATTCTCCCCCACGGTCACTTGGCCGATTGGGCCCGCAAGGAAACCGTGGAAATCCTCGTCATCGATGAAGCACACCAACTCCTCCGAGACAATGCCCTGTACGACGCCGCCCAGCGCCTCTCCCGCCGCGCCCATGTCGTCCTTCTGCTTACCGCCACACCCACCAGCGATGACGGCAACAATCTGACTCGCCTCTTACAACTGGTGGATCCCGAGGGTTTTGCTCACCTCTCGGATCAGGGCCACGCACTCAAACTCTATGAACTTCAGCCCCGCGTGGAAGCGTTGTGTGAACTCCTTCGAAACGAGAAAACCACCGCCGATGTTATCCTCAAGGCGTGGGAAAAGCTGGAAATTGAAGACGACAAAATGACGGCCCGCCTGCTTTCCCTTCGGGGGGATAGTCAGGACTTGGCGCTTCGCCACAAGATCATCGCCCTTCTGACGGACAAATATGACCCTCGCAGTCGGGTGCTCCGTTACCAGCGCAAGTTTCTGGCGCTCGATAACGAGATGGCTGAGCGCGTGGAGGAATGCCTCTCCTACAAGCCCAAAAAAGAGGAACTCGAAGTACGAGCCTTGGTACGCCGTTGGTGCGATTTGCTGGTGAAGAATGGGAAGCTCGACCGCCCCGGTGGGCTCAAGGCTGCCGCCACACTCATTCAAGCAAGCCATAGCAGCCCCGCAGCCGTGGATGTCTGGCTCACGGTGCGCACCGGCAAATACACCCCCACGGAAACCGTGACCGCCGACCCCATCAAACTGAATGAGAATATCATCGAAAGTTTGGAGTTAAGCGCCGAGGAGGAAACACTCCTCGAAGAGCTGGAACTCGCCACCAGCGATTGGCATCGGAAGACGAAGGGGACGGATATGAAGAGCCGGGCTCTGGCGCGGCACCCCCGATACGAGGTGATGCTCGAATCCATCAAGGAACTCTTCGCCGATGGGGAACCCCACCGTATTTTGATCTTCACCAGCTTTGAATGTAACGTTAAACCCCTCTACCTGCTGCTCAACAAAGTCTTCGCCAACGAGGCGGAAATCCTCGCCCTTCAAGCAGAGATCCCCTGGCGCGAGCGGGAAAAGGCCGCCTTCAGCTTTCAGGAAGCCCCCGGCTCCGCTATCCTCATCTCCGATGAACTCGGGGGCGAAGGGCGCAATTTCCAGTTTGCCGATGCCGTTTATCACTTCGATCTCCCACTCGCCGCGTGGATGGTGGAGCAGCGGATTGGTCGCCTCGACCGTGTGGGGCGTGACCCGGAGTTGGACGTGGACTCCAAGGTGATCGTGGCGGAAGGGGAGCTTGACGAAGCAATTTATGAGTTCTTCCGCGATGCCTTGGCGGTCTTCAACGAGTCCCTCGCCCCGGTGGAGGATATCTCCGAGGACGTCTCTCGTCAGATGCTACAACACCTTCTGGAAGACGGGATAGAAGGCGTTCGCAACCTAACCGAAGAACTGCAGGACTACGTGGACAAGCGCCGCGAACGGGAAGCCACCGGCCTTGAACGGCGCAGTCAGCAGGGGATGGCCTACGTCAAGGAACTCACCAAGAAACTCGACGACCGAAGTGAGTTGGACCACCTGAAAAAGACCACGATTGAATACACAAAAGCCTTGGGAAGCATCGTGGATGAAACCCGGGGTCGAGTGGTTCTCACCGTGGGTTCGCACCATCCGCTGCACGGATACCCGGGAATTTTGGATGAGATGGAAGGCTACTTCGACCGTGGAGATGCCGTTCGCCATGAGCGATTGGAGTTCTTCTCCCCGGGTCACCCGTTCGTGCGGAAGCTGGCGCAAACGGCCGTACAGGATTCGGGCGGTCGCACCTCCTTCTGCACACGCCCGGGCCTCGTAAAGCCCGTGGTGGCCACGTATTACCGTATCTTTATTCCCCAGGAATTTCTGGAATCGGTGCGCGAAATGCCTGAAGACATTCAGCCCTCCATCCTGTGCTCCGCTGCCGGAAATTTTGGCACGCGCTACCATCGCCAGTTTCAGACGTTCGAGGGCGAAATCCTCCCCGAGAACGATGCGCAAGTGAAGCTCCTTCTAAAACCCTTGGGCAAAGCCGATCGCTCGCTTCACGAAGGCGATGAGATTTACAAGTTCCTCCCCAAAAACTGGGAGAATCTCGTCTTCCCAACTCTGGAAAAGGCCTCTCTGGCGGCACAGTCCCACGCGAAAGAATTGCTGAAAACCGGTTTGCGGGACTTCACCTGCGTCCTTGGTGAAGTGCTCACCCGCCAGTTTGGGGAGGAGTTCGCCTTGGAAGCGCAGATGGATACGCTTCTCTACTCGCTCGATCCGTTGAACGTGGAGCTGGACAGCGTGGTGGTGTACCTTCCGGAGAAGTAATTGGTGATTCAGAAGTGCTAACTTAGTCAGACAGTATATTTTTGAGGTCACAAACTGTGATGTCAAGTTTGGCAGGGGGTAACCACTGATGACGGATCAAGAAAAGGGCGATTTGACCGTTGCGCCAGAAACCATCTACGATGTCATCCGCCACCTGCGAGGCCAGCAAGTCATGTTGGATCAGGATCTTGCCACTTTGTATGGGGTGGAAACGAAGGTCCTGAATCAGGCCGTGAAACGGAATGAGATCCGGTTTCCGAACGACTTCATGTTCCAACTCAGCGCCGAAGAATGGGTGACTTTGAGGTCACAATCTGTGACCACAAAAACTGGCCGTGGTGGCCGCCGAACGCCCCCCTATGCCTTTACACAGGAGGGTGTGGCGATGCTATCGAGTGTATTGACCAGTGATCGCGCTATACAAGTCAACATCGAGATTATGCGGGCTTTTGTCCAATTCAGGCGATTCCTGGCAAATCAGGTAGAGCTGGCCAGCAAGCTGAAAGAGTTGGAGAGCAGGTTCGAGGGCAAGATAGCAAGACAGGACCAACATACACGGATGTTATTCGAGGCGGTGCGGCGATTGAGCGACGAGATCCGCAAGACCCCAGCGCCTCCAATTAAAGGGAAACGCCGGATCGGCTTCCACACAGAGGATGACGAAAACGAGCCTAAGGCGTTAGACAAGCCGAAGCCGAAGAAGCGTACCAAATAAGAAACGGACTCCTTGTTTCCAAGACTCCATACTGTGCAACGCGTTTCTCTGCAGGTTGGATCCCTTGAACTGGACAGCGTGGTGGTGTACCTTCCGGAGAAGTAATTGGTAAAAAACAACACCCCCCGAAGCTGCATGCAACATCGAGGGGTGATGTTTCAGAGGGGACGGAGAGAAGGTTAGAAGCTGGCGACAGCGTTGATGCTGAAGCTGGCTGCGGCGTATCCGTAGACACTGATATAGTAGGTACCTGCTGCGGGATTGGTTGCCGTGGCGGTTTCGTTGGAGCCATCCAGGTAGGGGCGGTAATCCCAGGTGGAGAGCGTGGGGTAACCCGCATCGCGGAGATAAAGGTCGGCATCACCCGTGGAACCGGTCATGGTGACTTTCAGAGACTTGGTGCCGGTGGGGATGGTGACGAGGAAGTTTTTCCAGGAACCCGTGGAAACTGAGGAGCTGGTGTTCAGCAGTGTTTGTGACCCGGGAGCTGGGGTGGCGGTGGGAGTGGGTGTGGCCGTTGGCGTAGCCGTCGGTGTTGGTGTGGGTGTGGGTGTTGGAGCAGAACCTCCACCCCAGATGGCGGAAACGTAGGCAGGGTTATCGATGAAGGGGTTCCGGTTGCCTTGGTAGTTGGTGTAAATAAGGTGATTGCGGCGTTGTTCGCGTGTGCTGACGGGGTCATTGGCGTGCCATGTGAGCAGGGTGCTCAGTTTGCCCATGCGGGGTTGGCCGGTGGAAATGGAAACGGTGTCCACGAGAAGGAGATCGGTCTCGTTGGAAAGATCACCTTGATAACGGACATCCATGTAGAACATGGCGCGGGCAAGATCGCCCTTCACGTCGTTATGGGCTTCCCAGGAATCAGAGTCGGTGCGGTTATCGGAAACAGAATTGAAGGCATCCCAAATGGTAGTTCCACCGTTATCGAAGGGTTTGTTGCCACGGGCGGAGTTGTAGTTGCTGCGGCTGGCGAAGAGGTGGTGAACGTCTGTGTAGGCAGGCCAGGAAGAGTTATCAAAGGAATAGGACTTGGGCCAGCTATGTTCGCGGTTCCACTTGATGGTGGCGGAGGTGCTACCATCTTTGGCGGTTTTGGCGATGGCATCGTTGGAATAGATACAGAGAATGGCGCTCGAATTGGTGGGGTGTTGGTCAAGGACTTCAAGAGCCGTCCAAACTTGGGCGTAGGAAAGCTTGGTATGGTCATCAATAATGTTATGCAAGGCCACGCGGAGGTTGTTGCCGGTAAGGCCGTTGGCTGAGGTGTAGTAACCGGCAGGAGCGGCATACTGGGCGGAAGCGGAAGCAGCGGATAAAACCACCGATGCAACAAGGGTGTAAAAAAGTACTTTCATGGCGTGGATTTTCCTCGTGATTTGTGAATGATTGCCTAGCCAGGGACGCGGGAGGTGTACGGATAAACGCCACGTTGTAAAGACCGTTTTGTGTTAGAAAAATTGACGATTCCGTTTTTCTTTTCAAAATCAACCAGAGTAATCAAGAAATACTCCCAGAAGAAAAGAACCTAAACCAAACGATATCAATTATTTTAATATTTCACATTTAATCGAATCCATGTGATCTCTAACAATTCACTGAGCGATTATGAGTAAAATCTAGAAACAACCTCATGTCGATTTAACAGTTCCATCGCCATACTTTCGCTTCGTTTTGGAGTGGCAAGTTTGAAAATCTGCTCATAATTCCTCCTTCAATTATGAGCAGATTAGTCAACTAAACGCTAATTTACTGAAAACAAGACTCCAAAAAATCCCGGCTGGCAAATCGTAGGTCCAACGTGTATTCCAAAAATCGGCTGAGGGCGTTGATCATTTGCAGGGTTTCTCCCAACGTTA
>JANRMB010000047.1:0-5117 GCA_033761985.1 Candidatus Sumerlaeia bacterium | reverse complement strand
GGTCGTGGTAGGAAGCCGATAACCGAGGGCGAGCATTTGCTCAGGGGTCACCACTTGCAGGGGAATGCGTTTGAAGGGGCGCCCCAGTTGAGTTTCGATCTGGGGGTGGATTTCATCGATGAGTTTTTCGTAGGCCGCTTTCCCTTGGATGGCAAACATACTGCAGGATTTGCAGGAAACGGAATGAGTATCCAAGGGGGTGGAGCCCTCTCCTGCAGGTTTTGCGCAGAAGTAGCATTTGGAGGAGGATTCGAAACAGGAGGCGCACCAAATGCCGGGGGTGTTTTTGAGGGAGTAGTTGCGGCCAATAATTGGTTCCTGACAGGCATCGCAGCGTTTATGGCGTTTGAGGCAATCGCGGCACCAGAGCTCGGTCTCGCGTTCCTTGCGGAGTTCGCCGGGTTTGTGGGGAATGCGGCAAATACTACAGTTGGGTGTTTTGAGTTCGCAGGCGGCGCAGATCAGAGTTTTCCGTGGAGTGGTTTCGTACACTCGGTATTGTCCGTTGATCTCCGTTCGGCAAAACCCGCAGAAGGGCGTGGAGTTTTGCTTCTGGGCGGTGCTGCCGCGCTGGGCGGAGCTGGTGGAAACACCGCCGAGAAACAACAACAGAAAACAGATGGCCACGAACGGGATGTTGAGGAGTCCCCTTGTGCCCCCTTGGCTGATCATCCTATCCTCCAACAAATCTCGAAGTTCCCCAAAACCGCCGTACATCCATGTTTACTACTCTTGAGATGCCCACGCTGTCGATCAAAGACCGCTACTTTTTGATGACGAGCGTGATCGTTCCGCGTCCGATTGCGCTGGTCACGAGCTGGAACAAGGAACGCACTGTGTTGAATGCCGCGCCATTTTCGTTTTTCAACGGGGTGAGCACAGAGCCTCCTTTGATCATGCTGGGGTTGGCGGCAAAGCCCGGCGCCGAGGGGGGATTGGTGCTCAAGGATTCCACGCGGAACATTCTGGAGACACAGGAATTTGTGGTGAACATCTGCTCACGGGAGATGGCGCCGTTAGTGACGCGTTGCGGGGAAGCTCTTCCGCCGGAAGTGAGTGAGGTGGACCGCGAGGGGCTGGCCTTGGTGGATTCGGTTTATCTCCATGTGCCACGGATCGCGCTTTCACCGGTTCAACTGGAGTGCCGGTTGTATCAGGATATTCAGATTGGTGCGAATGAATCCCACCTGATTCTGGGAGAAGTGTTGTGTGTTCATGTGCAGGAGCATCTGTGGAAAGAGGGGCGCTTTCAGGGAGCGGAGTTGGATCCTTTGGCGCGCCTGGATGCCGCCTGGTATGGAACCGTGGGGGAACGATTCAAGGCGTGAGGGGGGATTCACAAAGATGAACTAGATGAAAGTGAAGAGGCATCACGCGGCCCTGACCCAAATGGCCTTTAGGCCGACCATGAGTCTCACCAACGCGTCAGCAGTCCAGCAACACTGGTCTTGCCCCGGAGCGCTGCGCGGTGTTCCTCTCCCCCCGCACGATTATCTCGGGGTTTGGCGCTCAGCACCCCCAAGGAAAGCACTCACTTCCATGGAAACGATCCTCATCGGAGTAGCCTGGCCGTATGCCAACGGCGAACAACATCTGGGGCATATCGCCGGGGCGTATTTGCCACCCGATATCTTTGCCCGGTACAACCGGATGGCGGGGAATCGTGTTCTTATGGTGAGCGGCAGCGATGCCCATGGCACCCCCATTGTGGTGAGTGCTGATGCAGAAAAGGTTACGCCAAAAGAAATTGTGGAGCGTTACCACCCGAAGTTCATCGAATCCTATCTGAAGCTCGGCATCACCTTCGATCTTTTCACCCACACCGATACCCAAAATCACTGGGATGTGACCCATGACTTCTTTCTGACGCATTACAACAAGGGGTTCATCTACAAGGATGAACAGCGGCAGGTGTTTGATCCCGTGGCAAATATGTTCCTCCCCGACCGCTTTGTGGAGGGCACCTGCCCACGCTGCGGGTTCACCGATGCCCGGGGCGACCAATGCGATAACTGCGGAAATTTGCACGATGCCACGGAGCTCAAAAATCCCCGCTCCAAGATATCCGGAACCACCGATCTGGAAATTCGCCCCACGGAACACTTCTTCCTCGATCTTGGGAAGCTCAACGATGAGTTGCTCTCCTGGATGAGCACGGACAAGGAGCATTGGCGGGCGAACGTCCGTAACGTGACGCTTTCCAAGTTGGAGGCGAAGGACTTGCGCGGGCGCCCCATCACCCGGGATATGACTTGGGGAATCAACATTCCGCTCGAGGGCTTTGATTCCAAACGCATCTACGTTTGGTACGATGCCGTGATTGGCTATTTTTCCGCGAGCAAGGAATGGTCGGCGATTACGGGTCAGCCGGAAGCGTGGCGGGAATTCTGGGATACCTCGGTGAATCCCAAGGCCAGGGCGAGTTACTTCATCGGGAAGGATAACATCCCCTTCCACGCGATTATTTGGCCCGGAATGTTGATGGCTTATGGTGGGTTGAATCTCCCGTATGACGTCCCCAGCAACGAATACCTGCAGATGAAGGGTCGGAAGTTCAGCAAGTCTCGCGGTGGAAGCATCCGCATCCTGAACGTGCTGGAACGTTACCAACCCGATGCCCTGAGGTTCGCGTTAACGAGTTTGGCTCCGGAGACCAACGATGTGGAGTTTACGTGGGAGGACTTTGTAGAGCGCGTGAACAACGAGTTGGCGAAAAACTGGGGGAACCTGGTAAACCGGATGTTGAGTTTCGCGTTCAAACGTTTTGAGGGCTGCGTTCCCATGGTGGATGCGGGAATTGAGGCACCTGTGCCGTTTGAATTCAACGCCGAGGAAGCCTTCCGTGAGGTGGGGGAACTCTACGCTCAATCGAAGTTCCGCCAAGCCCTGAAGCGCATTCTGGAGTTGAGTTCGGTGATGAACAACTACGTTACCGTGACGGAACCGTTCAAGGTGATCAAAGAGAACGAACCACTGGCGCGGGTGTATGTGTACAATACGCTGCAGGCGATTGCGAACCTGAACCTGCTTTGGGCGCCGATTCTTCCTCATACCGCTCAGAAGGTTCACGAGTTGCTGGGCTTCAGTGGTCAGCTGTTTGGCAACCAGTACACCGAGGTGATTGAGGATGCCCGGGGGCCACATCTGGTGCTTCGGTATGATCACACCGGTGCCGTGGGGACTTGGAAACCGGTGGTTCTTCCGCAGGGCCAGGCCTTGCAAACACCTGCTCCGGTGATTCAAATGCTGGAACTGGAGAAGGTATTGGAGGCGGAAGGCGTTAAAGAAGAGGCATAACTCTCGGGGGTGATGAGGAGGATTCCCTCGCCCCTTTGAGTGAAAATGTTTCTTTTCTTTTGATCCCCCGTTTGGGTGGTGGTCATGGTGGGAGTGCGGCATTTGCCGTGGAGAGACGAATCGTTGGGAACATAAAGGCGCACGGAATGTCTGATTGGACACTCGGCAAGGCGGAGCCTTCAGCCGAAGAGGAAGAAATCCTCATCACCAAAGCCCAACAAGGGGATGAACGCGCCTTGGAAACCTTGCTCGCCCACCAACAGGATCGCGTGTACCGCACGGCGCTCAAGTTTATGAGTGGTCGCGAAGAGGAAGCCTTTGAACTGGCTCAGGAGGTGTTGATCAGTGCCTTCCGCCACATTGGCAAGTTCAAACGCCAAAGCCGTTTCAGCACCTGGTTATACCGGATTACCAGCAACCTGGCGAAAAACCGGTATGTGGTGGAAAACCGCGAGCGTTCCCGCTTTTCAAGTTTGGACGGGATGATGGAAGATGACGACGACCGTCCTCGGCAATGGGCAGACTCGGGAATTGATCCCCGGTCGGCGGCTTCGGGTCACGAGGAAATGGCAGCATTCCACGCCTGCTTGGAGGAATTGGATCCCGAGTGGAAGGAAATTCTGATTCTGCGGTTTGTGGAGGATCAGAGTTACGAGGAATTGAGCGAGATTTTGCAGATCCCCATCGGGACAGTCAAATCACGCTTAAACCGTGCAAGGAAAGCGTTGCGAGATTTAATGAAGCCCGAAATGAAAGGAGAGCTCTCATGAACACACCTACCAGCACTCCTGATCGGTACCGATTTGAGGAACTTGTGGACTCCTGGATTTTGGGAGAATTGCAAGGCGATAAACTGCGCGAATTCGAGGCTCTTATGGCAGCGCGGTCGGATTGGAAAGCCGAAGCAGAAGACTTGCGCGGCATTTTGGTACCCGTACGTACCGCGCACAAAGCAATCAAGGCTCCAGCAGGGCTACTTTCTGGTGCATTGCAGAAGGCTCGCGGAGCTGAGGTGATCAGCATGCCGTTATCCGGATCCGCTCCGGCGGCTCTCCCCCGGCGTTCCCCTTTGCCCAACTACATCATGATGGCCGCCAGTTTGGTGGTGGGAATTGCCGTTTCGGCGGTGTACTTCAGCCAAACCGAAGGGACAAATTCCACCGTGGCGAAGGGCTCTCCGGAATCAGCAACCGGGGAATCCTCCCTGAACAACCAAGCGATTGCCCTGAATACGGCCTCTGCCGCCCAAGGCAAAGTAGGTGCAACGGCGGACCCACGGTTCAATCATGAATCTGCCACCCAGGGAGCCACTGGTCGCTTTGGCGCGGCACCGGACACAGTACCGGGAGAAGTGGTGATCGCCGAAGAAGAAGCTGAGAAAAAACTCGATCGCCGCGAGTTGCTTCGTCAGCGTGCGGAAGAGATTGCCAAAGAGGAAGCAGCCAAACAAGAAGCCGAGCTTCAGGATGAAATCGCCTTGGCTGAATCAGCCAAGCTGGATAATGAGTCGGATACCTTAGTTGCTCAGGGGCAGGAAGCTGTGGCCCTGAGTGGTAAAGCAGCGGAATTGGAAGAATCTGTTCCAGCCTCCGTGGCGGCGCCTGTGGCGGAAATTGCCCGGATGGATTCGAGTCGTTTCCCTGGAGCGAAGGACTTCTCCCCTGCTTCCGATGCGGCTGCACCGATGGCAATTCCTGCGGTCGGTGATGTTGCCGCTGGCGCTCCGGAAGCTCTTGCAGTGGCAACCGTTGCGGAAGCTGCAGCAGTGAGTAATCAGCAGGCGTTTCTGGAAAAACAAGCTCGCGAAACCAACGGCAATG
>JANRMB010000046.1:0-7993 GCA_033761985.1 Candidatus Sumerlaeia bacterium | reverse complement strand
GCTGTGGAGCGAGAGGTGAAGGTGGATGGGTGCCGCGGGGCGAAGGAACTCGGCGATGGCGAGGTTTTCCGGTCGGGGTGCGGCGGCATTTTGGGACGGTTCGGGCATCGGGTAGTGGAACTCGACGTCGTGTTCCGGGGTTTCCCGAATGAGGTGGAGGGATTGATCGAGTGGGGAGAACTTTGGTGAAGCCATGACTCCGGCGTTCTTGGGATCGAGGTCGGGGTTGGCATGGGGGACAATCCACCATGTGGCGGCTTCCAGCCAGGGGGCGTAGGCGGGATTGTGGGCGAGTTGATTGGCGAGGTATAGGGCGGTACGGGGGCCGATGGGTTCATCGGCGTGGGCGCCAGCTGTGATGGTGATATGGAGAGGACCTTGGCCCAGCACGAAGGCATGGAGAGAATTTCCGGAGCGGGTTTGGCCAATTCGGCGAATAACGAGGTGGGAGTTGGTTGGGAAACTCCAACCCTGGGGAGTTACTGTGGCGAGGGGAGTTGAAGGGAAATAGTTGAAATCATTCATCTTGGCGTAAACCAGCGTTTTTTGATGAGGCGTATTACTTAGAAGTCGAAAAAATTCTCCAAGCAGGCCTTGCCTTTTGGAGGGAAAGATGGAAGGTCGTTCTTCTCTCGCCCGACTGGAATTTGCCTGAAGCGCAACGGTGGGGTCTGTCCACAAGTATTTCGAAAACATTCTGTGAGGAGTTGGTTCACCGTGGCGAAAGCACATGCAAACTCCAGTAAACCAGCGTTGGTAAAAGAGGGTGAGAAGTCATCGGTTGCCAAAAGTGGTGCCGATGTGAAGAAGGCCAAGCCTGATGTGGATTCGGAGTTGCCGGTGACGGCGAATGCCAACGGAACACGGCGTGGCAAGGGAGTTCACTTGGCACCATCGCTTTTGGCTGCGGATTTTTCCCGGTTGGATGATTGCGTCAAACCTCTGAAAAAATTGTGCATCAACTGGCTTCATTTGGATATCATGGATGGGCACTTTGTGCCGAATATCAGCTTTGGTCCGGGGTTGGTAAAGTGTCTTCGGCCGGTGGATCCCTCGTTGTATTTTGATGTGCACCTGATGGTGAGCGACCCCCGGGCGTACATCAAACCGTTCCTGGAGGCCGGCGCCAACAATATCACCTTCCACGTGGAGGCCGCTGGTGAGGACAGCGCCAATTTGCTGAAGTATATTCGCCGCCAGAAGATTCAGGCGGGGATTTCCATCAAGCCCAAGACTCCTGTGTCGGAGATCAAGGAATTGCTTCGTTTGGCGGATTTGGTTTTGGTGATGACGGTTGAGCCCGGGTTTGGGGGTCAGGAATTGATTCCTGCTACTCTGAACAAAGTTCGCGAGTTGAATTTGCTTCGTGATGATTTGGGGTTGGAGTATATGATTCAGGTGGATGGGGGCATCAATACCACCACCGCCCCGCTGGCCGTGGCGGCAGGAGCGGATGTATTGGTGGCGGGTTCCAGTTTCTTTGGGAAGAACAAGATTCGCGAGAACAGCCGGGCATTGCGTCAGGCACTGAACAAGGTCGTCTAACGGTGATGAATTTTGCGCCGGTTGTGGCGATTGATGGCCCGGTGGGAGTGGGAAAATCGAGCGTGGCAAAACGTGTGGCCAAGGAGCTGGGTTTCCAATATCTGGATACCGGGGCGATGTACCGCACGGTGGTATGGGAAGGGCTGAAGTCTTCGGAAAATCCGGAAGAGGAATTGTTGGTTCAGAAGGCTCTGGATTTGGAGTTGGAATTTACTCCGGAGGGCCATGCCGTAAGCCGGGGAGAATCACTGGAACGGGAAATCAGGCAGGAACGCATTTCACGAGAAGTGTACCGTGCGGCGGATTTGGCCAGCGTTCGGGGGATTCTGGTGGCCAAACAGCAAACGATGGGGACCAGGAAAGCCTCGGTGATGGAAGGTCGGGATATTACAACGGTCGTCTTTCCAAATGCGCGTTGGAAGTTTTTTCTGGATGCCTCACCCGAGGTGCGTGCCCGCCGGCGGTTTGAGCAATTGGTGGGACGCGGTCAGCAGGCGGATTGGGATCAGGTGTTTGAGGATCTTTGCGAACGGGATTTACGGGATAGAAACCGCGCGGTTGGGGCCCTGAAAATTGCCCCGGGATCGCTGTTTTTTGATACGACTCACTTGAATGAGGACACAGTTGTTTCGGCGATTTGTGAAAGGGTTCGGTTGGATCAGCTGGGATCATCTCCCAAAATGTGATTTTCGAGACACAATCCCGGTTGGTGACTTCCGATTGCATCCCTTGAAATCGGTGTTCAGAGTGGAACCCAGATTTCTGATGGATCACCTCAAGGGACTTATCTGATGCACCATTTACGTTCGTTTCTCAGTAAAACTTTTCAGTCATTCTGCGTTGTGGCGGCAGCAGTTGGCGTGACGGGGACACCCCTGATGACCCAACAGGCCAACGCCCATGATTCCATTGCGTTTCAGTACACTCAGCCCCGCATCAAGGTTGGCTTGGAGGTGTTACTGGAAAATGAGGAATGGCTGGCGAAGGTTCGTGGGAAAAAAGTGGGGCTGATCACCAACCCCACGGGGGTGAATCACAAGCTGGAGAGCAACATTGATCTGCTTCACCAGCACCCGGATATCGAGGTGGTGGCGCTGTTTGGTCCGGAGCACGGAATCCGGGGTGATGCCTACGCCGGAGACAAAGTGGAATCCGGGGTGGATGAAAAAACAGGGATCACGGTTCACAGCCTTTACGGAAAAACCCGCAAACCCGATCCTGCTTGGCTGGAGGGATTGGATTTGATGATTTATGATATTCAGGACGTAGGGAGCCGAAGCTACACCTACATCTACACGATGGCTTACGCGATGGAAGCCTGCGCGGCGAAGGGAATCCCCTTCATGGTTCTGGACAGACCAAATCCGGCCGGCGCGCATATTGTGGATGGAAACATTTTGAATCCCAAGGAATACGCCACCTTTGTGGGCCTCTACGCGATTCCGTATCAGTATGGGATGACCCCTGGTGAAGCGGCTCTGATGTTCAACGACAACTTTACCTCCGGGAACGTTCAACTCGAGGTGATTCCGGTGGAAGGATATTCACGCTCCATGATGCCGTGGGATACCGGGTTCCCGTTTGTGCCGAGCAGCACGCATATCGTTCAACAGAATCACGCCACGTATTACAATCTGACGGGGATCATCGGGGAGATTCCCCATATCTCCATCGGGGTGGGGTACACGCTTCCGTTTGAAACCATGGCTGCGCCTTGGATTGACCGCGATGCGTTTGTGGATGCCATCAATGCCCGGAACATCCCCGGGTTGCGGGCTCGACCGATCACCTATGTCCCCCGGTATGCATCCTATGCAGCAAAGGGGGACACTCCTGCTCAACCTTGCCATGGCGCCCACTTGGTAGTGACGGATTACCATGCCTTGCGGCCGTTTGCTGCACAGATTCATTTGATGCATATTCTTCATACGATGTACCCGGAACAGGAATTGTTCACCGACACGCATGCCAAACAGCCGTTGTTTGATGAAGTACTGGGGACGGATGATATTCGGCGTCGGTTGCTGGCTGGTGAAACAGCGGAGGCAATCATCGCCAGTTACGAAGCAGATTTGCAGGCGTTCCTGAATCTGCGTGAGAAGTACCTGATCTACAAGGATTGAGGTACGATGTTTGAGGAAGATACCCAGAAGATTCCGGTGACGGGAAAAATGACGGGGGACACATATCCCCTTGTTTTTGAGCGGGCTCCGGAAGCCATGGGTATCCTCAACGGCACAGGGGAATTGCTGGAGTGCAACGAGGCGCTGCACCGTTTATTGGGAAGAAACGCAACGGGTGAAAACCTGGGGGATTTACCCGGGGATGAAACAACAAATGTCATGAATTATGTGCTTCGGGAAATTCAAAATTCCGAGGACAAACCCACGAGTTTTGAACTCAATTTAAAGACCGAGCATCAGGGAAGTAGAGTGGTGAGGGTGTCTCTTCGACGATTGGACACAGGCGGGGAAAGCGATCGAATGGTGGGAGTATTCTACGACATTACGGATTGGAATCGCTCGCAGATTACACTGATTCAGGAGTTCGCCTTCTACTCCGAATTGGAAGAGTTGGGTCGGGAGATTAATGGTCAAATCAACCTTCAGCAAATTGCGCTTCGAACGTTGGAGTGCAGCCAAATGCACTGCGATTTTGTGGGGGCGGCAGTCATCCATAACGATTTGGATACAGAAGAACTTACCCAAGGCTACAATACGCTCAAGGATAGCAGAAAAAGTAGAGAGCTGAATCAGATTCTCTGCCGGGAGAATGGGCCGTTTCATCACTTGAAGGATCACCTCCAAAAGAATGCCTCCTTCAAAACCACTCTTTACAACTTAAGTCACGATGATTGGGATACCGCAGCAGATCGAGTGTATCTGCAAAGCGTGGAGTTCAGCAAAATACTTGCGATACCCATTCGGATTGGAGCGGAGATTAATGGGTTTCTGATCGGTGCCGTGAAGGATAAACCGGCGGAATCAATCGACTACAGGAGTCGGTTTCACCATTTGGCCAACCTTCTCTCCTCGGCGATTAACAACGTGATTTTGTTTCATCAGATTAAGGGGAAAAACACTGAGTTGGCAAAATCGCTAAAGGAGTTGAAAAGAGCAGAGCTTTATCGAGATCAGTTCTATCGTTTCCTTATACATGATTTGAACAAACCGCTGGCCTCCATTGTGGGCACAAGTAACCGACTGCTAAGCCGTTATGAGTTGAGCGAGGAAGTAAAGCAGCGGATGGAACGGATTCACCGAAGTGCCGAGAGGCTTCGGGATTATATCGGGGACATGCTGAGTTTCGAGCAAATGCGACGGGGAGAAATTGAAGTGAAGTCGGCAGAGTTTGGATTCAAACAGGAAGTGTTGGAAATGGCGGCCATGCTTCTGGAGCGTTATCCGGAACAAAAACTCATTATCCTGCAGCGGATTCAGCAAGAATGGAATCTGCTTCCGGAAGCCGTGGTGAAAACCGATGCAAAACACCTGCAACGGATTGTATATAACCTGCTGGATAATGCCGCCAAATATGGCGAGGGATTGATCTCTCTGGATTATTCGCTCAAGGGGGACACTCTTGTTGTGGAGGTGTGGAATTCGGGTGAAGCCATTCCAGACAACGAGCGTACCCGCATTTTCGATGAGTTCTACCGGCGGAACAAAACTGAGGATGGCCATAGCAGTGGAATCGGATTGGCCTCGGTTCGATATTTGGTGAAGGCATTAGGGGGACAGGTAACGTTTGATAGTCCGCTTCAGGGGGGAAACCGATTCTCCATCATTATCCCCTCCACATGGAATCCCGTTGATCACCAAAACACGTTGAAGGAGACGAGAGGATGAATCCGATGGATGATCCGTTAATCCATATTGTGGAGGATGATAAAGAGTTTGGCTCGTACCTGATGGAGTTGCTGGAGGACGAAGGCTACAAACGCTTTCAGTGGATGATGAACGGGATTGAGGCGGTGAATGCCATCCTGAAGGAAATCCCCCAACTGGTGATTTTGGATTTGAATCTTCCCGGTTTGCGAGGAGAGGAAATTTGTCGGCTCATTCGTTCCTCGCGATTGCATCAGAATACCCGGATTCTGATTTGCAGCGAAATGCCACAAGCAAAGCAGCGCGAGTTGGAGCTTCTTCGTATTGGCGCCGATCGATATGTGGCGAAGCCGTTTCAGGAAGAGTTGTTCATTCAGGATGTGAAAAGGCTGCTGGCGATTCCACCGAACGCCACACCATTGGAGCCACCGGACGCCGCCCAATACCTGGAGGAAACTCGGGCGCTGGACGAGGTGGATTCCGAACCTCGACGCGCGGCAAAATCCAACGCAGCATTGGTGACGTCGCGGTTTGAAGGGTATCAATTGCTGAATGTGATTGGTGGTGGAGCCATGGGGACAGTGTACCGGGCGTTTCAAGAACGACTGGATCGCATGGTGGCGTTGAAGGTATTTCTGAAAAATGAAAATCACGGAGAGGAGGAGTTGCTCCGTTTCAAACGCGAAGCACGGTTGATGGCAAACCTGAACCACCCGAACATCATCACCGTGTATGATTTTGGGCAGACGGGTTACACCTACTATATCAGTATGGAATTAATGGCTCGGGGAAGTGTGTATGACCGCTTGTTTCAAGGGGAGATGACGCTGGACTTTGCAATTCAGTTTATCCGCGAAGTGTTTCCAGCGATGCAACATCTGCATGAACAAAACATCCTGCACCGGGATATGAAACCAGGAAATGTTCTGGTATCGAAAACGGGGACACTGAAGCTGGGCGATTTCGGCATCAGTAGTCATTACAATCAAAAAGAGACGGGAGAAAGTTCCAGTGATTTTATTCTGGGTACAAAACCGTATATGGCGCCGGAGTTGTTGCAGGGCGAGAAGGCAACACCATTGACGGATTTGTATGCCTTGGGGAGAACGTTGCTCCGGTTGTTTGAAGGGGAACAGGCGATGCGCACCATCACGCCGCTCAGTATCATTCGGCCGGATTTGCCCAACTCTTTTTCGCTGGCGATTGCCCGCTGTATGGCGGCTGATCCGCGCCAACGTTACCAATCCGTGGAGTTTGCCAGAGTGGCGTTGCTGAAAGCACTCGGGGAGGACCCAAACTAAATGAGGGCCTACTTGGATTATGCCGCCACCACTCCGATGGATTCGAGAGTTCTCTCGATCCTCTCAGAATATGGTCGATTGGCATTGAACCCCAATAGTTTGCATCAGGCGGGACAAAAAGCTCGTCGCCATCTGGAACGCTCACGGGAAATGATTGCCGAGTTGCTTGGTTTGGGTAATGCCTCGGAGGTGCTCTTCACTTCCAGCGCCACGGAATCTGCAAACTGGATTCTTCGTGGATTGAAAAGGGGGACAGAGACGTTGCATGTTTCAGCTTCACAACTTGAGCATTCGTGCATTACGGATACTCTGGAGGTGTTGGAGAAACAGGAACAGTGTGTGTGGCAGCATTGGTCTTCGAATGAAGGGGGACAGGTTGTTATTCCCGAGGCACATAACGCTCAGGCGGATGTTTATTGTTTGATGACGGTGAATAATGAAACGGGAATTCGCCAGCCTTTGGATCGGTTTCGAGAGTGGAAAAGGGAGAATTCAGAGCATTCAATCTGGGTGGCAGATTGTACACAAAGCGCAGGAAAGGAGCTACACCCAACTGACGCAGATTTGGCTTTTTTTGCTTCACACAAAATCTATGGTCCTCCGGGAATTGCCTGCGTTGCCGGGAAAGGAATCAGGAAGCTGGAGCCGATGTTATTGGGTGGCCCACAAGAGGATAACAAACGTGCCGGAACTCCCCCCGTGGCTTTGGCGATTGCTTTTGCCGAAGCACTGAAACTCATGGTGACAGAGAAAGAGGAGCGGAAAGCCCATGTAAGGGAGATGGAGACGTTTTTTCTTTCCAGAGTGTTTGATCGACTGGGAGAGGAGTTCGTAAAATTGAATGGCGATGATTCACTAAGAATGCGGGGAATCATGAATTTGAGTTTTGCAGGATTTGAAGGAACGGATTTGGTGATTGCGTTGGATCAGCGCGGTGTTCAGGTGTCTCCGGGGGCGGCGTGTTCTACTGGAGTGGTTTCAGTGTCCCCTATTTTGAAAGCCATGTACCCTTCTGATTCGGCTCGGGCGGCCGGAGGAGTTCGGTTCTGTTTCAGCCACTTAACAACCAAAGAGGAAGTGAGTTGGGCGGTGGATCAGCTTTGTGCAATACTTCTCCATCATCAGGGAAAGATGAGATCATCATGATTCAAAAGAGTGTTTTGACGTATTTGGAGAAAGCCGAAGCAGGCTGGTGGAATCAGCAGTTGGGTGGGAGACCACTGTTTGATTGGAGCCTTCAAGCATTTCTGGATGCCGATTTGGATTGCCTGCGAGAGATCGTGGTACCCCAGGAGGAATTGGCTTCTCTGATTCAGCATT
>JANRMB010000045.1:0-3376 GCA_033761985.1 Candidatus Sumerlaeia bacterium | reverse complement strand
TCAAGCTCGGTGGGTTCTTACACTTGGTTTGCCTTGGCGCTCATTACCCATGTGATGGGAGTAATGATGCTTATCGGGTTTGCCATGAGTATGTTCAGTTTTGTCACCCGGTTGGTTTTCACGTTCGATTCCGTTTATGTTTACCAGCATTTTCGCAAGCCGGTTCGCCTACCCTACAATGAGTATTCGTTCCAGTGGATTGCGGATTTTTCCGCCACAGGGAATCTGCGTTTGCTGATGATTGATCAGCATCGGGGATGTGTTGTTTATTCTCCTCCGGATTGGGTACGGGAGAACTTTGCGGAAATATCCCGAATTCAAAAAGAAGAAGGATGGTACGCTCCGCAGGATAGTGAAGCAAGAACGCAGTTGGAGAATCCCTCTACCGTGTGATTTCTACCCTGTTTTTGGCCGTTAAAGTGAAAGACCCCGAGTGATCGGGGTCTTCTTTTTTGACTGTTCCGGCAGTGATAAGGGAAATAAGGAGGGAGAGAAAAGAGGGAGAGTTTGAGAGGGAAGTTGTCTCCCGTGGAGGGAGAGCGAGGGATTTTTTCAGTGGTGGGAAAAAACCCGGCGGTTTGCCGGAGACTCGCCTTATCAACTTGTGTCATCGGAACAGTCGAAAGAATAAGTCGCTTTGTGTAGAAATCCTCCGTTTATTGAGACAATAAAGGTTGAGTTTTTGTTTGAACCATCGGGTGTTTTTTTTGTTGTCACCCTTTTTCGCTTACTTGGGGGGATATATGCGTCCTTCAGGCCAATTTTTCAGTTGATGAAGAAAAACAGGAACAACACGGAGAAAAATATCCTAAGCCCAATATTTTCAGTGCCATGAGAAAAGACTTGAAGAGAGTGATTCACGCTGAAGTGGGAATCATGGGCGCAGCACCACCTGTGAGCGGCGTCGCACACATCGTCTCATCGCGGTACTGCAACTCATAGAGGCGACGGTACAATCCACCCTGTGCCAAAAGTTGTTGATGGTTCCCCTGCTCGGCCACTTTACCGTGTTGAAGCACCAAAATTGTATCGGCCGTTTGAATCGTGGAAAGGCGATGGGCGATGACCAGAGAGGTCTGATGACCCGTCAGTTTGCCTAACGCATCCTGAATCAACAGTTCGGACTCCGTGTCGATGTTGCTCGTGGCTTCGTCCAGGATTAGGATTTGCGGATTGGCGACCAGCGCGCGTGCAAAACTCAAGAGTTGCTTTTGGCCTACACTCAAGGTGGCGCCTCGTTCCATCACACCCGTAGAGTACCCCTTCGGTAGCCGCTGCACAAAGTCGTGGGCGTTCACCAGCTTCGCGGCTTCTTCAACTTCCTGTTCCGTGATTGCCGTGTTCCCGAGGCGGATGTTCTCCGTTACTGAGCCACGGAATAGAAACACATCCTGCAGAACGATGGCGATTTTGGAGCGGAGATCTGAGAGGGACATTTCGCGGATGTCGATCCCATCAATGCGGATACTCCCCTTCTGCACATCGTAGAAACGGCAGAGCAGGGCCATCAGGGTGGACTTCCCTGAACCCGTGGGGCCGACGATTGCCATCGTGCGACCTTTTTCCAGTGTGAAGGAAACATCCTTCAAGACCCAGTCATCGTCGTTGTACGCAAACCATACGTTCTGGAATTCAATGCGGGAACCAAACGTGGGGAAGGGGGTGGTCACGACTTTGTTTTCGATGTCCGGCTTGGTATCCAGAAGCGAGAACAATCGTTCCGCCGCAGCAATGGCGCTTTGAATCAGGTTGAACTTTTCAGAGAGGTCTTTGATTGGCTGGAAGAAACGCTCCAACAGGCTAATGAAAAGCACAAGTTCCCCGAGTGTCACTGTTCCCTGAAGGTATTGTGCACCGCCCCTCCACAAAACCACGGCGATCCCAATGGCCGAAATCAATTCAATCATGGGGAAGTAAATGGAGTACGCCATCACCGTGCGGAAGTGGGCGTCGCGGTGAAGATCGTTCAATTCCTCAAACTGACCAAACTGTTTTTGTTCTCTTGTGTTGGCCTGCACGGCGCGCATCCCCGCCACGTTCTCCTGAACGTGGGTGTTGAGCCGGGATAGCCTCGATCGGGTCAGGCGGTAGGAAATCCGAATCGCCGAACGGAACTTGGCGGATAGAAAATACACCATCGGTACCACGATCATCGACCATAGCGCCAGTTGCCAGTTGTAGTAGAACATGATCCCCACAATACCCACGAGCATGAAGGACTGTTGGAAGATCCCCACCACCCCCTGGGCGAAGAATTCGTTCAACACGTTCACGTCGCTCGTCATCCGGGTAACCAGATAGCCGACGGGTTTCTTGTCGAAAAAGCGCAGGCTCTGTTTTTCCAGATGGCGGAAGAGTTCCATGCGGAGGTCCCGCATCGTCTCCTGGCCAATCCGCGCGATTTCAAACTGCGTCCAGCTTTCGAGTAACAGGGCGAGAAGCATCGCCACGAGGATCCCCACCCCGAGGGTATAAATCCCGCTCGTGTCCTTGTTCACCAGATAATCATCGATGATCACCTGAGTCAAAATAGCGGGAACAAGGATCAGAAAACTCAGCCCGATACTCAGCAACACACTGCGGAGAATCCGAAACCGGCGAGGGTGCAAGTACACCCATAGCCGCTTGATGTTGGCCCAGTCCTCGGCCTTGACGGTTTTTTCTTCCTCGAGTTCCTTGAGGAGTTCCTGATTGGTTTTGCGGCTCATGCGGAAAGCACCTCCGCTTCCAATTGCTGTTTGTCGTAGAGTTCCCGATACAACCCCTCCTGCTGGAGAAGCTCCTCATGGGTTCCCTGTTGAATGATGCTTCCACGTTCCAGCACGATGATGACATCGCACGGGGCCACGGTGGAAAGCCTGTGGCTAATCAGGAACGTGGTGCGCTGATTCATCACCTCGCCGAGTTCCCGAAGAATGGCTTCCTCGGTGTGCGTATCCACTGCGGAAAGGGAATCGTCCAAAATCAGCACCCGGGAATCGCGGCTGATGGTGCGCGCCAAACTCACGCGTTGCTTCTGCCCCCCGGAAAGGTTGATCCCCCGTTCGCCCAACAAAGTCTCGTATCCCTTGGGGAATCCGCTGATGTCCTTGTGCACATCGGCAATGGTGGCGAATCGCTCCACCTCGGGCTGGGCTAATTCTTTCAGGGCTCCGAACCGGATGTTCTCGGCAATGGTGTCGCTGAAGAGAATCGTCTCCTGAAACACAATCCCCACCACGCGCCGAAGTTCCGCCAGCGGCCAATCGTTCAGGTCAACTCCCCCGATGCGGATCATCCCGCGCTCCACCGGATACAACCGCAACAGCAGGTGCACCAAGGTGGATTTCCCCGACCCCACACGGCCCACAATCCCCACCCGTGTTCCTTCGGGAAT
>JANRMB010000044.1:0-4361 GCA_033761985.1 Candidatus Sumerlaeia bacterium | reverse complement strand
AGCAAATCGGAGAGCTGCAAGCCCTACTTTTGTGGCGATATCCTGTTGTTCCTCGGGGCCGTATTGTTGCCCCACACCTTCTTCCAACATCCGTTTATGGGCTTCATCCGTCATCATTTGGATGAGGTCTTTAAGGCGCATTACACCACCTGCGCGAGTTTTGAACGGTTTACCATCAGGACCGTTCATTGTACCGAAGCCTAAATGCTCAAGTTGGGCATTTTTAGATAATCCGGTTTTTTGCGCTGCTCTAAAACATTGCTCAAAGTGAAGACTTTGTCGCTTATCCACAACATAAAGAATCAAATTTGCACCAAAATCATCCGCCCGTTGTGCAATAGTTGCCAAATCCGTGGTGTGGTAATTGGTACCACCATCGGATTTCAACAACATCACCGGGGGCATGGGTTTTTGATCCTCGGGTGTCGCCACGGTGATCACCAAAGCCCCTTCGTCCTCCACGGCATGACCTTCAGCCTGGAGTCGTTTCAACATCGGTGGAATGCGGTCGTGGTAGAAGGATTCCCCATACCAGAGGTCGAAGGAAACCCCCAAACGCTGGAAGTCCTCTTTGAGTTCGGCGATGGATACATCCACAAAGTGTTGCCAAAGGGCTTTGTACCCAGGGCGCCCCTGTTGCAATTCCACGGTTGCCTGCTGGGCTTTTTCCAAGAGCGCTTTGTCTTCTTTGCAGCGATTGGATATTTTGGGGTAGAGAATCTGTAAATCATCGATTGTCACAGGGCTTTCCGTGGGGAACGGGCCCGTGGAGGTTGGATCGAAGTAGGGGAGTTCGGGGCGTTCTTCGGCGATCGCCACAATCAGCATCCCCATCTGGGTACCCCAGTCCCCCAGGTGAATGTCTCCAAGCACCTCGTGCCCGGCAAACCTCATCAACCGTACAATGGCATCGCCGATGATGGAGGAACGCAAATGCCCCACGTGCATCGGTTTGGCAACGTTGGGGCCGCCGTAGTCCACCACGACCTTTAGTTTTTGTTTCGGTTTTTGAATGCCGAGATCAGGCTCCGCCAAAAGAGTCGCGGCAGATTGCGCAAGAGCCGCATCGGAAAGTGTGATGTTGATGAAACCCGGACCGGCGATGGAAAGATCGCGGAAGCGCTCCTTCCCGGAAACAGTATCCAGAATCTGTTGGGCAACGTCTCGGGGATTTTTTCCCATCGCCTTCGCCGCACCCATGGCGCCGTTGCATTGGAACTGCGCAATTTCCGGTTTCTTGGAGACGATGACTTCCCCAAGGGAGGCGCTGACTCCCATCCGTTCAAACAGAACGGAGAACTCAGCGGTTAGTTGATCCCTTAGGCTTCCGGGCATGGTCGTCTTTACCTCAATACATAATCGGCGCTCCAAATTAGAGGCACCGGAGGTGGAAGGGATACACACCTTTCCCATGAGGTCAACGCAGGACGATTCCGTTTTCCCCCAACAGTGGTAAATACTTTCGATGTTACTGCTCGACTCAAGCTTCCTCGACGTAGCGCCGCTACGCCTTCGTCGCTTTTGTCTCACGCGCCTTGAACTCGGAAAAACGGCTCTCGTCCAAATCGAAGTTTCGCTAACGCACCACGCAGGACGATTCCGTTTTCCCCCAACAGTGGTAAATACTTTCGGTGTTACAGGCCTGTTACTCCGTTCCGCATTTCCACCATTGACGCTAGCCGTGCTGTTCCGTTCACTTAGCCCCGCTTCTTTACCCCGTACCCATGCTCAAGAGGATTACCGTGTCACAGCTTAAACCGGAGCTTTCCAAACAATATCAGCCCGCTGAAGTGGAGACCAAATGGCTCGATTTTTGGCAGGAACAGCAGTACTTCAAAGCGGATCCGAATGCCGATGGGGAAGCCTATTGTATCGCCATTCCCCCTCCCAACGTTACTGGTGTGCTGCACATGGGCCACGGGTTGGATGAAACCATCCAGGATACACTCATCCGGTACCATCGCCTTCAGGGGAAAAACGTTCTCTGGGTTCCAGGGACAGACCATGCTGGGATCGCCACCCAGCACGTGGTGGTGGAGAAGCTGCACCGCGAAGGAAAGAACCGCCATGAGATGGGCCGTGAAGCTTTCTTGGAAGAAGTCTGGAAATGGAAGGAAGAAGCCGGGGGAACCATCGGCCGCCAGCTTCGGCGCCTGGGATGTTCCTGCGATTGGAGCCGCGAGGCATTTACCCTCGATGAAAAACGTGCCCGCGCGGTGCGTGTAGCTTTCAAGCGCCTCTACGACAAAGGCCTGATCTATCGCGGCGAGTATCTCGTCAATTGGGACCCGGTAAGCCTTACCGCCCTTTCAGATGATGAGGTGGATTATGAGGACGAACAGGGATTTTTGTATCATTTGAAGTACCCACTCGCCGATGGCTCGGGAACTATCACGGTGGCCACCACCCGTCCCGAAACCATGCTCGGCGATACAGCGGTGGCCGTGAACCCCACAGATGAGCGCTGGCAGCATTTGGTTGGCAAAATGATCAACCTTCCCCTTACTGGTCGCCAAATCCCGGTCATTACGGATGACTTTGTGAAGAAGGATTTCGGGACAGGGATGGTGAAGATTACTCCCGCTCACGACCCCAATGACTTCCTCATGGGGCAACGTCACGGTTTGCCGATGATCAATGTGATGACCGATGATGCCAAGATGAACAACTTGGCGGGCAAGTTTGCGGGAATGGACCGTTATGAGGCGCGCAAGGCAATTGTGGAAGAATTCAAAGCGTTGGGTCTGCTGGAAAAAGTGGAACCACACCCCATGCGGATTGGCCGTGGTTACCGGAGCAAGGCAGTGATTGAGCCGCGCCTTTCCAAACAGTGGTTCGTGAAAATTGCCCCACTTGCAGCTCAAGCAAAGGCGGCCGTGGAATCCGGCGAAATCAGGATTCTTCCCCAAACACCATGGGAAGGAATCTACTTCAATTGGATGAACAACGTCCGCGATTGGTGTATCAGCCGCCAATTGTGGTGGGGACATCGTATTCCCATTTGGTACAAAAAGTCCGACCCCAGCGTGATGATTTGCTTCGAGGGTGAAGGTCTACCAGCTGAAGTAGCCGCCGCACCGAACGAGTGGGTTCAGGATGAAGATGTTCTGGACACTTGGTTCTCATCGGCCTTGTGGCCGGCTTCTATTCTAGGTTGGCCGGATGAAACGGAAGACCTCAAACGCTGGTACCCAACCTCGGTACTCGTCACCGGGCACGACATTTTGTTCTTCTGGGTGGCGCGGATGGTGATGTTTGGTTTGGAGCTTGTGGGCCGCAAACCGTTCACCGATGTGTATATGCACGGGCTGATCTTCGGTAAAACTTACTATGAGAAGATTGGTCAGGATTACAAACTGATTCCCCCGATGCAGGCTCGGGAGTTTGACATCAGCGGCGAGATGCCCAAAAATGTGGAAGCCAAATGGGAGAAGATGAGTAAATCCAAGGGCAACGTGATCGATCCTTTGGAAGTCATCGGCGAGTATGGCACTGATGCGCTTCGCCTTACAGTGGGTGGGTACGCCGCATTGGGGCGGAACATCGATCTGGATTGGCGTCGCTTCCAAAATTACCGGAACTTTGTGAACAAATTCTGGAATGCCGCTCGGTTCGTTCTCATGGTGACCGAGCCGCTCAAGAGCGAGGAATTCCGTCGCGGAATTGAATCCTGCTCCCTTGAGGTGGAAGACCGGTGGATTCTTTCCAGTTTGAACAAAGTGATCATCAAGTCCACTGAGACGCTTGATCGTTATGAGTTCGATCAATATGTGGCCGGTCTTTATGACTTCATTTGGTTGAACTACTGCGATTGGTATTTGGAGATGGTGAAAGGCCGTGCCTACGGACATGATGAAGCCGAGGAATCGCATCGGGCAGCTCGCACCACGCTGTTGGTGGTTTTGGAGCATGTATGCCGGCTGCTTCACCCCATCATGCCGTTTGTGACGGAAGAAATTTGGCACATTATCCGTGCTCGGGTGGTGAATGTGGAGGCGGGAGTTTCGGCCTCCGGAGCAACATCCTCGTTGTTCGGTGATTGTTTCGCTGCTCCCAGCCTTTGCGTCGGTGCATGGCCGAAACCCTCTCTCGGCCTTGAGCTTGCCGATTCCGAAGAGACGATTGCACTGCTTCAGGAGGCGGTGGGAGCGATTCGGAATATCCGAGGTGAGATGCGCGTTCCCATGGAAATGAAGGTGGGCGTGACGATTGAGCACAAGGATGCCGCGGGGCGTGATCAGCTTTCCCGGGTGCGCGGTCATCTCCGCAGTTTGGCTCGGGTGGATCAGTTGAAGATTGAGGAGACAGCAGTTGCGCCAAAATTTGCCAGCACGTTTGTTTCCGGAGCCATGACGATTCTG
>JANRMB010000043.1:0-2900 GCA_033761985.1 Candidatus Sumerlaeia bacterium | reverse complement strand
CTCGGAACAACAGCTGACCCGATTTCCATGTGCAATACAACCCCAGGCGATAGGGTCTAGTGGGAGCTTCTGCCCAATCCAAATGCAGAATTAGTGCACAGGGCTTTTCCGTCAGCACGGGATCATGATCAGATACCATCTCCAACCGATTAATTTGAACTTGCTTGGATGACCTCTCTGTCCCCGTTTCTGTTTCTTGTTTCAAGGGATGGTTTGGAGCAAAAGAGAGATTTTTCATATAGCGACGATAATCGATTTCCACCTCATCAGCCGGCCCATCGCGGTGAAGCTTCCCATCGCGAATCCATATCAATCGATCGCACATTTCCTTCATGGTGGTGATGATATGGGAAACCAGCACCACCGTGGCACCCCGATCATTTAGCTCCAAAATCCGGAGCATACCCCTTTGTTGGAATCCCGCATCCCCAACGGCAAGTATCTCATCGATCAACAGAATATCAGCATCCAAGTGAAGAGCCACACTACACGCCAATCGTGAATACATCCCGCTGGAGTAGTGCTTCACCGGCTCTTGAAGGAAGTTCGGATTCAACCCTGAAAACGCGATCATCGTCTCCAGTCGTTCAAGCACCTGCTCCCGACTCAATCCCATTAGGATGGCGTTGTAGAAGATGTTTTCCATGCCGCTCAAATCCGGATGGAATCCCACTCCGAGTTCCAGCATGGAAGCCACACGCCCCCGGACGGTCACTGTCCCCGTTGTGGGTTGCGTGATTCCCGCCATCAGCTTGAGCGTCGTGGATTTTCCGGCGCCATTTTGCCCCAATAGGCCGATGCACTGCCCTCGAGGGACGGAGAAGCTCACATCATCAAGCGCCGCGAAAGGGACACTGGTGAAGTGCTCGAACACTTTGTTCAGCAGCCACGCACCTACCCGGGGCGTTTCCCTCCGGGGGACGGAGTACACCTTCCGCACGTTTTGAAAAACGATTGCTGGTGCAGCCTCCGAGGAGATGCGTTCGGCCATTTAGCGCAATTCCTCGTTCCAGAGATGTGGGTGCACTTTTGAGGTGATCGCGTGATTGGGAACGACGGCACTGTACACGGTTACGGATTGTTGGCCTTCCTTAGTCTCATAACGGTTCATCAATCCCGTTTGAGTATCAAACACAGCGAAGGAACCGGGCTCATCCAAATCAATCACCTGATACCGGCCCGGCTTCTGGGCGTCCACGTCCACCAGCATCGGTAAATCACCCAAACGTGTGGTGGGATCGGGAAGGGACACACCAGAGCCATTAATCTGGATGCCTTTTGTTTTGCCGGGATGTTCCACCTCTGTCACCGATGCTTTTGTGATACCTGTCCGCAGCGGAGAAGGGGTTTGTGCCGTGGCGACCACAAGCGTTCCAAGCACCAGACCGAGGACAACTCCGGTCAGCATGGGGGTATGTTTATTGAGTGAGAACATCTGATGACTCCATTCTTTTGGGGGATTCCCTCCACCAGACCCTTCCCATGATCAGGAGGATTGGTTAGTGGGAAAGAATCCGCACGGGGATTCCTTTGTCAGCAAGAAAACTCCGCGCCTCGGGGATGGAATATGTGCCAAAGTGGAAGATACTGGCAGCGAGTGCGGCGTCGGCTTTGCCCTCCAGAAGAGCCTCGGCCATGTGTTCCAAACTCCCGGCACCACCGGAAGCGATCACCGGAATGGAAACGGCTTCGCTCACAGCACGGGTCAGAGCCAAATCGTAACCCGTCTTCGTTCCATCGGCATCCATGGAGGTAAGCAGGATTTCTCCGGCCCCGAGTTCCTCCACGCGCTTGGCCCAGGAAATCACATCGAGTCCCGTTGGGGTGCGGCCCCCGTGGGTGTACACTTCCCAGCCCAATTCCGAAGGGATTCTCAAGTCAGCGGGGGCGGGGGAACGACGCCGCGCATCTATGGCCACCACAATGCACTGGGTGCCGAAGCGCTTGGCTGCCGCGCGCACAAACTCGGGATCGGCCACGGCGGGAGTGTTCAGTGATACCTTGTCGGCCCCGGCGTTTAGCATCGCCCGAATGTCCTCAATTGTCCGCAATCCACCCCCCACGGTGACGGGCATAAAGCAGTGAGCGGCGGTTTCGCGTACCACGTCACGCATGATGCCGCGTTTTTCGGCGCTGGCGGTGATATCCAAGAACACGAGCTCATCGGCCCCAGCGCGGTCGTAGGCGATGGCGGCCTCCACGGGATCACCGGCGTCACGAAGTTCCACAAAATTGACGCCTTTCACTACGCGGCCTTCCTTGACGTCCAAACAGGGGATGATGCGTTTTGCGAGCACGATTGAGGGAGTACCTCCGCAGGGGGGAAATGATGGGGCAAATGGTGGGGGAGCACGGTGGAAAAGGACAAGGGGGAAACGGATGGGGGGAATTGACTCCTCAAGTTGATTATTTATGCCTCTTATACTTGTGGCCACTGTCGCTCCTTCAATCAAGTCTCTCTACTTGACTTGTGGCGATGAAATGCACACATTAAGTGTGCATATAGGGAGACCGCAGACCATGAAAATGACATTCCTCGAGCTTCGGCGCAACCCTTCAAAATTGCTGGAAGCCCTTGAGCGGAATGAAGAAGTGACTATTTCTCGCCGAGGGCGGGAAATCGCACGCATACTTCCAGCAGGGAAAACGGGAAGTGATGAAGCAGTAAACACGCATCCCGCGTTTGGAATGTGGGGCGAGAAGGAAGAAGTGGGCGATCCCTCTGCTTACGTCCGTCAGTTGCGCAAAGGCCGATATAGTGATCTTTGATACGGATGTATTGATTTGGTTCCTTCGCGGTAATCCAAAAGCCGCGAAAGAAATTGAGATGACGACTGATCGATCTATCTCAGTAGTAACGTACATGGAGCTTTTGCAAGGCGCTCGTGATCGTCGGGAAG
>JANRMB010000042.1:0-4952 GCA_033761985.1 Candidatus Sumerlaeia bacterium | reverse complement strand
TTGTGGCCATTTGCCTGAGCGCCCAAATAATTGCTGCAACACCGAATAAATCGTCGCATGCTCTGCCAGAAAGAACGCCATCGCTGATGGCGAAGGGCTCCACATCCCACATCGCCAGAACGGGATTTTTGATTATCTCTTCCGTTTCGATGATGATCGTGCGGTTATTGGTTGTTTCGGAACGGGGGCTCCAATTTCGGATGGTGCCGATAATCCCAAGCTTGGCAGTGTCGGAAAAAACACGTACCTGTTTGGGCCCGAAGTACTCATCAAAGACCCGCCCTTCAAACTCAGCCTCGATGGTTTTCCCATCGGCCGAAGTGGATTTACAAACAAACCCCGGGTGATCCAAGTGTGCCACAAACACCATGGGGTCTGCCTTCAACCCCGAGGAATCGTGTGCCGGAAGTACGGCCAATCGATTTCCAAAACGATCAACGCTGATTTCCAACCCAGGGATTTGCCCCAATAACATATCCAATTGGGCACACATCCACTCCTCGCAAAACGGAGCCGTAGGGATGCTTTGAAGCATGCGGCAAATTTCTACCAACTCGTGATTGAAAGCGCTTTTCATGGCTTAGCTCCCCGGCTGTGTTTCGTCGTCTTTAATTTTTGGTGCGATACGAATTCCCGTAAATCCGTAGAACAGTGCCACGGCCACCCCCGAATAACAGAAGATTGCCCATGGCGCATAATCCAACACTTCCACGCCGAGGATGCCACTCATGTAAACACCCGCCACACTCCAAGGAATCAGGGGAACAACAACGGTTCCGCAGTCTTCCGTGGTTCGGGAAAGATTTTTCGCTGCAAGTCCCATTTTTTTATAAAGTGGAGCGAAAAGCTCTCCGGGTAGAAGGATGGAAAGATACGAACTTCCCGTGCACAACGCCACCCCGATACAGGAGCATACCGTGGCGAAAATCAACTTGCCGCGAGTGGTGGCGAATCGGCTCAAGGTATCCATCAACACACCGAGGAATCCCGCGCTTGCCATCACACCTGCAAATCCAAACGCCGCAATTGCCACCAGCATCGTATTCATCATGGATTGCATTCCTCCACGACTCAGCAACTGATCGGCACTCTCTACTCCAGTACTTAACTGATACCCGGTCACCATGGCCGTCAAAGGATGCACCACTGGCCATGTTGCCACACGCAATGCGTCACGTTTATCCACGAAGACACCGGAACTGAGATGCTCTGCCAAGGAGCTTGATTGAAGTTCGGCAACTCTCTCTTTTGATAAGCCAGGAGGTGGAACGGGAGGGGCACCTTGGAAGGAAACAGCAATCAACCAAGCCACTGCACAGGAAGCCAGCATCGAAGGGATTACCGGGCGATTCCAGATTGCGGCAGCAAGTGTGATGATAGGCGGAATCAACAAAAGCACACCCACAAAACCAGTCATCACATACTGGCTGCGGAGTGTTTCCAGCAGCAGTTGAAAATCACTATCAGCGGAAACTTCCGAGGCGCCTTTACCCAGAAAACCATAGACCACCAGAGTAAGAATATAGGCGGGGGTGGTTGTCCAAAGCATGTGCCCCACGTGATCATAGATGTTACTTCCCGCCGCCGCAGGAGCGAGATTGGTTGTATCGGAAAACAGTGACATCTTATCACCAAAATAGGCACCGGAGATGATTGCTCCGGCGGCGTAGGCCGGATTAATTCCCAACCCCTGAGCAACACCCATCAACGCAATCCCCACCGTTCCCGCTGTTCCCCATGATGTTCCGGTAATGAGGGAAACAATGGAGCATACCACACAGCTTGTTACAAGAAACCATGCTGGAGAAATAAGTTGTAGCCCATGGTAAATTAAAAAGGGAATTGTTCCGCAGGCAATCCATGCGGCGATCAAAGCACCCACCACAATCACAATCAGGAGGGCGCTCATGGATTTATGGATCGAGTCCAACACTCCTTGTTGCATTGCCTGATAGCTGATACCGAGACGCCAGCCGAGAAAACCCGCTATCATCATGGCAATCAGTAGCAGGATCTCGATTCTCATCCCAAGAATCCCATATCCCAGAATCAGCAGAACCGCCACAGCCACAAACGGGATGATCGACTCCACAAACGATGGCGTTCTTGCTCCTGAAGGCATTGGGGGAAGGGGTGAGGTCATCAAACGGACCCAACTTCCACGCGTGCCTGCAACTCTGCCAAAGCCCCGAGTGCGGCGGTTGTTTCAGCCAGAAGTTGTTCGGAGGGAGCGATCACCCGCAGACGTGCCACCGAGATATCCCGGCTTCTGCGCCCCGGTTTGAACTCCTCCACGTCGAAGCTGCAGCCTTGTGTGGTAACAAGATCGAGAGCCCGAGCCAGAACGGAGAAATCCAGAAGGTGCCCCTCCAACCGAACATGGGCTTCCTTGAGGTGGCATTTGGCGCTTGAAGGCGTAAGACGAGGCTCCAAGAGGGGAAGCACCAAGCACCGAGCAGAACCACCCGCCAGCATAAATTGAGAAAGATCGACTTCCACCACACGGTAACCCGCTTCCGCCAAATGTGCTTTCAATCGATCGCTTGCTCGATGAAGGATCACCGCATCACCGCAAGGAATCGCGTTGCAGGCAAAATTCAGGGCATCATCCTCGCCGACCACAATACGGTGGCTGGGTTTTACCCGGGACTCGATTGCCTCAAGCGAGGCCGCATCGAAAGCTCCCGGATAATACATGACATGGCCATGGGTAAGAGGCGCCAGACAGACATCCAGATGATAGAAGCGCGGATTCACCAGGCGAAGCGTCAGGATTTCGTATTGCAGGGCCTCCGCCGCAATCCGGTGCGCCTCCAATGAGGTTCGGTATCCGTATCCAGCCCATGTTAAGGGAAGTTTGAAATCCCGGAGCAAATCTCCGGTCCCTTCCAAATCCAACCCCTCGGGGAGTTGAGCGAGCTTAAAGCCCCGACCAGAAAGCCAGCGAGCAGCATGTGTTGCTTCCACTCGGCGTTCCGCATGGGTGAAGTGGGATTGAATCGCCAATTCGCCGACGATTGCCGCCACGTTTGCGGTGAAGACCATATCCGGGAGCGTAGGATCGGGATCGATGGTCTCCACGGCACCCCCACATTCCTTCAGAGCATGAGCAAGTGCATGCCATTGTTCGGTGGCTAGTTGTTTATCTGTTCTTCCCAAATTCCCCTTCATCCAGGGATTAATGGCGTATTGAACGGAAAAATGTGTGGGTGGACACATCAGGAAAGTGGGTTGATGCAAAGGGTACATAGGCTCTCTGTTTAGTAAAAAAATAAATGCTTCGGGCAGCAATGCTTCAAGTTTGCCCACGAAGCAAGTTGAGGTGTTTGGCGCGGCCAAAAATTATTTTAGGGGTTTTGGATGTTCCGAATTAATTCTGAGCTGTAAGTGCTGAGGAAGGCAGATTCCCTTCAACTTCCTTACCCAACGGGCCTTGCCACCATTCCCAAAGAAGCACCACAATCACCAACCCATATTCAACGGCGATCAGCGGAATGGATTCTATGTACTCCTCGGAACGATACCCCGCATACGTCCAAAAAATGGTGTAGCTCCATAAAATCCCAAACCGGTAACCGGTCATTGATGCAAAAGCTACCAGCGGCAATGCGTACCAAGGGTGTACGGTGAGAGCGAAAAAAAGATACAAAAACCAGACAATTTGCATGCACAACGGAAAGGCCCTCTTCTGTGTCCCCCAAACGAGCGCATAACTCATGATGGCGAGAAACGTGAGAATCGCCATGATCTTCCCATTTTGTTCAATCATGTTCCACCCTTTGTACCAGTAGCCAATCGCTCGAGCGATGAGGTACACGGAAGGATTGAATTCAAACGTTTGAAAATAGAGCTTAATGCTGCTCCCAAATCCATTGAGGAAAGCGGTGCTGAGCAATGGAGAAAGCAGTAGCACCGTAACAAAACCCACGATTCCATAGTACGCTGCTTGTTGGCGAATACTTAATCTGCGTAATAACAAAGGGAGAAAAATCAGAGGAAGAAGTTTGGTGGAAACCGCAAGGGCCATCCACAACGCGGAGCGATTCATCTGTCCCCGTTGAAAATTCCAGATCGTTTCCAAAAGGAACCAGATCATCAGCCCTTCAAAGTGAAGATTACCCGTAATCTCCAACAGAACCAACGGATTTAAAGCATAAAGAAAAATACCGGCAGGGTTCATTCCCTGATACTTGAGTATTAGCCACAGTACCCAAACCGCCCTGCACTCAGCGGCAATAAGTACAAACCGTATAACTATGATCCCCAACCAAATCCACCCTTGGCTCAACCCCGATGCCAAGGCAAACACACACTGACAGATTGGTGGATAGATGGTGTAGTAATTTGGGGAGTTCATCTTGGAATAGAGAGCTGAATCACCAACAAATCCTTCCACTATCACTTTTCCTTCCATCAACTCCGAAGGTAGGTGGGCGAACGGATTGATCCCCTGCAGCGATAACGTACCATCCCACAGAAAACGATACACATCGTCAGAGAGAGTGGGGACAGAGGGAAGAAAGATGAGGCGACTGAGCAGGAAAACTCCCATAAGAATTCGCATGTAAGCAGAAGTTTTGAATGCGATCCAACAAAGCCCGACGTAGCATACAAACAGAATCAGGTACATTCCCTGAAGAGGAATCGTTTCCTCTCGAACACTGGCGGTGGCAAACCAGATGCTTAGGATGAGATAAGTGGCAGTCAGCCCCCAAAACAAGGGGGACAGGGAACCTGCACCATTTTGTTCCGCCTCAGCCATGGCGCCCTTCGCCGATGGAAGCAAGAAAGACTCGGGAGAATCCGTAAGCGGGAAGGAGCATGAAAATGCTGAACAACCACTCACCCAACAGGAGTCCGATCATCACCCCGCCGAAAAAATACAGGCCCAGCAAACCCTCCAGGGCGATCGCCGGAGACAGTGCGGCTCCCACGTAGACATTCCCCATCCA
>JANRMB010000041.1:0-12394 GCA_033761985.1 Candidatus Sumerlaeia bacterium | reverse complement strand
CGGCCGTGAAACCTGCCCCTACGCAGTTTCCACCACCGCGAACTGGGTAACCATCACGGGCGACGGCAACGGCGTAGGCAACTCCACCGTTCAGTACCGTGTTGACCCCTACTTCCTTGGCGGCACGCGTCAGGCAACCATCGTCATCACTCTTAACAACGGTCTCACCGCCACACACACCATCACACAAACCGATGAGTGCGTTGTTTCAGTGGATGCCACAACGTCCGGCTTCAACCAAAACGGTGGTTCTGGCAACTTCGCCATCAACCTGCAACAATCCGGCGTTCTCACCTGCCCATGGGAAGCTTCCACAACAGCCAACTGGGTCACCATCGCCAGCGATTCCAACGGCACCGGTAACAGCGAACTCTCCTTCACTGTTGATCCCTGGTTCCTTGGCAACGGCGTAAACGCTCAACGTACTGCCACCATCGTGGTTCGCCTCGATAACGGCAACACCGCTACTCACACCATTACCCAAACCAACGAGTGCGACGTTACCGCCGTACCCGCTACCGCTGAATACGAACAAGGCGGCGGCTTCGGCCAGTTCACCGCTCAGTTCGCTCAAACCAACCAACTCGATTGCCCATGGAACGTCACCGTTTCCGCTGGCGATGAAGAGTGGGTCACCATCGTGGGCACCACCGAAGGAACCGGCACCAGCACCATCAGCTATGAGGTCAAGCCCTTCTTCACCGGTATCCAACCCAACCCAAGCCGTACCGCTGTCATCACCGTTACACTCACCAACGGCGACACCAGCACACACACCATCACTCAGGTGGATAACTGCAACCACACCTTGGTGCCCACCTCACTCAGCTTCACCAACCGCGCTGAGTTTGGTAGCTTCAACGTGAACTTCACCACCACCCCCGACCGCGAAACTCAATATCAGTGCCCCTGGATTGCCCGTGTACGTTACCCGGCCAACGCTGTGGACACCGATTGGGTTGAAATCGTGGAAGGCTCCACAGAAGGCTCCGGCGATGGCTTGGTTACCTTCTACGTGGATGAATTCAACAGCCTCAACGGTGAGCGCACTGCCTTCATCGATGTTATCCTCGATAACGGCCTGGTACGCACCTTCACCATCATCCAACGCGATCCTTGCCAATTCGCTGTAACGCCTTCGTTGTTCTTCTTCGATCACAACGGCGTTCTCACCGGACCGGTCTTCGATCCTCTCAACGCCCCTGAAGCCGATGACAACACCGGCACGGCATTCATCACCGTACAGTTCCTTGGCCAACCTTTCGGCTTCAACTATGCGGATTGTGAATTCTCTGCCTACGTTTGCACCAGCAACGCCAAGTGCTCTGCACCTGTAACCGTTGGTAACGGCGGCACAGCCAACCCCGATGAATCCTGGATCAACATTCAGGAAATCACCGTGAACCAAGCTTCCGGAGAAGCCCAAGTCTTCTTCGAAGTCGACCCCAACATCGTCACCGGACCTGACCAAGGGCGCTTCGCGTTCATCGTCATCGAAGGTAAGAACGGTCAAATCGCCACCGTCCGTGTGGAACAAAGCTCCAGCTACTTCCGCTTGGGTGAACTTGAACTCGCTGACACCAGTGAATTCGATGCTCCCGGTGGCCTTGTAGTGGACCAAGAACCCTTCGGCTTCGGCGAAAACGCCATCGTCATTGGTTACACGGATATCCTTGATAACCAAGTGATCGAGCAAGAAGGCCTGCCCAATGCTCCTTACTTCACCGTGGTTGACCCCAAAACTGGTCAAGTCATCGAGGCTGAACTCAGCGTCATCACCGATCAGCGCGGCTTCATCACCGGTGAAGTGACCCTGAACAACTTCATCAACGAAACCAGCTTCGAAGCAACGGTTCTCAGCTCCACACAGGAAGCCGATGCCACCGTAACGATCCCCGTAACAGGCCGTATCGTTTACCGTCGTAGCTCCGTAACCAACATTCAGACTGACGAAAACAACTTCGCCGGTACAACCGATGTTACCTACAACAGCTCCTTCGTCATCTCTGGTAAGAACAAGTTTGCCAGCTTCAAGGCGACTGGTACTGACAAGCGCAAAGAAGTTCACCAATTCACACCCGGCCAATCTCTTGGCTTCGATGTAGTGGTAACGGCTGCGTTCAAAACTGGTAACACCAACGCCAAGGGAACCGAACGTGCAGCTCGCCTGTACGGCTGGAACCCCACCGTGGTTGACCTTGCCGTCAACAAAAACAGCTTCCTGCCCAAAGACTCCCGCAAGCGCGTCTATGATGCAGGCCTCGTTCTCCTCGATAGCGACTACTCTATCGTCGGTCAACAAGGTGTAGGAACCGGCCTCTTCCGCCAGTTCCCACAAATCGGAAGCAAAAACGGCAAGTACACCTTCACTGGTAAGTTCTCTTCCTTCCCACAAATCACCTTCCGCTCCGTTGGTCTTCATAACGCCAGCCAGGAAGTGTTCTTGGAAGAAGGCTTCCCGCTGTACCTGCTTGAACGTGGTGTGAATGTGTTCCCACAATCCACCGTGTTCTCCAACGGTCAGGTCACCATCACTGGTCGTAACGTGTGGGCGAAAAACCTCACGGTACCCCAGAACCCCTCCAACTAAGACTCCCTCTCCTCCGGCCTGACCGCCGGGGGAGAGCAACAAGTCTCAAACAAAAACCCGGGCTGGAGTTTCTCCAGTCCGGGTTTGTTTTTAGGATCGGTTTTGTTTTTCCCCCCTTGTGGAATCCCTACAGGATTCCAGAGCCATTATTCGATGCCTTACCTGGGGTGGCGCTTCGCTTACCCCAGGCTAAAGGATGTGTTTGCCTTTCAGGCAATTAATAATTTCCAAAGTGTTCTATCTGCTCTGAGCTTTGGCCCATCCTCGGCCATCAATGCGTCCCACTTTCAGGCCTCCTCACACTGCCACTCTGCGGTAAATCTGATGCCTGAAAGGCATAAACATAATCCACCCCGGGTACATGATAACCCTTATGAAATGAACCCTGTAGGGGTTCCACCAGTCATGCCTCCGCCGCGAGTTCCCACAAGTCCCCAAGCAATTCCCCGATGCCCTGTTTCTTCAACGCGCTAAAAGGGCGGATGTCCTCATGCGGAACGCCGGCACCTTCGGCGAGTTGGCGCAGATGCTTCGGGAATTGGTTGCGGGTAACCTGATCGCATTTGGTGGCGACGGGGATGATGGGAACCTCGTTGGATTCCAGAAGCTCCAGAAGGTCAACGTCCTGGGCGGTGGGGGTGTGGCGAATGTCCAGCAACACCAGCACGGCTTTTAGCCGGGGGTTTTGCCGCAGAACGCTCGCCATCATGGGGATCCACTTCTTCTTCACGTCCCCCGGGGCTTTCGCATACCCGTAGCCGGGGAGATCACCGAAGAGAATCATCCGCTTCACGCCGTCCTTACGCAGGGTGATGTGGAAGATGTTGATGAGTTGCGTGCGGCCGGGGGTGTTGCTGACCCGCGCGAGTTGGCGTCTGCCGCAGAGGGTGTTGAGCAAGGTGGATTTGCCGACGTTGCTGCGCCCGGCGAAGCACACAAGCGGTTCGTTCCCCTCCAGAGTGTCCTTCCAGCGGGGCATGCTGGTAACAAAGCGCGAAGCCAGTATCGTGACCTCCGTTTCGGGGGCTGCGGGTTCCTCCTGCGGGGGGGCATTCTCCTCAGGATTTCCGCTCGTGGTTCCGCTCATGGGGGGCTTCCTCTTGACGTTCCGGCGCCTTGGATTGTTGATGCCGGAATGATGATGCCTCCTTCACCCGACGACAAACAAAATCCCTGCGGTTGCACGCCCACGGAACCCGGTCTCAGCCATGCCGGCCATGGTCGCCGTGTGCTTGCCTATGAAAGCCGGGTGCTGGCCCAGGCAGCCGAGCAACTGGATGAAGCCGCCTTCTCCCAAGCCGTGGAGCAGCTGCTGCACTGTGCCCACCACGTGGTGGTGACGGGCATTGGCAAAAGCGGTCAGATTGCCCGAAAGATTGCCGCCACTTTTGCCAGCACGGGGACACCCGCGTTTTTTCTGCATCCCGCCGAAGCCCTGCACGGTGATCTCGGCATGCTCACCCGCCAAAACGTGGTGCTCGCCTTGAGCAACAGCGGCAACTCCGAGGAGCTTCTTAGCCTGCTTCCCTACATTCGGCGGTTTGAAATCCCCCTGATTCTCATTACCAGCCGTCCTGATTCCAAGATGGCCGCTTCCGCCAAGGTGGTGCTCCTCTACCCGCTGGAGAAGGAGGCGTGCCCCATGAATCTTGCCCCCACGGCGAGCACCGTGGCGCAGCTCGCCATGGGCGATGCCCTGGCCGTGGCACTCATGAACGCCCGGGGATTCACCGAAGAGGATTTTGCCCTGCGCCACCCCTTGGGGACGCTGGGCCGCCGCCTAATCATGCGCGTTGGCGATTTGATGCTCCCCCGTGGCGAGTGTCCCATCATTCCCCTCACCGCCCCGCTTTCCGTCGCCATAGATCGCATGGTGGGCCTTGGGGCTGTTTCCGTGGAGAACGAGGAACAACAACTCTGCGGCATCTTCACCAATGAGGATCTGCGCCGCCTCTTCAAATCCGGAAACGTGGATCAAACCGCCCCCATTCACCTGCTGATGACGAAAACCCCGCGCTTTGTACAGGAGGAAATCCTGGGAAGCAAAGCTGCCGAAGTCTTCGAATACCCCAAACGGGTGTCGGTTCTTCCCGTCGTCAACCGCGACAACCGATTGGTCGGCATGTTGCATCTTCACCATTTAATTCAAGCGGGGTTAGTATGATGAGCGTCTTCAAAGATCCGGAAATGGTTCGCCAGCAACTCAACCTCCCCGCCGTGGTGAAGTACAGCTTTGTGGGGATGAGCACCCCTGAGTACCACGCCCGGCTGGAGGAAATTGTGGTGCGTGTGGCCCACGAAAGCAACATCCGCAACCGCAGCCAAAAAGCTTCCAGCGCCGGTACCTACACCGCCTACCGCTTTGAAGTGTACCACGATGACTTTGAGGATGTGGAGAGCATCTACCGCGAGGTGATGGCGCTCCCCGGAACGCGCTTCGTGGTCTAGGCCCCATGCACCTCGGCGTAAACCTTCTGCACGCTCCCTCTGGCCTTACGGGAACCGGCGTTTACGCCCAGCAACTCTGCTGGCAATTCATTCAACTCCCCGGCGGACCCGAGCGCATCTCCGGGTTTTGCACCAAGGAAAACTTCACCAGCTTCAACCCGAGTCTGAGCGTCAAAGGGCGGGAACGATTGGAACTCGTCCCCTGGGCGCTGGAATCCAAGAATGTCTCGCTCCGCCGCCTCCACGAATGGGCCTTCCTCCACAACGAGTTTCCTCGCCGCAACATCGACCTTTTCTGGGGACCGAGCAACTTCCTCCCGTGGCGCAAAACCTGCCCCTACGTCGTCAACATTCACGACATGACGTTCTTCCGCGAGCCGCAAGCCCTCGGCACACTCCGCCGACTTTACTGGCATCGGTGGACGCATCGCACCGTGGCCGTCGCCGATGCCATCATCACCGGTACCCACGCCGCCAAGGAGGACATCCTCCGCTTCAGCTCCGCCCGGCCCGAGGATATCACCGTGATTCCCAACGGTACCGACTCCCGATACTTTCTGGAGGGGAAGGAAACCGAACGCGAACTTGTGAAGTATCAGGTGCGCGACCAATACCCCCACCTTCCGCCGGACTACGTTTTTTTTGTGGGGACGCTGACCGTTCACAAAAACGTTCCGCGCCTGCTGGAGGCCCTGGCCCTCGCCCGCAAGGCGAAGGGTTGCAAGGATATGATTCTCGTCATGGCGGGGAAGCGGGGCTTCGGCACGGAGGAGATTGATGCCGTCATCCGCCGCCACGATCTCGGCCACGCGGTGATGGAACTCGGCTACACATCCGACGTCTTTCTCCCGGGGCTTTACGCCGGGGCGCGATGCCACATTCTCCCCAGCGTGACGGAGGGCTTCGGGCTTCCCATCACCGAGGCCATGGCGGCGGGAACCCCGACGATTTGCGGTGAGTCGGGAGCCACGGGGGAAGTCGGCGCCGGAGCCGCGGTGCTGGTGAATCCCTTGAGCGTGGAAAGCATCGCCGAGGCGCTGGTGGAACTGTGGCGGAACGATGGGTTCCGGGAAGAACGCCGCGCTTTGGGGTACGCCCGGGCAAAACAGTTCCGATGGGAAGCAACGGCGCAATTGCTGTGGGATGTGATGAAGCGCGTGGCGGGGTGAGGGGGAGCATTTAACATCGATATCAAGGATGCCAAGGATGGGGGATTCACAAGGATAGATGGCATCATAGGGACGGCGTTGAATCCGGATCGCCAGGCTCCTGCCTGGCTTAGAACCTTGCTTGCCGGGCAGAGCCCGGCGTGCCGAATACATTCTCCATTTGTCTCACCATCCTTTTCATCCTGTTTATCTTTGTGAATTAAACGACCAAGATGGTCGTTCTCCTTTTGCTCCTACCGCCTCAACAACGGCACCAACACCTTCGTCATTTCCGCCAGGCGGTGTTCCCACGTTTGCCGCCGCGCAAGTACCTGCCGTTGCTCGGCCATGTGCTCGGGGTTTGCCAACGCCCGGCGGATCATCTCCTCCCAGCGGGCGGGCTTTTCCGCCAAATACACGGCGTCGCGGTAGGGGAGCAGCGAAACCAACGGCGAGGCCACCACGGGTTTTCCGGTGGCGAGGTACTCGAAAAACTTGAGCGGAAACACTGCCCGGGTCGCTGCGTTTCGCACGTAGGGAATCAACAACACATCGGCGGCGTGCAGCACCGCGGGGAGTTCCTCATACGGCACATGACCGGTGAACGTCACATTCGGGAGCGCCTCCAGTCCTCGGAACAGACTGCGGGCATCGGCCCCTTCCCACTTCGGCCCCACCAGCAGAAACTCCACGTCCTTCATGCGCGTGGCCAGCAACCCCACCAACTTCAAGTCTACCTTGTGGGGCGTGAGATTTCCGGAAAGCAACACCCGTGGGCGACGCCGCGCGGTGATGGCGCGGAATCCCGACCCCGAACGCCCCGCCTCGGGATTCGAAAAATGCCCGAAGTCCGCCACGTTCGGCATCCAGTGGCTCTGGGGGTTGATGGTGCGGGCGCGGTCGTAGAGGCTGCGCTCCGTGCAATACACAACGTCGGCCCGGGCGAGAAGCGCGTTTTCCGCTTCCCGAATGGAGGAGGCGTCGGCCCCGGGAACGGCGGAAAGATCATCCACCAGATGGTACACCACCGCGGCGGGGCGGGGAAATTGATCGAGCAGGTACACGGCGTAGGGGGAATAGACCCAGAGAATGGGGTTCGGGAATTTGGCAAGCGCCTCGCGGATTTGCAGCGAGAAGAGCGATTGATTCGCCAAGCGCGAAAGGCTGGAACTCCAGTTGGGGCGCACCAGCGGGGAAAGCGTCCACAGGGTTTTGCTTCGCTGTTGAATCCCCGCCATGCTTCGGGAAATCCGCCGCCCGATGCGGCCCAAATCCGTCCCCGAGGCAAGGCTTGGCGCCCGCGTTCCGAGCGTTTCTATAAACAGAACGCGGTTGTGTTCCGCCAGCCGCCGCATAATCTGGTGCTTGTTGGTGGGGAGCAGCGTGTCCCAATCGGCGGTGGAAAAACAAACGATGTTCCGTCCGCGAATCAGCTCAGGGGGCGCGACGGGTTCCGTCACCGCAACAAATCCCCCAGCACGCGGAGAGCCTCACGCACGTGTTCCTGCTCCTGGTAAAAGTGCGGGGCGATGCGCAGAAATCCCCTGCGAGACGACACAATCACTCCCCGTTCCGCGGCGCGTTTCACCACCGAGTCCCCCTGAACGCCTTTCGGAAACTCAAACGCCACAATCCCCGATTGGTTTTCCGGGCTGTAGTGGGAAATCAACTTCAACCCCTGTTCAGCGCCCCATTGAACCACGGCGGCACGGTTTGCCTGAACGCGTTCCCAGATGGTTTCCATGCCGACCTCGTTGAGAAGTTCCAGGGAGCCGCCGAGCGCCAAATTCCCGGGGATGTTCAGGGCGCCTTCCTCAAACCGGAGCGCTGTGGCCGGGGGGGCAAGCCGGCGATTTTCGTATTCCTGAAACCGCTCGCGCCCAAGCCAGCCGCTCATGCTGTCGTTCAATTCCGGGTGCATTTCGGGGTTCACATACAGGATTCCCGCGCCCTCGGGGCCGAGCATCCACTTGTGACCATCGGCGGAAAGAAAGTCCGCTTGAATCGCCTGCACATCCACCGGAAGGCAACCCACCGCCTGAATGGCATCCAAGCAGAACAAGGCTCCGGCGTTTTTGATCATCGTCCCCACGGCGTGCAAATCATGGCGGAACCCCGTGGCGTAGTCCGCGGCGGAAAGCGCCACCATGCGCACCGTGTGGCGGGCCAGCAGGCGCTCCAAATCTTCCAGCTCGTAACGGTGGGCGCGCTCCGGCCAAGGGATCACCCGAACGCCGCAGCGCTCAAACAGGGGAGTCCACGCATACCAGTTCGCGGGGAAGGTGGTCTCCTCCACAATAATGCAATCGCCGTCATCCCAGTCGAGGCTTTGCGCCACCAGCAACAACCCGTGGGTGGTGCTCTTCACAAAAGCCACATCCTGAGCTGAGGGGGCGTTGATGAGCCGAGCCGCCGCCGAACGGGCCGCATGGATGCGCTTCAGCCGGTGGGTGAAAGTGCTCCAGGGGTCGGTGGTGAGTTCGTGGGCGCAAAGCTCCAGCGCCTCTGCCGCACGCCGTGTAATGGGCGCCACGCCGCAGTGGAACAAATACCCCGGGCGGGAGGCAAGCGAGGGAACCTCGTGCAGAAAAGTGGGATTGGGGGTGGTCATGATTCAGGCCATTTCTTCAAGCAGGACGAGAGACGTTTTTCTGAGGTCAAGGCGCGTGAGGCGAGGGCGACGATGGCGTAGCGGAGCTACGGTGAGGAGTCCTGAGACGAGCAGCAACACCGACCTCAGGAAAACGGACTCGTCCTAGGAGTGTCTCGGACCCTTCTCCCGGGGATAACTCCCGAGAACCCGGAACCACAGGCAGTTGGCTTCCAATTCCGCAATGGCCACCTTGACCGGTTCATCCAACCGGTGACCGAGCAAATCCACGAACATCACATATTCCCACGCGCGCTTCTTGGTGGGGCGGCTTTCAATCTTGGAAAGATTGATGTTCCGTTCGGCGAACGGCTTCAGCACATGGTACAACGCCCCGGGTTTGTCGGCGCTGGTGAACATCAAACTCGTTTTGTCGTCGCCCGTGCGGGGAGTATCGGTTTTGCCGATCACAAGGAAGCGGGTGGTGTTGTCCTTGTTGTCTTCCACCCCTTCCACCAGAACACGCAACCCGTAGAAATCCGCGGCGATGGAACTCCCGATGGCCGCCGCATAGGGGGTGCTTCGGGCTTTTTGCATCCCGGCCACCGTGCTTGGCATTTCCACCTGTTCCACATGGGGCATGTGCTCTTTCAGCCACAAACTGCACTGAAGAAACGGCTGCGGGTGGGAGTAGAGCACCTTGACTTCCTCCAGCGGAAGATTCCCCAGAATGCTGTGCCGAATCGGGAGCAACACCTCGTGGCAAATGCTGCACTGGTAATCAATAAAGCTATCCAGCGATTCATGCACAATGCCGCCGGTGCTGTTCTCCACGGGGACGATTCCATAATCCGTCCAACCGTTTTGCACGGCGGTGAAGACCTCGGTGATTTGGTCATAGGCTTCAAAATTCACCGCGCTGCCGAATTCCCGGAGTGCCGCCTGATGCGAGAACGTCCCCGCCGGGCCGAGATAAGCCACCTTAAGTGGCTTTTGCAGGTGCAGGGAGATGCTGAGCAGATCGCGGAAAATCGCCCGAAGATGATCCGGCGGGCAGGCGCCCGAACCGCGCTGAACCGCCTTTTCAATCACCGCGTGGTGACGCCCGGCGTCGTACGTTTGCGTTCCGGTGCTGGCCTTGTGCTTGCCCACTTCGCGGGCAATCTCCATGCGGCGGTCAATCAGGCGCACCAACTCCGCATCAATGGAATCAATCTCTTGCCGCAGGGAATCCAGATCAGCCATGGGAAGGGTACGCCTCGGGGTAAATTCAGAAGAGAATTAGAACGCCGGGGAACGGAATGCCTCAACGGGAAAAATCGGCTCCCTTCTTCACTACACCCCCACGGGTTTGAGAAAACGAGGCAGAATGCTTTTCCCCAGTGCCGAGGCAATCAACCCCACCGCCACCCGCGCCGTCAGGTTTTGCGCGTCGAGCATGGGGTTCACCTCCACCACATCCATGGAGACCATGCGGTTGCTATCGGCGATCATTTCCAGGGCAAGGTGTGCTTCGCGGTACGTCAACCCTCCCGGAACGGGGGTGCCGACCCCGGGAGCAATGGTGGGATCCAGGGCGTCCATGTCGAAACTCAGGTGGAACCCGGCGGTCCCGGCGGTCGCCCACTCGATTGCCTCATGCATGATGCTGAACATGCCGCGTTCATCGATATCGCGGGTGGTGAACGCCCGCACGCCGAGTTCGTTGATAAGGTGAATTTCTCCTTCGTCGATATCCCGAATGCCCACCAGAACGGTGTTGCGGGGGAGAACCTTGGGGGCGAAACCGCAGAGATGCGTGAGTGATTGCGGCCCACGGCCGAGCAACGAGGCCAGCGGCATCCCGTGCACGTTGCCACTGGGGGTCGTCTGCGGGGTGTTCATATCAGCGTGGGCATCAATCCAAATCACACCGATGCGCATGTTAAGGGTGTTGTAATAGGAGGCGGCCCCGGAAACCGTTCCGGCACCGATGGAGTGGTCGCCCCCGAGCACCATGGGGAAGCGCTGCTGCGAAAGCTTGAGGTGCATCCAAGCGGCGATCTCTGCATTGGTGGCGGCGATTTCCTTCAAGTAACGGGCTTTGGGGTCGCCGATTTCCGTGGCGCGGGGAATGCTGAGCGAACCACAATCCTCCACATCAACGCCCAGAGTCTCCAATTGATCGTGAAGGCGTTCCATACGCACGGCACGGTCGCCGGCGTCGGCCCCGATGCGCCCGGCTCCAAGCCCCAGCGGGACTCCTAGAATACTGGTGTTGCTGCGAACGAACATGGGGGTGGACTCCAAAAATTATTTTGGTGGAGGAAATCATAGGCCGGCGTATTTCCGCAAGAGCTAAGGTGGTTCGACAAAAGGGGGTTGTGAGGGAACAAAGTTTTTTCCTTTTATGCCCCGTGATTTGTCTCCAACTTTCGTCGATAAATCTTGACGAAGGAATTCGGAATGCTTTTTGTTCGTTCCATGACGGATTGAGAATCTTTATCAATCCATCAAATCGTCGCCTAACGAAGTATTGGAGCGCACCATGGTTGAAGTACTTTCCCTCACCAAAGCAATGGCGGATCAAAACCGCATCCGCATTCTTTGGGCGCTGCTCCGCAACGAGGAGGTCTGCGTCTGCCGCCTTCAGGATATGCTGGGCTTGGCGGCTTCCACCACTTCCCAGCACCTGAGCATCCTCTCCTCCGCCGGTTTGATCACTGGCCGCAAGGATGGCCGCTGGGTGTACTACCGTCTCAACAACCGGAGCCTCATCCCCGCCAACGGCAACGCCCTTCTCGAATGGGCGGAACAACAAGGCACAAAATCAGATGTTGCGGAGAAGGACTTCGAATTCCTTAACAGCCACGAATGCCGCACCGCTGAGGAAGCTCGCAAGCGTGGCGAATATGCCCCTCCCCGCGTTCTCTCATCGCAAACTAACAAACAACCTGTTGCCCCCGCCACCTGTTGCGAGCCTTCTCGTTCCTGATAGACTTCCTCCCTTTAGAAGGGAATCAGGAATATGAGCAGCACCCTTCCCCGTATCCTTTTTCTGTGTACGGGTAACTCCTGCCGGAGCCAAATGGCCGAGGGCTATGCCCGGCAACTCCGCTCCCAGCACTTTCAAGCCTACAGCGCCGGCATTGTGGCCCATGGCCAAAACTCGAACGCCATCCGCGTGATGGCCGAAGACGGTGTGGACATTACTGTTCAACAATCCAAAACGCTCCAATCCCTCCTCGATGCCGGTGTCACCTTCGACGTCGTCTTTACCGTCTGCGGTCATGCCGACGAAAACTGCCCCCTTTTCCCCGGAAAAACGCGGGTCATTCACCATGGGTTTGACGACCCTCCCAAGTTGGCGAAGTCCGCCGCCACCGCAGAGGAAGCCCTTCAGCACTACCGCCGCGTCCGCGATGAAATCCGCGCCTGGGTACAAGGCCTCGAGCTTCCCTCCTCCACCCTCTAACACCCCCGTTGAGGTACACCCCACATGATTGAAGAATCCACCTCCCTCCAGGAACAGGAAACCATCCGTTCCATCGTTCGCCAAGGCTACGGCGCCGTTGCTGAAGCGGAGGAAACCACCTCCTGCGGCCCCACCTGCTGCGGTGGCCAAGTGAGCAACGCCGA
>JANRMB010000040.1:0-5248 GCA_033761985.1 Candidatus Sumerlaeia bacterium | reverse complement strand
CACAAATGTAGAGGCGGTGTTATTTTTCCGATAACTCCCGACTCCCTTCCCCTTGTCCCACTCTCTGCGCACTCCACTTTCCCTTACTCCCACCCCCTTTGCGTTCCTTTGCGGTCCTTCGCGCCTTGTAAGGATAGCCCCGTACCCGAAACCGGTGTACTAAGCGTCTTGGAAGCTTGCGGAGTTGTTTTGCGACTGAAGCGTAGGAGCCCTTGCTACAGCTTGCCGCGAAGAGTCACCTGCAAGCTCCCAAACCTGTCCCCAGAGGCGATGCCAGAGAGATCGGACTAGTATCATGAGAAAGAAGGCACACCTCCAACAATGCCAAAAGCATGTGGTGGTGCGCCTCCTCATCTCGGTTCTAAGCAAGTGGGATCCTCCTCGCTTCGGGGCACAATCGCAACAGGAGTTTTTGCCCCATGAATACACCCGTCTCTTCCTACTGGGTTGGTATCGACATCTCCAAGGAGACCTTTGACGCCGCCATCGCCCCCACCGGAAGCTCCAAAACCAAGTGGAATCAACTCGCTCATCGCTGCTTCCCCAACACCCCACAAGGCGTCATTGAACTCCTCGAATGGCTTCAGGAAACAGCCCCCGGCCACACCTGCCTGGGCCTCTGCCTTGAACACACCGGCTGCTACACGCGCGCCTTCCTCCACGCCTACGGAGCCCTTGCCCCCGAGAGCTTCCCCATGGCCTCCGCCGTCAACCCGCTCCTCCCCAAAGCCTTCCTGCGAACCCTCTCGTTGCGAGACAAGACCGACCGCTCCGATGCTTGTGCCCTTTCACTTTACGGGCTTATGCACGAGCCCGCTCCAACCCCTTTGATCGGCGTTTTACACCAGCAATTGCGCGACCTTTTCCGCACCCGTTGCTTTCTTGTGGAGCAGTCCACCTGCTTCAAAAATCGCCTCAAAACCTCCGCAAAAGACGACCTCTCAAAGAAAAGACTCGAGGGGGTTCTCACCCGCATGGAGGAGGAAATCGCCGCGATCGACGAGACGGTTCAAGAGACAATCAGCAAAGACGAGCGCCTCAGGGAAGACTACAAGCGCCTGAAAACCGTACCGGGGATTGGCAAAGTATGCGCCCTCATGATCCTCTCTGAGTTTGGCGATCTGCGCACCTGGTCTCGCCGCGAGGTTGTTTCCTACGCCGGGCTGTTTGCGCGCAGCTACGAATCAGGGAGCTCGGTGCGAAGTAAACCTCGGATGGTAAAAGGCGGGGGAAGAATCATCCGACAAAAGCTCTACTTGGGAGCAACATCGCTGCTCAAACACGAAACGAAGTTTACTCCCTGGCTCAAACAACTGGAAGAACGGGGGAAGAAGAAAATGCAGTGCATCGGAGCGCTCATGAGGAAGATCCTCATGCTCGCCAGAGCCGTGATCTGCTCCGGAAAAGACTATGATCCGAACTTTTCTCTTGCTTGAGTTCCACAGTATCTTCGCGGCCTTTGCGGCCCTGGCGTGAAACTAAATCCACCCACCATCTCATCCCCCTTCAACTCCCCAAAACCCCTCCCTTTGAGCCCTTGCGGATTTGCGAGAGATCATCCCCTCTTCGGTCTTCGCGACTCTGCACGCCATCAATCCCACCAAGCCATCCGCCCCTCCCCACTCTTTTCTCCTCCCCTACTTCGCTTCCCTTCGCGGTTCTTCGCGCCCATTGCGTGAAACTAAATCCACCCACCATCTCATCCCCCTCCAACTCCCCAACACCCTCCCTTTGCGCCCTGGCGGCTTCGCGAGAGATCATCCCCTCTTCGGACTCCGCGGCTCTGCGCGCCATCAATCCCACCAAGCCATCCGTCCCTCCCCACTTTTTTCTCCTCCCGTTCTTCGGTTCCCTTCGCGGTTCTTTGCGGCCTTGGCGTGAAACCATATCCACCCACCATCTCACCTCCTCCGCCCCCTGAGAAGTAACCCCTCCGCAGCTCTGCGTGCACAAACCGGAGTGCAACACCAAGATCGGGAAAACGGCCCCGTCCTGTCTTGCCCTATGCACCTGCTCCCATGGGCCTCTCATAGAGCATATCCATCCCATTAACATTCCAATACGATTCGGTCACGGGACCTCCGCCATTCGGTTTCCAGCAAGAAAACCGAATGGTGTAGGGCAAACCCTCGTGGCGCGGACGTCTCGTCCCCGATTTCAACTCCCCGGGCGCGCCACCCACCGAGGTGGCCTTATCCCTCGACCCTCGGGGACACACAGGGATTTCTCCCTCCTTAGTGCCTCTTGTGGTTTTGGGACCAATTCAATCCCTGATTCACCATTTTCCCTATTTGAACCGAATTCTGCGCAGGTTATCGGGTTCGATTCGGTTCGAATGGGAGTTGAATGGTGCTATGATTGGGGGATGATAGGGTGAAATAGGGCTCAAATAGGGCGAGCGGGGCGATGAGTTAGCGAAAAGTGTAACCTTTGTGGTGAGACCAAAGTGTTACCCATGTCCCGACTCATACACGTGGCGCGGACGTCTCGTTCGCGTTTTCAACTCCCCGGGAGCGCCACCCTCCGCGGTGGCCTTTTCCCTCGACCATCCAGGAAACAGAAGGATTTCCCCCTCCTTCGCGCCTCTTGTGGTTTTGGGACCAATTCAATCCCTGAGTCTCGATTTTGCCCTATTTGAACCGAATTCTGCGCGGGTTATCGGGTTCGATTCGGTTCGAATGGGAGTTGAATGGTGCTATGATTGGGGGATGATTCGGTAAAATAGGGCTCAAATAGGGCGAGCGGTGGTGGGAAGGGCGCTTTTTGGGAGAGGGAATGCTCTCCTGTCTCAAGACATCGGAAACAGTTTTGGTCAGGTTTAAAAAGCATTATGCCAAAGGGAGGCAAACCCGCTCTTCTCTCGGCCTCTATAATCGCTGAAGTCCTTGTTCCTGACACCAAACGTTATTAAGCAGCCTGAGAATCAGCTTACTCCAAACCAACCTCATTTACAACTCCGAAATCCTATCACAACACCAATAACGGGCATCTTGGTGCATTTCCACGTTGACCCGTTTGAATGATTTTGAAGGCATATATGCATGTCATGCCGTGTGAGCAAAAAAGAAGTCTCTTCTTCTCGTTCATCAATGATACTGGGATTACTGATTACATAAGGCTTTTCCTATCTTTCACCTCTTCGATCTCCCAGCAATAGGCACGAGAAGGCGATGAACCGGTTATGACGAGCGCTTTACTCTTTCAGCCCAAACGATTTGGTTGAGGTAGTTACTTGGGAAAAGGACTGAGAAATGACCGATTTCAGAAGTAATTTTTCCCAGCTCAGCGTTCACGATGAACAACTTGTACGGTTGGGGCAACTTGCCGAAAGGTATCTTGCCGAGGATCCAAATACAGCTTTATTGAAACTTAGGCAGTTCGGCGAGCTTCTGGCCCAACACACCGCTGCTCGTGTGGGGATTCAAATTCCAGAAAAGCAGTATGAGTTGGTTCAACAACTCATGGAACATGGTATTATCAACAGGGAAGTGGCACGACTCTTCACGGAAGTTCGACGAGTAGGAAATTCCGCCAATCATTCCTTCACGGGAGAATACTCAACTGTTCTTACCGTGCTGAAGATTTGTTGGCAACTTTCCATCTGGTTTCATCGAACGTTTTCGGACTCTGACTATAATCCTGAACCGTTCTTTCTTCCTGAAAAGTTATCTTCCCCTGTGGATGATTTGGGCAACCTGCAACAACGCCTGCAACAGGCACTTATCGAGAAATCCAACCTCGAGAAATTGGCACAAGAAGCTGAGACTGCCAAATCCGTTTTGGAAGAACGACTTCATTCGTTGATTGAAGAGTCCCGGAACAATTCTCCTGCTCAAGTAAACGCGCTGATTCAATCCTCCGCCCGAGCTTCCAATTCCATCGAACTGGACGAGGCATCCACGCGGAAACTTATTGATGAACAACTTCGAGAAGCTGGCTGGGAAGCTGACTCCGAACGACTTCGATATTCCAATAAAACCCGGCCAGAAAGAAATCGCAATTTGGCAATTGCCGAGTATCCCACATCTGAAGGGCCCGCTGACTATGTTTTGTTTATGGGCCTTCTGCCGGTTGCCATTGTTGAGGCCAAAAAATTAAATCATCATATCCCAGCATCCATTCAACAAGCCAAGCGGTATAGTGCAGCTTTCACTCCTACCGAGTTGACTAACACATTCGGCGGTCCCTGGGGAAAATATAATGTTCCCTTTACCTTTGCTACGAATGGTCGCCCGTACTTGAAACAACTCGCTGAACAAAGTGGAATTTGGTTTTGTGATTTGCGAAAACCAACCAATCAAAGTCGTGCTATGGATGGATGGTACACCCCCCAGGGGTTGGAGGAACTGATTCAACGAGACGAAGAAGATTGCCATCGTCAGCTTACGAGCGAGCCCTTTCGTTACGGCTTTCCACTACGCCCTTACCAACGTGAAGCAATTGAAGCGGTTCAAGAGGCACTCGCCAACGGACAACGTGAAATCCTCATCGCCATGGCCACTGGTACGGGGAAAACCAAAACCTGTATTGCGCTCATTTATCGGTTGTTGAAGGCAAAGCGATTCCGTCGAATTCTGTTTCTGGTTGATCGCACCGCATTGGGCGGTCAAGCTAAGGACGCCTTCGATACAACTCGGATGGAATCCCTCCAAACATTTTCCGAAACGTTTGGCATTCAAAGTGACGATACGGATTCACCGGATTCTCATATAAGGGTGCATATTACAACTGTGCAAGGGATGGTGAGGCGGGTGTTGTATGCCTCGGATGATCAGCCGACGCCTCCTGTGGATACTTACGATTGTATTGTGGTGGATGAGTGTCACCGTGGATATCTTTTGGATAAGGAGATGTCTGAAGCGGAATTAGAATATCGAAATCAGGTGGATTATATATCAAAGTACCGCCGAGTTATCGAGTACTTTGATTCCGTGAAGATTGGATTAACCGCAACCCCGGCTTTACACACCACAGAAATCTTTGGTCCACCTTGCTATACGTATTCCTATCGGGATGCGGTAATTGATGGATTTCTGATCGATCATGAGCCTCCGTACCTCATTGAAACAGAACTTTCCAAGGAAGGTATTGTTTACGGGAAGGGGGATGAAATGAAGTATTACAACCCGGAAACTCATCAGATCGAGTTATTCATGGCGCCTGATGAGGTGAAATTTGAGGTCGAAGACTGCAACAAAAAGGTACTTACAGAATCCTTCAACCGAACGGTTTGGCGGTATCTTGCACA
>JANRMB010000039.1:0-4720 GCA_033761985.1 Candidatus Sumerlaeia bacterium | reverse complement strand
GCACCGGCGCCACGGTTCCGCCCGATGAGTACTTCCCGATGATTGAACGCATCTGCCAGGAAAACAATATTCTCCTGATCATCGATGATGTCATGACCGGCTGCGGTCGCACGGGGACGTTCTACGGCTTTGAGCACTGGGGAATTGTTCCGGATATTGTCGCCCTTTCCAAAGGACTTTCCGGTGGCTACACCCCCATCGGTGCTTGTCTCGCATCGGAGAATATCGTCAAACCCGTTCTGGAAGCCGGTGGATTTATGCACGGCCACACTTATGCAGGAAACCCCCTTTCCGCCGCAGTGGCGCTGGAATGCATTAAGATCATTCTGGACGATAACTTGGTGGAAAATTCCCGCCGTCTGGGAATCATCCTGCATGAGAAGCTTCAGGCCTTGAAGAACAAGTATTCCTTCATCGGTGATGTTCGGGGGAAGGGTTTGTTTGCAGGAATTGAGTTTGTTAAGGATACGAAGCGTCGCGAGCCTTTCCCAGCGAATTGGATGGTTGGTCAGGTTGCCACCCGCATCGCTCGCGAAGAGTATGGTCTGATCATTTATCCTCGGCGCTCCGTATGGGGACTTTCAGGTGATCACGTCCTCATCGCTCCACCGCTGATAATCGAAGAAGCACAGATCGACGAAATCATCTCCGCATTTGATAAAACGCTCAGCCACCTGAGTAAATTCTTTGCAGACGAAAAACATTTTGTGGTCAATTCTCCTTCATCAGCTCTTAGTCATCAGGATTTGGCGGCTATTCCTGCCACGGATCCTCTCGTCGGTTCTCTGAACTTGTTCCGGACTCCCAAAGGATGAGGGACAAGTGTATCGCCGTATCGGCGGCGTTGGATCAGTATTGTAAATCCGGCCAAACCTGGATGTTTGGTGGTTTCGGTCGTGGCGGCGTGGCCTTCACCTGCTTGGAGGAACTCGCGCGCCGTTCCCAACAGTACCAGAATTTGACTATCGTCAAAAACGACGCCAATGAACCGAATCTGGGGGTGGGGATGTTGCTGAATCAGGGGATGGTTCGCAAGATGATCGCCACGCACATCGGTTTGAATCCCGATGCTGTGCGCATGATGAACGAAAAGAAGATCGAAGTGGAATTCGTTCCACAGGGGATTTTTGCGGAACGAATCCGAATTGGTGGGTCCGGAATTCCGGCCTTTCTTTCGGATATCGGATTGGGGACAATCGTCGCCCAAGGGAAACCCACCATGGAGTTTCAAGGGAAGACGTATTTGCTGGAGTCGGCCTTGCGCGCCAACGTGGCGTTCCTCTGCGCGGATGTCGTGGATCGTTTCGGAAACTGCTGGTTCAAAGGCTCCAATCGAAACATGAATGTGGTGATGAGCCTCGCTGCTGATTCCGTGATTGTGGAAGCCAAGAAGATTGTCGAAACAGGGACACTGGAACCCGAGAATATACACATCCCCGGGGTGGTGGTAAGTGCCGTGGTGCAAGCTCAACCTCGTGCCCATATTCAAGAGCCCGGAGGTGGTATTGCATGAGTGCCCTGTCCCTCAGCCCTCAGGAAGAGATCATCATTCGCCGCGCCGCTCAGGAATTGAAGCCGGGGATGTTGGTAAATTTGGGCATTGGTCTCCCCACGCTGATTCCTTCGGTATTGCCCCAGGATTCAGGGATTACACTTCACAGTGAAAACGGATTTGTGGGCGTCGGTGCTCCCGTGGTGGGAACCCCGGATTACCCGGTAATTGATGCCGGTGGGCGGGCTGTTTCCCTGTTGAAAGGTGCAGCCTGTTTTGATTCCAGCTTTTCGTTTGCCTTGGTGCGTGGCGGGAAACTCGATGCCGCTGTGCTCGGAGCCTTTGAAGTGAGCTTATCCGGCGATTTGGCCAACTGGATGATTCCCGGGAAGCTTACTCCAGGAATGGGTGGCGGAATGGAACTCGCCCAAAAGGCGCGCAAAGTGATTGTGCTAAGTCGCCATGCCGATAAATCGGGGACGCCGAAGTTGGTGGAGCGTTGTTCACTTCCTCTCACCGCCCCTTCCTGTGTCACTCTGTTGATCACCGAATTCGCTGTTTTTGAGCGCCTGGAGGGGAAGATGACTCTTGTGAGTGTGCATCCCTCCACCACCAAAGAAGCCGTACTCTCGGGTTTCACCTTCAGTGTGCCCAGTATCCCCGAATTGAGGTCGTGGTCATGAGTGTCCCTCTTTCCGTTGAGGATTTCCAACAGGCACTTGCGGGACGTCGTGATTGGGCGGAGAACCGTCTTGCGGGATGGGTTCGCCATGCCAGCGTTCTAGGGCACGAAGCCTCTGCGCAGGAGTTCACCGCCTCGCTTTATGAGGAACTCGGATTTGCTCCCCGGTTTGAATCCATTAATGTGGATTCCCTCTCCAAACTCCCCGGATTTAGTCCTGTGGATTGGAGCTATGAAGGGCGCCCCAACGTGGTGGCTACACAAGTTCCCGCCGGGGCCGCCGAGGGACGCAGTCTTATTCTTCAGGGCCATGTGGATGTGGTCAGCGCCGAGCCCACCAAGTTGTGGAAATCAAATCCTTTTGAACCTTGGATTGAGCGCAACGGGGAAAACGGCGAAGATTGGATGTATGGTCGGGGTGCCGGGGACATGAAGGGCGGGAGCATGTGCTATTTGTGGGCGCTTGCAGCGTTGAAGGACATGGGGCTTCAGCCCGCTGCCAAAGTGATCCTCCAATCACCCATCGAAGAGGAATGCACCGGCAACGGAGCCTTGGCGTTGTGTGCTGCAGGCCATCGAGCGGATGCCTGCCTTATCCCCGAGCCCTTTCACGAAACCATCCTGCATCACCAAGTTGGAGTCATGTGGTTTCAAGTCCGCGTGTTGGGGAAAACAACCCACGTGCTTGGTGCGGGCCGCGGGGTAAACGCCATTGAGAAATCCTGGGTATTTATTCAAGCCCTTCGCCGCATGGAAGCGGAAATCAATCAACCTCAAAACATCCACTCCGCGTACAAATCCTACGAACATCCCATCAACCTGAATGTGGGAATCATCAATGGGGGCGATTGGGCGAGCACCGTGGCAGGGGAGTGTGTCACTCGTTTCCGCATCGGATTATTCCCCGGCGAAACCATCGCCGAGATGAAGTGCCGCGTGGAAGCGGTGGTTGCAGAAGCCGCCGCTGCCGATCCGTGGTTGCGCAACTTCCCCCCGCAAGTCGAGTATGTGGGGTTCCACGCCATCGCGAGTCGGTTTGAACTGGAATCCGATTTTGGGAAATCACTGCGTTCAGCGCATCAACGTCTTCGCGGCGCTGAGCCCGCTGTGCTGAACTCCACGGCCACCACCGATGTGCGGTTCTATAACGAATACTACGGAATGCCCGCCACCTGTTACGGCCCCGTGGCGCAGAATATCCATGGCGTGGATGAGAAAATCAGCCTTCACTCCATGCAACGCTGTTCCGAGGTGATAGGACATTTCATCGCCGATTGGTGCAAGCTCACGAAACGGGGACACAGATCATGACTTCAAAAAACGGCGTCCTTTCTGAGCCGATCGCGCTGTATGCTGGAGTGCGCACGGCGATTGGAAAACTCGGTGGCATGTTCTCCGGTATAGAGCCACATCAGCTCCTGGCTTCCTCACTAACCGGTACACTCATCCGTTCTCTGTCCCCCAATGCGTCCACCCCTGAAGAAGTGGAAGAGGCGAGACTTGCGCTTCAGAATGCGATTCCTGATTTTGATGAGGCGCTGATTGGTAACGTCCGTAACTCCATCGGGAACATTGCCCGTGTTGGTGTATTGGAAGCAGGGCTGTCCCTCTCCACACCCGCCATCACCGTGGATCGCCAATGTGCTTCTTCGCTCGAATGCGTTGCACTGGCCGGGGGCAAGCTTCTTTCAGGTCAAGCAAATCGTGTACTGGTGGGCGGAGTGGAATCCGCCAGCCAGGCCCCATGGCTTTATGCCAAAACCTCTCGAGCCTATAGCTATTTTGAACCCGCACCGTTCCGCATTCGCATGGCGGCAGAACACACCGGTGATCCCACCATGGGAGAAACCGCAGAGTTGTTGGCGGATGATTATGGCATCAGCCGGGAGTCGATGGATTCCTTCGCCGCCGCCAGCCATCAAAAGGCTGCCGTTGCTCAGGCAGGAAATGGTTATCAGTCCGAAATTTGGGGGTATCGGGGGACACTTCGGGCTCCTCTGTCCCCATCTGAAATGGTGGATGAATGCGTTCGCCCCGATTCCACACCGGAATCGCTTGCCAAGCTGAAACCTGTCTTTCGCCCCAAGGTGGGTCGAGTGACAGCAGGTAACAGCAGCCCACTTAACGATGCTGCCGTATCCGCAATCGCCGTGCGCGCCAGTGATTTGCCCGAAGCTCAACGCCCCAACGCAATTATTGTGCATGCCATTACTACGGTGGCGCTGGATCCCACCCGCATGGGTCTTGGGCCCGCTCTTGCCATCCCGCGACTTCTCCAAGCCACCGGACTTTCGATCGATCAAATTGATTTGATTGAAATCAACGAGGCTTTTGCAGGTCAGGTACTGGCGTGTCTCATACATTTGGAACAATCCGGAATGAAGGTTCCCCTTGAAAAACTAAATGTGAACGGTGGCGCCATCGCCCTTGGCCATCCGCTTGGTGCTACCGGACTTCGTTTGTTGCTCACACTGGGGAATGCGTTACACCAACGCAAGCTTCGCCGGGGAATTGCCTCCCTCTGTGTAGGCGGGGGACAGGGCATG
>JANRMB010000038.1:0-6176 GCA_033761985.1 Candidatus Sumerlaeia bacterium | reverse complement strand
CTTCTTCGGGGGATGGGCTACGGTCCTTCCTATAACGATACCCCCGGGTTGTGGGCTCTCTGGCGGAACAAGGTTGCGTGTTCGGATCAGGTCGTTCTGGTTGGTTCCTCCCGAATCCGTTTCGGATTGGCGCATGAACCTGTTTCCGAATCTTTTGGTGGTGCGGAAGTCATCAATCTCTCCATGAACGGAAGCGTGGCGCGGCCGGTTCTTCATGATCTGGCGCAGGATGAGTCCTTCTCTGGCACGGTGATCTGCGATTATACCCCCAACCTGTTTTGGGCGCCTGGCGGCCCCAATATGGACTCGACGATGGAGTTTGTAAACTACCGGCCTGCGGAATCGCCCATTCAGTGGATGGAACAGCGCGTTCTTTTGTTACCGGACTCCCTATTCACATTTATTCAAACGGACGATATGACGCTGAATCCCCTGCTCGGGCGGCTCTTGCCGTTGCCGAATCGCCAAGGGGCCCGCCTGAAGCCACGACTCCCCTTTTACTTTCAGAAGATTGAATTCTCCCGCAGGGAAACGATGTGGGATGTGTTCGAACGCTCCCCCGAGATGCAGCAGGAGATGAAGAACATTTGGAGTGGATTGATGGCGTTTATGAAACCGCTTCCCCCGCCGTTGGTGGAGCAACTTCTTTCCGCCGTGGTGGAGGATGTGAAGGCAATTGAAGCGCGAGGCGGGCGAGTGATCTTCGTCTGTTTTCCCTCCACCGGTGCGTATCTGGAGCACGAGCGGGCAACCGCTCCCCGGGCCACACATTGGGATCTGTTGATTGAACGTACTGGGACGTTGGGGATTCATTTCGAGGATTACCCTGAGCTTAGCGGTTTTGACTGCCCGGAGTGGTCGCACTTGACGGCAGCGGATGCGGAGAAATTCTCCGAGGCGCTTGCCGCCATTCTGAAGGAAAAGGTTGGAGCAGGAAACGTGGTTGGAAAAGAGTGAGTCTTATCACCGAATTTCATTGTGTCGGAGGGCCAAGGGGGTGTTGATCCCAGCAACTTTTCTGGAGTTTGTATGATGAAAACACTGATCCTTGCCTCTACCACTCTTCTTGCAGCATCGGTATTCTTGACGGCTTGTGGCAGCAGCGAAACCGCCACGCCTGCCGCAGAATCAAAACCCGCCGCTTCCACAACCAACCAACTGGATGCGATCAAAGGTGAAGCCGATGCCGCCGCAAAACAGTTGGAAGCGGAAGCAGCCAAAGTGGGCGAAAAAGTGAACGAAGCAGTGGAAGACGTAAAAGCCAAGGCTGAGGAAGCCAAGGAATCCGCGGAAAAAGCTGCTGCCGACCTCAAGGAACAAGCTGAAGAAGCCGCCAAAAAAGCTGAAGCTGAAGCGGCAAAAGCTTCCGAAGCACTCAAAACCGAAGCCGATAAAGCCAGCAGCAAATTGGGCGGTTTGCTCAACAAACAATAAAGCCCCCTGAATGCCACCGATTTCCTACGCCCCGTGCGACTTTACTTTTTTCGGTTGAGTCCGCGGGGCGTTTTCTATGATTGTCCCGCTCCAAATTTTTCTATCGGAAGTACATGCTCCCATGCCCAATATTAAGACCCCTTCTCTGAAAGCCATTAAATCAGAAGCCAAAGTAAAAGAGCTTTTCACAGCGCACAGCAAAAACGGAAAAGCCACCATCTCCCTTCTGGAAAAAGCTTTGGGACTTTCCCAACAGCAAATTGGTTTTTTTGAGTCCAACGGTACTTTTGCAAAACCCACGATTGAAAAAGCAGGCCAGAACAATACGCGCGTTTATACTCTGGATGCGGTTCTCGAAATCCGTAAAGCATGTGTGAAGTTGGCTGAACAACAGGCCAAAAAAGAAGCCGAGAAAAAAGCCCGCGAAGAAGCTGCAAAAGCCAAAGCTGCTGCTGAAGCAGCTCCCGCCGCGGAATAACCTCTTTCTCCATACAAGATCGGATTCCTGACCATGAGTTCAGAACTTCAGCAACTCCTTGATTTCGCACGGGTTGCCGCCCACGAAGGTGGTCTTTCCACCCTTGGTTACTACAAACGAAATGTGGAAATCATCGACAAGGAAGACGGTACACCCGTCACCATCGCCGACCGCAACGCCGAGCAAATAATCCGCAAGATGATTGAGGAAAAGTACCCCGATCACGGAATCCACGGCGAGGAGTTCGGCATTAAGGATCCCCGCAATGGTTCTCCCTATCAGTGGTTCATCGATCCCATTGATGGCACCAAATCCTTCATCCACGGTGTGCCCTTCTACACCACCCTTCTCGGGCTTCTCCGGGATGGCGAGTGCGTGGTGGGAGTGATTGAATGCACCCCACTGGCGGAACAAGTATCCGCAGCCAAAGGGCTTGGCGCCACGTTAAACGGTCGCCCAACCCGTGTCTCCGAGACCAAAGACCTGAGCAAAGCCGTGGTTCTTACTACAGACCCACGCCGTTTGTACAACAAATCACCGCGCCAAGGTTGGCAGGAAATCTGGGAAAACTGCGCCTATCCCCGTTGCTGGGGCGATGCCTACGGTCACCTGATGGTTGCCACTGGCCGGGCAGACATCATGCTCGATCCGATCTCCGCGCCCTATGATGTTTCCCCCATGCCCATCATCATGAAGGAAGCGGGCGGAGCCTTCTTCAACTGGCAAGGCGACGACAGTATTTTCAAGGGCTCCGGGAATTCCTTGAACAAACACATGGAACCCATCGTTCGCAAAGCCCTGGGCCTGTAACCTAGATTCAATATTGTAAACAGCATTGGCCCGGTGGAGAAGCTTCACCGGGCCGATTTGTTTTGTTCCGAAATTCTTTCAGCCGATTTTCGGGAGCACTTTGGTAAAGAGGATTTGGAGGAGTTGGCTTCCTTCCGGGCGGCTCCAATCCTGAGCCAGTTCGGCCAGCAAGGTATTGGTAGCGGTAAGATCGACGCCCTCGTTTTCCATTCTCCGGCGAGCCATTTCTTCCGAAAGATGGAAGGGAGACCCAGAAGCATCCAAAATGGCCTGAACCCCGAAGCCTTCGCGGCGGGCACTGATGGCGGGATAGATCAGGCAGACATCGGTGGTTACGCCGGCCATGGCGAAGTTTCTGCGTCCGGTTGCAAGGGCTGCAGAACGAAAGTTGGTGTCGTTCCAGCCATTTACAATACCCGCCCGTTTGATTCGACGATCAAATTCCTGCGGGAGAATGTCACGAAGCTCTGGCATCAACTGGCCTTGAAGCCGATCTTCCTGGCTACTGGTTAGCACAACTGGCATTCCCAGAATTTTTGCGGCTTTGGCCAAGGCAAGGGTGTTGCGCTTTACCAACTCCAGGTCGAGATTTTTGATCAACTGCATGGTACCAACCTGATGATCGATAAGAAGCAGTGCTGTGTCTTGTGACGTAAAGTATGCCATGATGGGATCCTGATAGTGAGATAAGATCGGCTGACATTCAATGGCTTGATTCTTTTCAGCGATGGTTTGTTTTTCTATGCAGCATCTGAATTCAATCGATCGAATGCTCCCCGATTTTGGAGGGAATAGAAGTTCTTCTAGTCAGGAAATACTTTTCCTGCCACTCGCCGATGGGGGAGTAAATGCATTCACCTTTTGAGAGATGATTTGTGGATCTTCATCTTGTGATTTGGATAGAAAAGTAGATTCACCCATAAGGGGAATGGACTTGTGTAATCCGGCTGTGTAAATTTTTCCTGCTTCCCCAGAAAAGGTGGATACATCGGTGAACAGTCAACCCAGCATTAAGAACGTGATTACTATCCTCATTGCAGATGACCACCCGGTGGTTCGAGAGGGGCTGTCGGCGATGCTCTCGCAACAGGATGATATGTTGGTTGTGGGAGAAGCGAACTCGGGGTTGGAAGCAGTGGATTTATGGCGAAAACTCAGACCCCGAGTGGTATTGTTTGATGTGGAAATGCCGGGGTTATCAGGGATTGAGGCGTTCGCCAAGATTCGTACGGAATGTTCCGAAACGGCGGGTGTCATTCTCACCGTATTCCAAAGTGAGGAGGATATCTTTCGAGCTGTGGAAGTAGGTGTGGCCGCGTATTTGGTAAAGGATACACCCCGAATTGAATTGCTTCAGATCATTCGGCGAGTAGCTGCAGGGGAAAAAATCATCGATCCCCGCATGGCCCAAAAACTCGCGGATCGAATCTCAAATGGCATTCTATCCGACCGTGAAATTGAGGTCCTTCAATTGGTGGCCAAGGGGAAGGCAAACAAAGAAATTGCAGGTATCCTATTTATCAGCGAGGGAACAGTGAAGGCCCACATGAAAAGCATCTTTCATAAGTTGGATGCCATGAGCCGAACAGAGGCGGTTAACAAAGCCGTGCAACGAGGAATCATTCGTATCTGCTAAGTTGGAAAAATTACACTGGAGCTTGATAGATGAACGTTTTGGTATTGGGTGCCACCGGAAAGGTGGGGCGCCTTACAGTGGAACACGCGCTCAAAAACGGGCATCAAGTAGTGGCGTTGGCCAGACGACCAGAGAGCCTGAAGAGCTTGGCGGATGACCACGGGAACAAACTTCGCCTTGTTGAGGGAGACGTTACCAACGGCCCCGTGGTACGCGATGCCATGAAGGATACGGATGGAATAATTGCAACGTTTGGGGCCCCACTCAATTGGCAAACCTTGACCACCGTTCCCACCGTACGAACCGATGGCGCCGTGGCGTTTTTGAATGCCATGAATCACCATCAAATAAAGCGGATTGTATTGCTTTCCGGAATTGGCGTGGGAAACACGCTCCCGGGGGGGCGTCCGATTTTTCGCTATGTCATTCGGCCATTACTCTTGGGCAGAATCTATCGGGACATGGCCAGGCAGGAAGAACTCCTCCGGGAAACAACCACGGACTGGACAATTGTACGGGCGGCGGAACTCACTGATGCGGATTCCGAGGCAGCACCCAGAATCATTTCGGAAGGTGCTGGAGAATCGGCATCGTTTATTACACGCCGCGCGGTGGCGCGGTTTCTTGTGGAGTCTTTGGTTAGGAAGGATTTGATCAAGAAACAATTCGTTCTATCGCACTAATTTAGACAAAGCGTCGAACTTTTATTCATTTTTTTGCTTCCCCATAGGAGTTATTGACTAAACCCGGTACTTGGTAGTAAATGCGTCCAGAAATGCCACGGTGTATGTCTAATTTCTTCCGCCGGTGATGCAACCATGCGCCAGCAAGCTCACTCCAAGCCCGGTATTCCTCCCCCGCCAGTGGAAGTGGGTGGAGTTGATCTTGGGATTCCTGCGGGAGCCAAGTCGTGGGGATCGCTGAAGATAACTCGCGCAACCATCCCACAGTTGGAAATGTTCTTTGAAGACTCTTTCCGCTCCGTAGCTGAAGATTTTGACCTTTCGGCGTGTTCTGTTTTTCAGCTTTCAGAAAACAATCTGTTGAGTTGCTGGATTTGGAATGAACGAGGAGTAAATCGGAGTCGAGAGGCACTCGCGCAATCTTATCCGCTTTTTCGTGAGTTCATCCATTCGCTCTTTGATGGCCTTTCCCTGCCGGAAGATTATGGGCTGCTCCACACTGAAGCAGAGGGAAAACATCTATATAGAATCATCAACCATTATTCCGGCACTCTTGTTCCGGAGCTTGATGCCTTTATGTTACGTTTATCGGCTGGACTGGAACTAAGCTTTCCTCTCCAGGTTGTGGGGATGGATCGCTACCTATTGAATTTCTATCGTTCTGAGGATGAAACCTTTTCCGAGGAAGAGATTAATAAGTTGGCAGTATTGGCTGGTGAGCTTGGTTGGGCGGTGTTGCTCAAGGAACATACACAAGTATTGCAACAAAACGCGGAATTAAAGAAACAACGCGATGCACAAATGACCCAGTTGGGCGAACTGGAACATGCGAATGGTTTGTTCCGTCGTTCACTGGGAACGTTGCATTCAGACGATGACCCAGAAAGGGTTTTTGGGTTTTTCCTTACCGAGGCGATTCAAATTATTGGGGCATGCCGCGGAGCCATTTTTCTTTATGACGAAGTTTCTAATTCTCTATTCGTGAAGTCCTTCTATCATGAGGGCCGATTAATCGATGTTCACAAGGAAAGTGGTTTTGAGATTTGGAGGGAACCGATTCCGTGGGAAGGGATCGGTGCAGCACCGCAGCTCTTTGCCGAAGAAATCGTATGGGGAACTTTTGAAGAGGTGCACC
>JANRMB010000037.1:0-5804 GCA_033761985.1 Candidatus Sumerlaeia bacterium | reverse complement strand
CATGCAAAAATGGCGTCAACAACTGGAGTCCACCTTCCCGATTCCCCAATTACGGGAACTCCAACGAACGATTCAGGAGCAGAGTTTCCGCTTCCGAATCACCTTGGAGGGGATTCTTTTCGTTGTTGTAACGTTGGCCATCGGGCTCGCCGCCATGAACACGGGCGCCCAACTTCTTTTCCTCGTTTTCTCCATGATGTGCGCGTTCTGGGTTTTCTCGGCCATTCTCGCGGATGCCAGTATGCGACGCCTCCAAATAAAGCGGCATCTCCCCCGTGAGGCGGTGATGTTGGAACCGGCAATTGTTCGGTTTTCCGTAACGAATACCAAGAAGCGTTGGGCAAGCTCCTCCCTCCGCATCGCAGATTACCTTGAGGGGGAGCGGCTCCTCGGAGCGGCGTTTGTCTCGCAGGTCAATCCCGGCGAAACGGTGGAAACCTCCTATCAGGTGGTCTTTCCCAATCGCGGGAGATACAAGCTCCGCACCATTCACGTGATTTCCCATTACCCGTTCGGGTGGATTAAGCGGGCGTTCCCCAGGTTGCTTCCGGCGGAGATTCTCGTTCTTCCCTCCACTCTATCCATTACCACACTTCTGGAAAACGCCCAAGTGGACTTGGGAGATATGGGGAGCCCCCGCAAAGGACGTGGAACGGGGCTTCACACAACGCGAAACTATGTTCCCGGGGAAAGCATCCGGGATGTTCATTGGAAGCTCTCGGCACGCAGCAACAAACTCATCGTGAGAGAGTATGAAAACGAGGAGTTCAAACGGGCTTCGGTGATCTTCGATAATCGACTTCCCGCCAAAGTGGATGCAGAAGCCGCCTCCCGATTTGAGGCCGCCATTACGCTGACCGCCAGTGTGCTGAAGGAATTGATTCAACGCGGGTTTCAGGTGGAGTTAATCACGGCGTCGGGTCGTGTCGGGTTTGATCAACGCCCCAACCACCTTAACCGTTGCCTGCGTTCTCTTGCGCTTTTGGAATCTGTTCCTCTGGAAACCGGAACCAAACTTCCCAGCCCTGGGGATCGTTCTGCCGTGGTGGTTCAGGTGGAAACGCCGGAAAACGCCAGCGGTTTAGCCCCACAGGGAACGCGGGTAAACGTGATGCAATTCCTTCCCATTTTGGAGGAAGCACTCCAAAAAGCTCCCAGTGCCACCAGCGGAAAACCCCTTACCATGGAGACGATGGAATCTCCCGCACTGGCTTGATTTGAAGTAAAGGAAGTCGTCGAAAGGACTTATTTGTCCATCCCGATTTCGCGGGCAAAGCTGCGGGCAAAGTCTTCCACGATGGGCAGGAATACCTCGGTTTCTTCTTCCGTACAACGATAGGAACCGCCCCCGGTGAAGTAGAGTACCAAGTATTTGAGATCACGGGACTCGGTGATCTCCACCCGAGCCAATTGCTCGATGTTGATGAACTGAGAGGGAGAGATTTGAATAAGTTTCATGAACGGAACAGTAACCTTTTTAAGTCGATGACAATCTCACTCTGCAGAGAACGAACTCAGGAGAGCAATTGGCGTTTCGCCTCACGGAGCGCCTCGATGATTTCCTCGGCGTTGGACCAACGGGCTTCCTTGTCTTTCTGAAGGCATTTGCTGATGATGTTCCAAACGGGATCGGGACAATCCTCGATGCGCTTGGGTTGCTCGTGGATGTGCTGGTAGGCCAAATCCCCTTTGGTAAACGGAGGGCGAGTATTGAGAAATTCATACAACATGATGCCGAATGCGTAGATATCCGCGCGGTTGTCCACGGGAATACCCTGCACCTGCTCGGGGCTCATGTAGAGTGGCGTACCGATGACGGCCCCCACCATTGTTCCCTCGGCGGCATCGGCATCCAGGAGTTTGGCAATACCGAAGTCGGTAATCTTCACTTTGTCGGAACTATCCAACATAATATTCGCCGGCTTAATGTCCCGGTGAACAATCCCCAATTGGTGCGCATATCCCAGGGCGGAAGCAATCGCCATGGAGTATTTGAAGAAGGTCTCCAGAGGGATTCGCCCCTCGGTCTTGATTTTCTTCTTCAAGTCCGAACCATCCACCAGTTCCATGGAGATGTAACGACGACCCGCTTCTTCCCCAATATCGTGAATCCGGACAATATGCGGGTGCGAAAGCCGACGTGCATTCCGTGCTTCAATTTTGAAACGGCGGACGGCTTCCTCGTTGGAGGACAACTGATCGGGCAGAATCTTAAGCGCCACCACTTCGTCGAGTTCTTTGTCTTTGGCCTTGTACACAATCCCCATGGCGCCCCGACCCAATTCCTCCAGCAGTTCATAGCGCCGTTTGGCATCCTCGCTCATTTGCTGCATCACGCTGGTGCGCTCGTAGCTATCGAGATCCTGGTTGAATCCGGAACTAATGGAACTATCTGGGTTGGAGAGCGCCTCGAACCGTACCTTCACATCTTTGTAATTGATATCGGCCGCAAACAACTGGCGATACACGTGCTTGGCGTTTGTAATGTCCTGACGGCTTTCAAAACGCTTGGCGAGGTCGTACATCAAATCTTTGACCTCATCATCCACCACAACCTTGCGAAGTTCCTGGAAGGCGAGATCAAAGAGTTCCTTGGCAAGATAACACCGTGCGAGCATTTTGCCGGAGCTTGCCTCGGTCCGGAAGTCCTGAGCCGTTTGCTGGAACGCCGCGATCGCCTGATCGTATTTTTGTGATTGATAATAGAGCCTTCCCAAACGGAACCGCGTTTCGGCGCTTTCCCGTTTGAGGAGCATCCGCTCGTAACAGGAAATCAACGAGGCGATAATCTCCTCGTTTGTGGGTTGAAGCTTGAAGGCCGCCTCCAGCATCTCCATCGCTTTGGCCGTCTCGTTTTGATCGGTCAGAATTTTTCCTTTCAACGCCAACGCACCAAAGTTCCCCTTATCCTTGGCAAGCACTTTGTCCAGCGCCCCAAGGATGCTGTTCCCCTGTCCGGGAGCCGCCTCGTAGACCAGTTTCAGGTTGTCCAACGCTTCCCGAAGCCGACCAAAGCTCACCAATACCTCGCACAGGAACCACCGAACACGGGTGTGATCGGGGTATTCGTTGAGCGCCAGTTGAACCTTCTTGATCAGGCGATCCTCCTGACCCGGGTTGGACTTCAGATACCGTTGGTAAACTTCCACGGCAGCGAGAGAATCCTTTTTGGAAAGGTGCACACTGCCCATGGCCAAAAGGAGCAATCCGTTTTGGGGTTTGTACGTGAGTGAGCGCTCATACAAGGCCTGAGCCGTTGCATCCACCCGATTTTTGTGGGCGTAGGCTTCCGCAAGGTTCAGCTGGGCATCGGGGTTCTGCGGGTCACGTTTGAGAATTTGTTCGTACTGCTCCACGGCGTCGTCGAGCTTGTTGCTGTTGAGTTTGCAGAACGCCACCAGTTCATCGAGTTCCGATTCATTCGGATGGGCATCACGAAGCTGTTGAGCCACGATCAACGCCTCATCGAGTCGTTGATTCGCAGCGAGGGAACGAACCAACTGGCGCCCGACCGTGCGATCCGTTGGGTTCTGTTTATGGAACAATTCATAAACAACGAGTGCATCAGCATCTTCGCGTTTGGCCTTGATTAGAGACTTGCACAGTGCGGCGAGGATTTTGGGATTCTCCGCATCGATCCGCAGTGCCAGCCGGAAGAGTTGTTCCTGTTCCGCCCCGGTTTGCCCCTCGGAGATATAAGCCAGCGCGAGTTGAACAAGATGTTCGTTTTCCGCGAGCTGCATTTTTTGCAACGTTTCCAGAGCCGAGATGGCCATCTTGGAGTCACCACTCAGCTTGGCACAACGAGCCAAGGCCTTCAACGTGGGAGCATGATCCGGATTTTGTTTCTGCGAGGCTTTGTAAATCTTCAACGCTTCGCCATCATAGCGTTCCTGAGCGGCGTAAGCCTCGGCAAAGGCCTTCAGTGCCATGGCATGATCAGGCTTAATGGCAAGCATCCGGGTGTAAATTGCCACGGCTTTTTCATCGCGCTGGTTCTGCTTGATGCAGCACTGAACCAGAATATCGAGGGCGGGGATGTAGTTGGGGTCCACCTCCAGCAGTCGTTGGGCTTCCTCAAATGCGGAACCATTTTCTCCCCGGTTGAGGAATTCCTGAGCCAGATAGCTCCCCGCCATAAGATTACCGGGATTGTTTTGCTGCACCTGATAACAGAGCGACTCCACCTCTTTGCCGCGGATGTTATTGGCGATGCACGCAAAGAGATAAGCTTCCAAGAAGTCGGGATTGTTCTCATTCTGCCGCGCCAGCTTCTTATAGAGGGCAAGTGCGGAGGGGGAATTCTGCCCCGTGGCCACGTATGTCTCGCATAGTTTTGTGTCGAGTTGCGGCGTTTGATATCCCGCGTCCCGGGCATTCTGGAACAAGGTCATCGCTTGATCCATTTCCCCGGTGAGCTGACGATAACAACCACAGGCGAATAGCAGCATGCCGCGGAGATCGGAATCCTTTTGCAACGCCTTCTCGTACAACGCATTCGCTTCGGGAGTGAATTGTTCATTTTCCAGCAGGGCTGTGGCGTAGGAATTGAGGATCGCTTTGTTTTCCGGATCCAAAGCGTGGGCGGCTTCGTAGATGGGTAACGTACCGGCCTGATGGTTTCCTTTACGACTATACACCATCGCCAATGTAGCAGTGTATCGATTGTTTTTCGGACGTTTCTGGTGAAGCTTCTCGTAGGCGTTTTCCGCAGCGGCAAAGTTTTCCGAAGCAATCGCTTGCGCGCCCTTTTTCTCCAATCCGCTGAGAATCCAGTATTGAATAATCAGCCAAACAAGAGCGCCGATCACCAGAATTCCCATTAGGGTTACTCCCACTATTTGGAGGAAATTCTTGCTGAAGCGGATGGAGCTGAGCTTATCCTTGTACTCTTGGTTAAGGGGGTCCTGACGAATCAACCAACCGGCCAGCGCCTCGGCTTCGGGCCATGATTTGGCCGAGACCAAACCTTCCAGCTCCGTGATCTTGCTCGCAATCAAAGCGGCATGGGCTTTTCGATTTTCAATCTCCCGACTATAGAATGATGCATCTGCCTTGGCCGAACGAGTGGGGTTCCCACCGGGCATCATCCAGGGAGTGTCGGATTCTGCGTATACATCAATTGGGGTTTTGTGGATATAAACATCACCAGAAGTTGTCACCCCAAGGATGAGTGTGTTCGATATTCCGGGTATGGAAAAGACGATTGGGGTAAAAAGGATATCGCTGGGGTGTTCGGAATAAACATCCCCCAAAGTGGGTTTGTTGAGTGCCAAATCCGATGTGGGAATGAGGCGCATACGAGTTGTAACACCCTGAACAAGGCGGGGAAAATCGTCGTACACCGGCAACAAGGCCGTGGCGGTGTTGGCTTTTTCCCGGCTTGCAAAACCAATCGGTTGCTGAAGCCTCCACTGGTCTGGCGCGGAACCATCCACACGAAGGGCATACAAGTTGTCCTTCGTGGTTTGTACAATCATCTTCCAGCGCTTGCTAACGGTGTGGTCATCAATCTGGATGGGGTTTCCCACCAATTCACCCGTCATGGAAGCACTGAAAATCAGCTCCAAATATCCCTGGCCAGAGCGGTAACTACGCACCTCGAATTTCCCATCCACGGAGAAAACCACTTCGTCCAACCCATCCCCTGTAAGATCGGTGGCCAGCACACTTTGGGTGATCGCCTTTTCATCCACGGTGGTAAACCGAGTTCCAGTATTACCGGAACCACCACGCAGGGCATTGATCAGAATAATATCCCCACGGGAGTTGGGAGCCACCAAGTCCCACTGACCCTTGACCCG
>JANRMB010000036.1:0-4796 GCA_033761985.1 Candidatus Sumerlaeia bacterium | reverse complement strand
ATGAACGCGGCCCGCGTTATTTGGGCAAACGATTCCGCCGAGCAATCCCACGCTGCAATCCTCTATGTGGATTTGGATAATCTGAAGATTGTAAACGATACCTATGGCCACGAAACCGGCGATAAAATGCTGGTGGCGACGAGCAATATGCTCCGGTTGGCGTTTCCCGATCCGATCGTGGTGGCACGGTTGGGAGGGGATGAGTTCGCTATCATTCAAACCGTTGATTCCGTTGATGAAGGCCACAAACTGGAAATGCAGCTACAAAAAACTTTGGAGACCTACAACAAAACCAGCCGATTGGAGGTGGAAATCTCCCTGAGCGTGGGGTGTTTTGTCTTCAAACCAAAATCCATCACCCTCAATCAGGCGCTGAGCGAGGCCGACCATTTGATGTACAAAAACAAAAAAACGCGCAAAACGCAGTCGAGCGCCTAAGGCCGAATCAATGCAGTTTCCGTTCGTCCTCAATCGGGCTTTCAATCTGGATGGGTGGGGTGTTTTCCGGCAGCAGTTTATGTTCAATCAGCTTGCGGCGGTAGAGTTCGATGCCCTGCCGCTGGGTGTCTCGGAGGTTGTACCTGAGTGCCAAAGAGAGGTACTCCACCAAGTCGCGTAATTCCCGCTGCGCTGTTTTCAGGTTGCCGGAAGTTTGAATGTGGGGTGGTGGTGTTTGGTGCGGTTGGTGGGCGTGGCGTTTGGCAATCTCGTAAACCTGGCGTTCCCCCAACTTCCGCGCCCCCACAAAAAGTTCCTGTAAACCGCGGGGAATCGGCTGGTCCTTCCAGCAAGCCCAACCGGCAAACACAAATGGAAGACCGGTTAGTTCCTTCCATGCGGCCCCCAAATCCAACTCATGGGGGAAGGAATCCATCCACCCCAGGGCCACATCGCCAATCACCAACACGGCATCGTAGTTGGTGCTCGCCAAATCAAAATCGAACCCGATGGGGAGTTCACTGGTGGTAAAGCGGGGGCTGATCTGCAGGTATTCCCGGCAAAGAATCATGGCAAGGTGCGCGCTGGTAAGGGAACTGCGGTCCAGCAGAACGTGGCGCGCTTCCTTTAGCGGCTTGTGGGAGAAAAGGCGAACGCTGCGCACAGGGCCATCGCAGGAGATGGAGCATTTACCGAGTAGCTTGTAGTTTCCGCCAGCTCGAAGCACCTCAAAAATCGGCATCGTAGCAAAATCAACCCGGCGTTCCCCCAGTAAGGCCGCCAATTCCCGGGGGACACCATAATGCCAGTTTTCCCGAGGGATGGACAAATCCAGCCCCTCCAACAGGGGGAGCACGTTTAAGTAGGGGACGATGCCGAGACGGATTTCCTGCTGTGCCATCGTGAACGACCTTTCTTACAGGTTCGAACGCAGCAAACAAAAATCCAACTTCAAACCTTGAGAAAGATTTTTTTATGGTAGAGGGGAATTGCCAACACAAGCCATAGCAGCACAAAGCTGAGCGCGTAGGCGAGTGAGGCGTTCTTTTCCACGGCAAACCAGGTGGAATCGGTGAAAAGTCCTCGGAAAGGATTCAGGAACAGCACCTCGTGAAACACGTCCTTTAGATTCGCAAACTTGACTCCGTCCCGATGGAACATGTTGTTCCAGGCAAAAGTACTCCACAAAATTTCGCCCTCCGCACCGCGTTCCCAGCGGAACAAAAAGAACGTGCGAACCATGATTCCCGAACCAAAGAAGATGAGAATGGCGTTGGTTCCGAAGACGATGAACGGCCATGCCCAGCGCTTGAAGCCCAGGTAATCGATGCTCCAGTAGCACAGACCGAGGCACAGCGTCCCCATGCCGGTGCAATATACCACGTAGCTGCTGCTCCAGATTTTTTTGTTCAGCGGAAAGTAGGCATCGAGACATAGCCCCACAAAAATGAGGAGAGCCCCAACGGCCAGCATCCCGGTGGCTTTCTCCGCCTGGCTGCGGGAACTGCTTTTCAGCCACATACCACACAGAACACCCCCCAGCACGCTTGCCACGGCGGGGATGGTACTGAGCAGACCCTCGGGATCGGGGCGGGAGCCGTACAGGTGATTGCCGAGCACGAGTTGATCGAGCCAATCAATCAGGTGCCCGGGATAGCTGGCGCCCTCGGGGGCATCCAGTTTGCCCGTCGTCACATAGCTTGCCGGAGGCTTCACCAGACCCAGAATGAGCCAGTACACCGAAATGAGCGCCGTAAACCACGCCACTCGGCTCTTCCAACTTTGGGCAAAAAACACAATCCCGGAGGCAAACAAATAGCACAGCGCTATCCGTTGCAACACTCCGGGGACCCGCAGGGTTTTGTCCTTCATAAACCACAGGGTATCGCTGGGGAGCGGTGTGTTGAAGTACCGGAAATCCAGTGCAAACCAAAGAATGCCCGCCAAGCCGCACACCCCGGCGATTGCTTTGTTTCGCCAACCGGAAGCCTTCTGGGGTTTGCCGAAGGGGGGCTCATCAGCGAAGAGGAAACCCAAGGCGATAAGGCCCAGAATGTAGGGCATAATCAGCCGGAAGTTTGGATAACCGCCGAGAATCAACCCCAGAAAAAAGAGCATCAACGCACGCTTCACCACTCCTTCAAACAACCGGAGTTTGCTGTAGCCCGCAGCAAGGCGCTTATCGAAGGAATACGTCATGGCGACGCCCACCATGAACAAGAAGAACGGGAAGATGAGATCCGTGGGGGTGCACCCATGCCACTGGGCGTGGCCGAGCGGGGCGTACATGTGCGACCAACTTCCCGGATTATTGACGAGCACCATCCCCGCGATGGTGATGCCCCGGAAGCAATCCAGCGAGAGCAGGCGCTCTCCCTGGGCGGGAAGTGCCGGCGCTACGAACCCGGCAGAGGGCGCGCTGGAAGCGGCTGCAGTCATGGGCATGAGCCTTTTTAGGCTAAATGGGTACAACCCAAACACTTGCGAAATCCGCAGATGAGGTCAAGCAGGGAAGCGGAGGGATGAATGGGGGAGAGAAAAGTCTACGAAAGCCGCCTATCCATGCCCTACTCCTCAAAATTCCCCAGCGCCACGCACACTCGTTCAATGCGTTCGGCGCGGCCCGTGAGCGGGTCGCACTGCACAAACACGCCGCAGAGGCGCACGTCGTTCGGGGGGGCCACTTCGAATCGTTTAGGCCGGAGCGTGAGGAGCGACTCAATCACGGCGTTCTTTTCCGCGCCGATGACCGAATCGTAGGGGCCCGTCATGCCCACATCGGTGATGTAGGCTGTTCCGCCGGGGAGAATCCGTTCGTCGGCGGTTTGAATGTGCGTGTGTGTCCCCATGACAGCCGTTACCCGACCATCGAGATACCACCCCATGGCGACTTTTTCACTGGTGGTTTCGGCGTGGAAGTCCAGCAGGATTACGGGTGCCGTATCGCGCACGGATTTGAGCATACGATCCACGGCGCGGAAGGGATCGTCGAAGTTGTTCATAAAGCTGCGGCCGCAAACGTTCATCACGCAAACGGGGTGGCCGGCGCTGGAGTTATACACTGTCCAGCCGTGGCCGGGGGTTCCGGGGGGGAAGTTCTCCGGGCGCAGCAGGCGTTCCTCTTCGGCGTGGAGATCATCGGAGTGTTGTTGGTGAAAGCTGTGGTTGCCGCCGGTGATGACGTCCACCCCGCAGTCGAAGATTTCCCGGGCGAGTTTTTCGGTAATGCCCTTTCCTCCGGCAACGTTTTCCCCGTTGGCGATGACCATGTCGGGGGCGTATTGTTTCATCAATCCGGGGAGCGCTTTCTTGAGCGCGTCGCGGCCCGGCCGCCCGTATAAATCGCCGATGAAGAGGATGTTCATACCGTGTGTGCCTGTGCAAAAATCAGAAAACAAAACAAGGGGAACAACCTGCTTTCAGGATGTTCCCCTCGGACGTTCTCAAAATCGCTGATCTCGGTGTTGCGCTTCGGTCGAAAGCTTCGGTCGCGAACGAAAGTACGCTCCGCATCAGCTTCAGCCTTGCGCGCCTTGATCTCAGCGATTTGAAAACGTCCTTGTCCTTTGAGAACATTCTGGATCTTCCCACCGTTTTGGAATGTGTTGAGTTGGCTTAGAACTTCTCGATGATCAGAGAAGCGAATTCCGAGGTTCCCACTTTGCGGGCACCGGTCATTTGGCGCTCGAGATCGTAGGTAACGGTTTTGGCGCCGATGGTTTCTTCCAAGCCTTTGACGATGAGCGTGGCGGCGGCATTCCAACCGAGGTGTTCGAGCATCATCACGGCAGAAAGAATGATGGAACCGGGGTTGATCATGTCCTTGCCGGCGTACTTGGGCGCGGTGCCGTGGGTGGCTTCAAAAACGGCGTAGGGGCGGCCAATGTTGGCGCCCGGGGCAAGGCCGAGACCACCAACTTGTGCAGCACAGGCGTCGGAGAGGTAGTCGCCGTTCAGGTTCATGGTGGCGATAACGCTGTACTCGCTCGGGCGGAGAAGAAGTTGTTGGAACATGGCATCACAGATCACGTCGTCCACCAGGATTTTGCCCTCGGGAGTTACGCCGCCGTGTTGTTCCTGCACTTGCTTGTAGGTGACGCAGGCATCGCCGAATTCCTGGGTTGCCACTTGGTATCCCCACTCGGCAAACGCGCCTTCGGTGAACTTCATGATGTTGCCCTTGTGTACCAGTGTTACGCGGGGGCGTTTTTGATCGCTGGCGTATTGAATCGCCATGCGCACAAGGCGTTTGGAGCCTTCCACGGAGATGGGTTTGATGCCGATGCCGGAATCATCGGAGATGTCGGCACCCATTTCATCGCGCAGGAAGTTGATGACCTTCGCTGCCTCGGCGGAAC
>JANRMB010000035.1:0-3339 GCA_033761985.1 Candidatus Sumerlaeia bacterium | reverse complement strand
TGGTGAACAAATCGATGCGCAAACCATTCGTGTCGATGACGAGAATCGTGGTCTCCTCAAACAGGCTCTCATCAAGGAAAAGCTCCCGGTGGAGGACCTTGCCGGCTATACGGAGGGCGAGGCTCTCGATGTGGACCTCGGAAGCAAGCTTCCCTCCGGCAAGCCCTTTGGATTGCGGGAATACCAGTCCGATGCCGTGGATATTTTCTACGCCAGCGGTGGCGTTCGCGGGGGATCGGGAGTGTTGGTTCTTCCTTGCGGTGCCGGGAAAACCGTCATCGGTATCGCCGCCATGTCCAAGGTGAAACAAAAAACCCTGATCCTCACCACCAACATAACGGCGCTTCGCCAATGGCGTCAGGAGATCATCACCAAAACAACCCTCACGGCGGATCAAGTGGGGGAGTATTCCGGTGAAGTGAAGGAAATTCGCCCCGTCACCGTTTCCAGCTATCAGTTGCTCACCTATCGGAAGTCAAAAGATGGCGAATTCGCCCACATGGATCTTTTCAACTCGGAGAATTGGGGACTGATCATTTACGACGAAGTTCACATGCTTCCGGCACCCGTATTCCGTTCCGTTGCCAACATCCAAGCGCGACGTCGCCTTGGTCTAACGGCCACTCTTGTTCGGGAGGACGGCGCCGAAGACGATGTATTCTCGCTCATCGGTCCGAAAAAGTTCGATATGCCCTGGAAGCTTTTGGAATCCCAGGGATGGATCGCCACGGCCAACTGTATTGAAATTCGTATTCCTTTGGAGAAGAAGCTTCAGGTGGAGTATTCCGTGGCTGATCAGCGGGAACAGTTCCGCCTCGCTTCAGAAAACCCTGCCAAGCTCGCTGTTATTCACGATCTGCTGGAAAAGCACAAGGGCGACAACGTTTTGATTATTGGCCAATACATCGAGCAACTGGAACTTCTCTCACGGGAGTTCAACGCTCCTGTGATTACGGGAAAAACGCCCAACAAGGAACGCGAGGTTTTGTATCAGAAGTTCAAAACCAAGGAAATCACTCTGCTCATCGTCTCCAAAGTGGCAAACTTCGCCATCGATCTCCCCGATGCCAACGTCGCCATTCAGGTCAGCGGTACTTTTGGCTCACGCCAGGAGGAAGCGCAACGTCTTGGGCGAGTATTGCGCCCCAAAGGCGAGGGGATAGAAAACATCGCGCATTTCTATTCCATCGTATCGCATAACACCAAGGAGCAGGAGTTTGCCCAGAATCGGCAGATGTTCCTAACTCAACAGGGCTATAATTACCAAATTGAATACGCGGAGCTTGCCTCGCCTTGAAGTGAGTGCTTTCTTGAAGGGGAGGAGCTGCCACTGATTTTGGATTCCATCTGTCTAAAGTTGGAACCCCTTCTGTCCGTCAATTTTGGCGCGGTTCCCGTTCATATCGTGGTGCGATATTCCGAAATCTTTACCAAACAATTTTTTTTGTTCCCACCGCTGGAAAACCTTGCGCTTTTGTATTTCCTCCGTCTAGCTGGGGGCGACGTCTGTCATGGAAATCATTCTGTTTTGAACTCCAACTCCTTCTTCCCACAATTGCCCTCTAGGTTCCTTCTTCCATGAAACTCAAAAGTATCCTCAAAACGCTCTCCATTACCCATTTGCAGCGCATACAGGAACATTGGGATATTGCCCCTGCTGAGTATAACCCCAAGGACTCTGAGGAAAAGATTCAGGGGATTCTCATCTCCAATCTCTACCAGCGTCTGCAAACTCGTAACGCTTGGGAACACGCCACCCGCAATCTTTCTGATCAGGAGTGGAAGCTGATCCACTTTCTCTCCATCCACGGTGGTGACGTGGAACGGGGCGAACTGTGCGAACGTTTTTTTCACCAAAACGTAAAAGCCATGGAAACCCTTGTGGAGGGTTTGGCTGCCAACGGAATCGTGTTTTTTGATAACGTCCCCGGATTGTCCGAGGAGTTGGTGTTGTGCGGTATTCCGGAGCCATTTCTCCGCTTTGTGGAACTCCCCTCCTATTGGGAAGGGTACTTGGGGCACTTTCTCAAGGAACTCTCCAACAACGAGCTCAAACACATCGCCTCCCAAGGGTTAAAACTCCCCATCGAGTCGGCGAACAAAAACTATCTCATCCACTTGATCCGACTTAATCTTCTGAAACCGCGCTTTCTCCGGAACTATATCGACCGACTCACCGAGTCACAACGGGCTGTATTCGATTCGCTGGTGGATCGCCGGGGTGTCTGTGTTTACCGCGATTTGTTGCAGCTCAACGTTCAACACAACTATGATCATTCCCGGGGCGATGCCCTGCAGTGGCTGCTCAATACCGGTGGGCTGATCTTTACGGCCGTTCCCGGTGGCAACAAGTACAACAACCTTCTGATGATTCCCCGGGATGTGATGTATGTGATTGCCAACAACTTCATCCCCGATCGCCGCACCTTTGAGGAACTTGAATCCATCTCAGTGGTGGAGAAGGAACAAAAACCCTCCATCATCTTGGAAAACGATAATACGCTTCTGCGGGATATCGTGGTTCTGGCCAACGCGGTAAACAATCACCACGTGCGGGTACTGGCGAACGGTGGCGTTAGCCGGACGGATATGAAGAAGTTCGTCCCCATGCTTTCCCGTTACAAGACGTTGAAATATGTGGATTTCCTGCTGCTTTTCCTGATTGAAAAGCGTTTTCTCCGTTCCACTGGGGAAGTCTATCGCGTCTCCCATGAGTTTGTCGTCTGGCTGGAGAACTCCCAGGCGGCGTATCAGGATTTGTTGCAATGGTGGATGCGGACAAGCTCATGGAATGAGGAGTATCTGGAGGGGAACATGACCTTCAGTGAAGTTCCTCCTGTGGGATTGGTTCCGGCTGTTCCATTCCGTCAAGTGATTCTGGAAGTCCTCCAGGAAATGCCAACCGATCGCTGGTGCTCTTCCGAGGGCTTTTATGAGGAAGTCATCCCGAAGGTGGAGCAGGAAATTCCCCGCCGTGGTGATTCTCTCAGCTTCGATCGTTTCACACGCGCCAATGAACTTGTCACCGAGTCTGTACTTTCCGAACCCTTGCGATGGCTTGGCATTCTTGCCATCGGGTTGAAAGACGAAAAAGATATTGAGGTCATCGGAAGTCGCCAAGGCGACGGAAAAACCATGAAAGCCAAGGGGGGAAGCCGCGGGCGCCCCCGCAAGCAGCCGCAGTTGGAGTACACCTTCCGATTCACCGATTTGGGCCGGTTTATTATTCCCAAGCCGTTAAACGAGTGGAACGACATCTTCCATCGCCATGATGAAAACGAAGTTTTTCCCCTCAACTTCGATGTGGATTCATTCATCGTTCAGCCCACTCATGAAATC
>JANRMB010000034.1:0-4842 GCA_033761985.1 Candidatus Sumerlaeia bacterium | reverse complement strand
TCCATGACACAGCCAAGACTTGCTGGAATGAATGAGCCGTGAGGGGATTTTGGCTCCCTGCTCCCGGGCAAACGCACCGAGCACCTCACGCTCTTCCGCGCGCCATGGCAGGTGAAGACTATCGGGGGGCAACTCGCTTCCCCCCGCCACGTACAACACCGAAGGAAGCATGGGCCGAGGCTCCACTGCTCCCGGAGCCACTACTTGGGGAATGGCAAATTCGTGCAGCGGAACGCGTTCCTCCACCGCATCCACCTCCCCCACCGCCACGTAGGAGAGGGTGGTGTTGGTGGTGCCCAAATCGATGCCGATCACGTGGGAACTGTTTTCAATCATCAGCGCGGTATACTCCGGAAACCAAATACTCAAACATGCATCTACGGTTTTGTATTAGCGAACATCCACTTCCGCCGGGGCCACCACCAGGGGATCCGCCTCGGCAGGAACCGTGGGAAGATTCAATTCGGTCACCACCCAGCCACGATGCCGCAACACACCAGACTGCGCGGTTCCTCCTCCGGGATTCCCGGTGAGGGCGTAACGGGAGGGATCAAAGCCCTCCGGGAGGGTCACGGTGGAGCCTTCGGGAGAATCGTGAATGCGCGCCAACTTCACCCGTTCCAGCAGGGCCTTCCGGGTGGAGGCGTGAATGGGTCGGACTGCGGCGCCAATCTGGGCATCGCTAAAGGCCGAGATCTCCTCCATCAAAAAATCCACCAGCCGCCCATCTTTTTGAAGCAAGGCCAGAAGCTGCACGGCCTGCTCGCGGGAGGGTTGAAACGCCGTGGCGGGCGGAGGGGGTGGGAGCAACTGCTCCCCCTGAACGAGGACTCGGAAGAAGGCTTTAAAGGCTTGAATTGGGTGCATCGGACCACCGCTTGCCAGAAAAAATTGGGTCAAAAAAGACGCCAAAGCCTTTCAAAACCCGCTACACCTTTGACAATGAGCAACATTCGGGCAAGGGAAGAGGTGGGGTTTGGGGTCTAGGTTCTCCCTAGTCAATAGCGCGATAACCTACCAGCACCAAGGGCGCGGCCTAAGATCAGCCCAGGCCAACGGCCTAGCCCGGCGCCATTCGCAGGCGGAGAAGAATAATTTAACATCGAATTCAAGGATAGCAAGGATGGGGAATTCACAAGGATGAACAGGATGAAAAGGATGAACTATTCGGTCATTCACCCCATATAAAAAACCCCCTGCAGGGGGGTGATCCCAAAGCCCAGAGTAAGCGAAGCGCAACTCTGGGTGCACCAGTTCCTCTTTCCTCGTGCCCTGCATGGGCACAATCACGAGCACCGTTTGCCTCTGCCCGCCATAAATCCCACCACCATCTCGTCCCCTCCGTCATTCCCAAGCTCACTCCCTTTGCGCCCTTGCAGCCTTGCGAGTGATCATCCCTAATGCGGTCTCCGCGACTCTCCGCGAACAAACCGATGCGCAACACCGCCAGCATCATTTGAACAGGGGGGCCAACGGCCCCGTCCTTCCTTAGTTGGCGAACATCGTCAGCAACTCCTGAACAGACCGAAGTCCATCCTTCCGCTTCAACACCTGACCATTGGGATCGAGCAGCATGTAACTCGGGACCCGGTATATTCCATAGCGTTCCTGAAGACTGGGCGACTCGGCGATATCGAGTTGCGCCAGAAGAAAATTCTCTGTTTTTGCCAGAATCAGCTGATCTTGGGAAAGCTTGATCATCGCCTCACTGCTAAACTGAATATCACTGGAATACACACAGGTGAAGATGTTCTTCTTCATTGATTGGGCAAATTCCTTGGCTTCCTCGAAACCCTTAAACCCGCCAAACGAACGGCTCGCAAAAAGGGAGGCATTCGAGGGACGCAGGGGAAAACAGAAGACCTTGTCGTTTATGTCCGCATAGTTTGAGCTGAAACGACCTCCACTCACATAAACGCTTCGCCGGATGGGATCCATCGCCGCAGAGGAGAAGGACCGCGCGGTGATGGGAGTATCCCGATCCGCCCAATTGGAAAGACCGCTGGAAGTAATCTGGGCAAATTGAACTTTGCTCAGGGTTGTTCGCTGCGGAGTTCTTCCACAGAACAAAAAGAGAAAATCATCCGCCGCAGCAGCAGAAGCCAGATTCACGTTATAGGAAAGCTTTTGAGGAGCCACCCGCCAAGGGCTGAGAGAACCATCGGGCTGAATTTCTGATACATACACATCCTGCGTGGCTGAGGACTCCTGCTCGTTGATGATTCCCCCGAGCGTGTAAATGCTTCCGTTATTCACAAAGGCACAATGGTTAGCAAGGGGCGTGGGAAGAGGAGATGTGGCTTTCCAGGATGTTGGGATACCGTTGGAATCCAGAGTGGTAAAGAAGACCTGATTGGATGGTTTTTCTCCCGGATCCTCCAACCCTCCGATCACGTACAACGCCCGACCGTCCGTAGCCGCCGCAGCCCCTTGACCCGTTGTGGCGGCATAAGGCGCGGAACGTTGCCAATCCCCCAACACACCGGTCGTTTGATCCACCGTGGCGTAGATGGCGGTGTTATTTGGGGAGTGATTGTATTCCGAACCGGGATTCGCCGCACCGGGGATATCGGAAACCTCCTGACCAGCCACAATATAGAGCTTATCCTTCACCCGCAACACGTTGTTGCCGATGTAGATCACGTTGATCGGGAGCGGACGATTCTGAAACCAAGCCCCAAGGGAGCGATCGGGATTAATTTTCGCCGTAATGACCTGATTTGTAAAGCCATCGGGCATGGGTTCATCACCCGAAATGATGAAGTAATAATCACCCACCACAATCGAACCATGCAAATTACGGGGTTTCGGCAGAGGGTTCACCTCCAGTGGCTGCACCGCACCCGCAAAACCCCCAAAACCCAAAGCAAACGCCGCGACCCCAAAGGTCGAGAAAACAGATTTCATCCTGAGAAAACCAAATCGAAGAGAAGCTGGGTACATAGAGTAACCCCTACAAAATACATTGTGAAGGATAGAATAGAACGCCGATTGGGAATTCAAGCAGAAATGTTTAAATTTATCGCGAATAATAATACCGAGTGCTCCAGCTGGGGAAAAACACACCCACCGAATCAGAAGTCAGGATTGGAGCTCGTTTTCTGAGATCAAGGCACGTGAGACGTAACGCCCTGATATTCAGGATGGGGAATTCACAAGGATAAACAGGATGAACAGGATAAGTGAGGATGTTGTGCTGGCCTAACACCCCGGCTAATGGCCCCCTGCAGGGGGGTGATCCCAAAGCCCAGAATTAGCGAAGCGCACAAACGGAAGTGCAACTTAGAGATCGGGAAAACGGATCGGGACTGTTACCGCTTTGATGAGACTGTTACCGATGTCGCGAAACTATACAATTTCACACTACTTATTTTTACCGAATTCTGCGCGGGTTATCGGGTATGATTCGGTTCGAATCGGGGGTGAATAGGTCTACGAAAGGGGGATGATTCGGTGAAATTGGGCTCAAATAGGGCAAAGGAGGCGATGATTTAGCGAAAAGTATTACCTTTGTGGTGAGACTAAAGTGTTACCCATGTCCCGACACATACAGTCCTGGAACATACCTAATGGCTTCTTTTCACGATAATTTCTGTTTTCTCGTTCAATTCTAAACGGAAATCAGATACTCGGACTGAATCCATAAATCGCTTGCACACATACGATAAATTTGAACACTGAATTTATATTTTGCTTAGATCAGCATTCTGCAAGAAAAGGTTGATATAAATGAACGGCTACCAGAGGCTGCTTACTCTTGCGAAGGCAGGGGCAAACTCCCTCCACCTAGCATCATATGAGTGGGAGCGTGTTCAGGGATGGGCTATCGGCCTATCTATGGAGTTGCGGCTCCCGCTGTTTGTCTGGTCGCAGTCGAAGGGGCTCAGACGTTGGGATTCGAAGGAGGAGGGCTTCAAGGGGGAAAACGAAGGAGATCTCGATGCGCTGGCCATGCTGGAGTCCATTCATGCCGGTAATGATGCCGGAATTTGGCTGTTAGAGGACTTTCACCCCTTCTTGAAGGACGAGCATCATCAGGTCCTCCGGTGGATTCGCGAGATCTGCCGCCTTCCTCAACAGCCAAGAAAGCTGATCATCCTCTCAACCACAACATTTTCGCTCCCCTACGACCTTCGCAAGGAGGTACACTCCATCGAACTTCCCCTCCCTGACCGGAATGAAATCGAGGAGGTTCTCAAGGATGTCTCGCGCTCGCTTGGTGTAGAGGTTGGAGGTGCTGTGGATGACGCTTTGCTCGACGCAGCGCGCGGGCTCACCGTGATGGAGGCAAAGCTTGCGTTTGGTCAGGCTGCAGTGGAGCGGGGAATCCTTGATCGCTCAGCTGTTCCTCTGGTGAACCGAGAGAAGGAACGCATCATCCGCCAGAGTGAGGTGCTCGAATACTATCCGGCAGAAGCGCGTTTCTCTGAGGTGGGCGGGCTGGACATGCTGAAGGAGTGGTTGCAGAAGCGCGGGCGGGCCTACGGCGCGGGGGCGCGAGATTTCGGTCTGGATGCTCCAAAAGGCGTACTGTTGCTGGGGGTGCAGGGATGCGGCAAGAGCCTACTGGCGAAGGCTGTGGCGGCTGCATGGGAGTTCCCTCTTTTGCGATTCGACTTGGGCAAAGTGTTCGGGGGCATCGTCGGGCAGTCTGAGGGGAACATCCGTACTGCGCTTCAGGTGGCTCAGGCTCTTGCCCCATGCGTGCTTTGGATCGACGAGATCGAGAAAGGGTTGGCGGGGATGGGAAGCTCAGACCAGACCGATGGAGGAACCACTGCTCGCGTTGTGGGGACGCTCTTGACTTGGATGCAGGAAAAAAAGGAACCGGTCTTTGTTGTC
>JANRMB010000033.1:0-7256 GCA_033761985.1 Candidatus Sumerlaeia bacterium | reverse complement strand
CCTGAAAAACTATCTTTGGAGCTTTCGCGATTCCGCAGGTTTTCACGAGGATATTACGAACGTCATGGCCGATGAAATCTTCGATTTTCTGAAGCCCCGATACGTGAAGATTGTGACGAAGTTTAATCTCCGCGGTGGGATCGCCATCGATGTGGAAACAGAACGGCGCCAAAGCACGTAAACGTTTGGAACGGGAAGAGCTTTTGCATTAGTCTCTTCAATCCCCAGCATAGAGGACAAAACCCGACGTGCAGCAACTCCTCGCCAACATCAAGTGGCTCCTTACCAAAACGGTTCATGTCTATACGGCCTACGGGATTCCGATCCACGTTCACCTACTCCTCTTAATTTTTCTCCCATTCTTCGTCGGTTCTTTTGTGCAGGCATCTCCCGATTTCGGCTCCTTTTGGCTCAGCCTCGTATTCGGTGTGGTGTACATCGGGATTCTTTTCTTCTCCGTGCTACTCCATGAATTGGGCCATGCTTGGGGAGCACACTTGGTGGGAGGGCGAACGCATCAAGTCGTTCTACTTCCTGTAGGTGGTATAGCCATGGTTTCCGACTGCAACCAATCCCCCCGATGCGAATTCCTCGTCACCGCACTCGGACCGGCGGTTTCCGTTCTTCTGGCTGTTTTGGGTTGGTTCGGTTATTTTGCAGCCACCTGGGCTTTCGGATTTCTTCCGGAAAGTTCACCCACCTGGGTGTGGGGAATCGTTCTTGGGGTCACCCTTACCTTTCTGATTTTGGGGTCTGTAAATTCAGGTTTGGCTTTGTTTAATCTGCTGATTCCGATATTCCCCATGGATTCGGCCCGGCTTCTTCGGTCGTTTTTTTCCCTGCGCTACAACCCGGCAATCGTCACTCTTTGGGTAACTCGAATCGGCATCGGGCTTTCCGTTTTTGTGATCATGGTTTGGTTTCTTGGTTTGGATCTCCCGATACCCTATATCGGCTCCGGAAGCTTCTTCTTGACCATTATCGCGTTGCTCGGAATTCAGGTGTGCCTGATGGAGCAGGAGCGTATCCAGTATCAGGACGTTTACGATCGTCAGGACAACTGGGCGGGGCGTATCCACTTTTACGACTCCGATGCCATGAGCCTTGCCCGCCGCCGTGCGGAGACGGAACTGGGGCGTTTGGGATTTCTGGTGCGGTTATTCCGCTTCGGAAAGTCTTCAGCAAACAACTCCTCCTCCGGAAGCAAACCCAATTCCACCATTCGCCGCAGCGAGCGGGTGGAATACGCCACCAGTGCGCGAGTCATTGATATCTCTTCGGACCTTGATCCTGAAAAAATCACCGATCTGGATCAACTCTATACCATGATGAAATCAGCCGCAAACTCAGAGGATTTCAAGCGTGCGGCACTCATTCAACGGCGGATCAACAGATTGGAAAAGGGAACGTAAATGATTCCCGGATTTATTTTCTGCCCCTGGATAGATTCCAAACCTTGATTCCCAGAATACTGGCTGCCAGCACAAACGTGATGCTGTTGGCCACAATCACAATCCAGTCATCAATCATCCACCCATAGCAGAGCCAAAGAAAAACTCCTGTCGTCATCATGGAGAACATCCCCACCGAGAGTCCTTCGGTATTGAATGTTCTCCATGTGAGAATTGCTTGGGGAAGAAAAGCACTCGTCGTTAAGGTTGCCGCACAAGCACCAACCCATTGAGGATCAATCACGGTGTTATTCACCCTGACCCAGCGAATAGCCGGCTTTTCCGTCAAAGTTGCAGAGGTGTTCCGTCTTGATGAAGTCGAAACCTGCCGCCGCAACACGTTGAAGAAGGGCAATAATTTTGGCGTGAGTGGTGGTGTTGTCCGCGCTTGTTGCCCGGAAGCGGCACCGCCAGTGATCCGTGCAGAAGGTTTCGGGGTATCCGTTCGGCCATACCTTCACGCCGCGGTTTGTAATCAGCATCAGTTGAAAGTCTTCACCACCGAGAGGTTGCATTTTGCCCCCGATTTGGTCGGGCGTCATGTCCCGGCAATCCAAGAAGACATCCACGCCGACGAGATCTTTTTTCTGCACGGGAATCTGAGTGAGAACAGTCTCTGTAACCGATTTCACTTCTTCCTTGGCATAAGTTACCGGAGTGAGTGTTTCCGGTTTTTGACCCAATCGCTTGATCACCGCATCGCCGAAGCCCTGGGTACCCACGCGCTGACGGCTGACCCCTTCACGGTAGATGTCTCCGGTATGGACGCCATCCTCAATCGTGCGGAGCCAGGCGTTGTGAATCAACTCCGCCACATCGGGCTGTTGAATATGTACCAGCATCATCACCGCTCCCAGAAGCAGGCCGGAGGGGTTGGCGATGTCCTGCCCCGCTATTGTGGGGGCGGAGCCGTGAATCGCTTCGAACATGGCGCAGTGCTCACCAATATTTGCCGAGCCACCGAGCCCCACGGAACCGGTGATCTGGGCGGCGATGTCGGAAAGGATATCCCCGTACAGGTTGGGCATCACCATCACGTCGAAGATTTCGGGGGTGTCCGCCAAACGGGCGGCGCCGATGTCGATAATCCAACGATCGGTGTTGACGCTCGGGTACTCGGAGGCGATTTCCTCAAAGACTTTGTAGAACAATCCGTCGCTCAGCTTCATGATGTTGTCTTTCACCAGACAGCTCACGGTTTTGCGGTTGTTTTTGACGGCATAATCGAAAGCGTAGCGGATGATTTTCTCGCACCCGGGGCGGCTGATGATTTTCAAGCACTGCACCACTTGATTGGTTTGGCGGTGCTCGATACCCGCATAGAGGTCTTCCTCGTTTTCACGAACAATCACCACATCCATCTTGGGGTTCTTGGTTTGAATAAACGGATGGTAACTGACGCAAGGGCGAACGTTGGCATACAACCCCAGCGTTTTGCGGATGGTGACGTTCAGGCTTTTGTAGCCTCCACCCTGGGGGGTTGTAATCGGGGACTTGAGCATGACCTTATTGGCCCGCAAACTCTCCCATGCCGCCGCGGAAATACCCGAACTTTCTCCAGACAAATAAACCTGTTCACCCACCTCAATCCGATCCCACTCAATTCGTGCTCCGGCAGCGTCCAAAATCCGGACTGTGGCGTTCATAATCTCGGGACCAATTCCGTCTCCGTAAGCGATTGTAACAGGGGTGCGCGACGTCATTTTTGGGCATCCTCCGGGGGAAGAAAGTGAATTGCCGGAGATGGTTCACAGTCCCCCCTGAAGAGCAACGAGGATCGTGTGCCCTTTCCTCCACAAAAACGGGAAAACCCTTGAGTACCTTTCCGTCTTCTTTCTAAAAACACGACATGGTGTCGAACATGATTTTGTTTTCCCGCTTCCCGTTTCTCTGGGTTCTGCTGCTACTGCATTTTTCGCTGCAGACTGTAAAGGCGGATACCCTTATCCTCCGCATGGACTCCGGCGTAGAGGAGTTCAGCGGTGTTGATGTGCAAAACATCGTGGTGGAACCCACCCGAACAGCCTTCCTGGTTGCGATGAAAGTGGGGGACACTCCCCATGAGGTGGAAGCCGATCGCGTTCAGGAAATCCGATTTGGTTCCGACCCCGCCGCCCCCGGCCGATTCTATGATCTTACGTTCGCTGGTGTTCCGGGGCAGCAGCCTTTTTTTCCATCCTCCAAGGTAATCTCTTTTTCTGATATGCACTTCATGGCGGTCCCGTTGGGAATGACACAACCCGAGCGCGTTCCCATTCGCCAACTCAAAACCATGGTCCCGGGGATGGTTCCCAAGCCAACTCCGATCCCCATGCCCCGGCCCACGGATGAAGAGTTTGACGAATTCTATGAGGATCTTGAGATGCCGCAAGGGATGACGGTTACCCTTGATTCGGGTGAAGTCGTAAACATCCCACCAGACGAATTGAACCCACCCGCCGCGGGGGGGCAGGACCTTCTGGTCAGTGATCCCGAGCAGGTGGAGACGATCACATTTGACGAAGAGTTGAGCGATCAGGAAGCTGCTGCGTTGGTGGGAATGGGGGTGGCCCTTTTGGTGGTTTTGGGAATTATGTTGGTAATGGTATTCCTGAACATCGTGATTACTGTTTGGATGATTATTCACGCCTTCTACACAGGAGAAATTGTTTACGGGATTCTGATGATCGTGATCTGTGGTGGGTTGCCTACGTTGGCATACCTTTTTGGAAACAAATACGATGGCCCATTGGCCGTACCCATCAAAATCATTTTTGCGGGAACCTACATCCTGATTGTCCTCATGAACATCATCGCCTTTGGTTTTGGCCTCAGTTAACAAACGGCGGGTATCTTACCATTAAGAAAAAGCTTATCTCCCTTCTTATTGCTTTGGGATTGTTGGGATTGCTTGTAGCCTCAGTCAACTCAACGGAACTGTGGTCTGCATTGCGCGGAGCAAGCCTCCTCTGGGTGGCCCTCTCTCTCTTGATGTTTATTCCTCAAACCCTGGCGATTGCCTATCGCTGGACGTTGATTGCTCGTCCTCTTGCGCGGATCCCTCTTCAAGAGGCTGTTCGTCAAGTTCTGGCCAGTAGCTGCCTGAACCTGGTGCTCCCCAGCAAGCTAGGTGATCTGGCAAAAGGCGTATTTCTCTATCGTCAAGGGAAGTGCGGTTGGGAGGAAGGAATTCAAATTGTTGTCTTTGAAAAACTCCTCGATTTGGCGGCTCTCAGCGCACTGATGCTCCTGGCCTCCTGCGTGATTTGGCCCGAAGTTCTGATTCTTCAGGGGGTTCTCCTGATCGGTTTGGGCGTGGTGACCGCCGTGGTCCTCATTTACTTTTCACCCCTTGGAGCCAAGTTGATCCGCGCTCTTCTTCCGAACCGAAAAGGGAAAGGGATTCTCAGTAAAGTGATTGGTTTGGTGGAAGCCGGCCCAAAGGTGATGGAATTGATTCGGGGGAGTGGCGGACGCAAAACGGCCCTCGTTCTCTGGAGTCTGGGGATCTGGATGCTTCACCTGATCCAAATCGTGATGTTCTTTTTCGCCATCGGGGTTCCTGTTACGGTGATGGAAATCCTCCTCAAAATGCCGATGGCGATGTTCGTGGGATTGCTCCCCATCTCGCTTGCGGGGTTCGGTACCCGCGAATGGGCCATTGTTTTGCTCTTTCAAACTGAGACGGTTACGGCGGCGATGTTGGTTGCCGTGGCTGTACTCTTTTCCTCCCGGTACTTGATTCCCGCTGCCTTTGGTTTGCTCTTTTTCCAACGCTACTACGGGCTCAGCAAAATTAAGGCTCCAACCAAACCACATGAGAAACGCAGGAGAAAACTCCGTTCGTGAACACCCAAACACTCGACTTCACCCCTTTTCAGCAGCTTGCTGACGACGCCACTCTGCTGATTCTTTCCATTACTCAGCCACTCGAGGATGGGCCCGCCCACGATGTGCTGGAGCGCGTGAAGCAACTCTTTCTTGCCTGGCACCGCGATGGAAAAATCCGCAACGCCTCCGGTGCCTTCTACTTTGAACGTTCCTTCCTTGTTCTTGCCTGGGAACCCACCGGCGCTACCCTCTCCGGGTGCACGCGGGATCAATTGACCCATCTCATCCAACACTTGGAAACCGAACTCGGCTTCTCCCTTCTCTCCACACCACGTTTTGCGGTGCTCACGGGTGAGCGTGTCACTTTCATGAGTCAAAAGGAATTCCGTGCGAAGCGTCAGGCGGGAGAAATCACCGACCACTCTCCGGTGTTTGATCATCTGATCAAAACTTTGGGGGAATTCCGTGGCGGTAAGTTTATGCTCCCCGTGGTGGAAAGTTGGTATGCACCCATCGGTGGGAAGAGTTCGTTTTCCTGAATTCTGTGTTGCTGCTCGTCTCTTGCTCCTCATCGTAGCTCCGCTACGCTTTCCTCGCCATCGCTTCGCGCGCCTTGACTTCAGAAAAACGACCTTCTTCCCAGTTCCCTTAACATCCGGATTTTTCACCTATAACCTATTCACCCCATCTCCGGAGACGGAATGCGCCAACTTCTCAATCACTCAGACGGAGTTCTGCTCCAACGGTTTTGCCGCATTCTTTACGCGAATGGCATTGAGTCCGAGGTGGAACAGGGGCCAACCGGGGAGTTTCTCTTCTGGGTTGTGTCGGACGATCATCTCCCAGTTGCCCAGCAACTCTGGTCGGAGTTTGTAAACGCTCCGGACTCCCCCCAGATGCGCCAGTGGGAAGCGGAAGGGGAGAAACGGTTTCTTCAGCAAAAGAAGGAAGAGCAGAAATCCCGTTTCAAGGTTATTCCCGGGCGGTCCACCTTCAATCGATCCTCTCCGGACGAGATGCAGTTCTTCACCACCGGATTGTTGATCCTCTGCATCGGGTTGTTTTCCTGTACGCTCACTATCCCTGAATTCCGTTCCATCGAACTCAAACTCTATATTTCCGAGTATATCTCTCCGCGCACACTCCCCGAAGTTCAACAGGGTCAATTGTGGCGGTTGTTTACGCCCGTACTACTTCATGCCAATTTTATCCATCTGCTCTTCAACCTCATGCTGCTATACCCCTTGGGGAATGCCATTGAATCGCGCATCGGTGGGAAGCTGTTTCTTCCCCTGATCTTGTTTCTCGCCATCGTATCCAATCTGACGCAATACATTCCCTTCGGACCAAACTTCGTGGGAGCCTCGGGAGTGGTGTTTGGATTGATTGGATTTGCCGCATACGTTCAACGGCGCAGCCCCTGGGAATACCTGGGATTAAACAGCGGAGTGTTTACGATGGCGATACTCTGGTTGGCGCTCGGAATAGTGCTCGCCGGAATGCCGAGCATGCTCGGCCGTATGGCGAACGGCGCCCACGTGGGTGGGTTGATGGCAGGTTTGCTGATGGGGTGGTTCTATCACCAGATTTTGAAGGTCTTTATTCGCCGAGACGAATAACCCTTCCTTTACTCTTCAGCAAGGGAAGGTGGGTCGTTGGGAAATGTAATCGCTGCAAGCAGAGTTTGACCGTAATCGGCCCACAAATCTTCCGATGAGCGTTTCCCCGCTCCTTTGGGAAACTCCAGAGTGATGATGGGGATTCCCAACGTTTCACCGGCGTATGAGCCCAATGAGCCCGGACGACTCCCCAGCTTTTCCACTTTCAAATCCGTGTATTTCCCCATGTGACGCGCCAAGTCCTCGCCTGGTCCATCCCAATCGATACACGCCAACGGTTCGTGCATACTCACGATGCGCTTGGGTTCGGTCATTTCCAAAACTTTGAGAATCGCTCGGGATTCCGGTTCGGATAGGGGTTCTGCTCCGGAACGAG
>JANRMB010000032.1:0-8508 GCA_033761985.1 Candidatus Sumerlaeia bacterium | reverse complement strand
GCCTATGCCTTTGGAAAGAACTTGGGGAAAATCCCCCTCTTCCCAAGAATCAGCCCGGGGAAAACCTTGGAGGGCGCCCTCGGGGGATTGGCGGCTTCGTTCATTCCCGCGTTTTTGGGGATTCTGTTTTTCCCCGAGACGATGTTGAAAATCACCTTCCCCGGATTGTTGGCGCTGACGTTTTTTCTCTCTGTGATGAGTCAACTCGGTGATTTGGCGGAGTCGCTCCTCAAACGCGATGCCGGCGTGAAGGATAGTGGAACATCCCTTGGCAAGCACGGTGGCGCGCTCGACCGTTTGGACTCCATCCTCTTCGTGGTGGCGAGCTTCGTTCTGATTCTTCAGATCGCCAATCCTGAGGTTTTTCAACACCGCTGAGGTGATGTGCGAGGTGATTCTTTCCACGAAAGCGGTAAAAGATGCCGAGGATTTATTGTTTGCGAGAGAATGTAACGCTACTCCTTGTGGGCTAACAGTTCCTTCAGAATAGGATAATGTACTTCGGCCATGCGTAAAAAACCCAAGTCGGTGGGATGAATCCCATCCACGGTTCCTTCCTCCTGTCCGGCAATCAGTTCCCCACCGGGGAGATACACGTAATTGGTCAGCCCCTCGGACTCCAGTTGGGCCAGGGCTTTTTCCAAGGCTTCCTGACGATCGGGGAGTTTGTCGCCTAATATGTGCCCCACCAAGAGCAACGGAACATCCGGGTGTTTTTCCCGCACGCGCCGAATGAACGGAACATACCGCTCTTCCAGCTGCGGGGTTGTGGTGTTGGGGAGTGTATCGATGACAATCACCGAAGGCTCCAGCTCGCCGAGCAAATCCGCGATTTCAATTTCCATGCTTCCAGCCCCGGAGAACCCGAGATTGATGACCTCATGATCCAACCAGCGGCGAAGGATGGAAGTATGCGCCATCCCCGTACGAGAGGCGCAGCCCCCGGCCACTATCGACGTGCCGTAGAATACTATCGGCTTTTGGGTGCGTTCCTTCTGGGGCTGGTCAAAGGTGCTACCCGGAAGCACCCCGATTTCCAGAGAGGGGCACTTGGTGTAGAGGGGGAGAAAGAGCAATAGCTCGCGCTCCTTTTCCTCTTCGAATGAGATGAGTTGCTGTTCCATCGGTTTGGGATCGGGCTTTCCAACGGCGACCCATTGCCACGCCTGTTTCCCCTCCGCTCCGGGGACACGTTCGTACAAATCCAATCCGCTGACGCCAATCGCAGCCATGTTCCGCAGGGCTCCACCTCCCGGCCAGCGCGCATGAATCTCCTTGGAGTTGGTGGTAAAACGCACGGCCATGCCGGTGCTGTATTGTGACTGCACCCAGACCTTCTCTGTCACCATTTGTTGAGCTCGATTGGGAAGCCGTACAAAAGGTGTTTCCGTTTCCCAGCCTTTGCCTTCCACAAAGAGTTCTTCGGCATTCACCCACAGGATTTCCTGCACCGCCGGGGCTTCCGCCTCCACCGTGGATGTTGCAACCGTGGGCGCTTTTCCGCTGCGGGCACAACCCGTGGTGAGGGTGGCCGCAGTAAGGAAACAGGCGATGGTAAATGCCAACCAAGGGTGGCGTGGAATGAGGTTATTGAGCATAGTGGAGCGTGCCTTTCAGCACCCAATCGATGGGGCGCTTCCATTTGAGTTCGAGGGTTTGAAGGGTGGTATTCAAATCTTCCGGAGAGCGCCCCAACAACACGGCGCTGAGGGTGTACGGATATTTTTGGGTGGGTTGACGAATCACCACATCGGCAGCAGCTTTCCAGATTCGCAAGGCGTGTGAAGCGGGAGCAGCGGATTCCAACGGAAGCGCCCAAGCCACCAACGCTGTCACCGGATACCCCACGGCGCCGGGTTGCACCACCAAGTGAAACCGGCGCGTGCGTTTGCTCAGGAGTACGCGGCTGGTCTCCTCCCGGGCCACGGTAAGAGTCGGAAGACCGATGCGGCTTCCGATCCCCTTCCAGAAGGGTTCGGAAAGTTCCGGCAGAACGGGCTGGGAGAGCGCTTCCAAAAGGGCGGCCTGTTCCTCCAGAAGGGGAACCGAACGGGCATACGATTCCTGCTGCACAAAGTAGGATCGCTCTGTTGTAGGTTCGCGCAGGGTACTCCCGTCATCGGGTGCGGGCTCGAGAAACGTTCCGCACTTCAACCATTCGGAGGCAGGCCAAGCGTATTCGCGGTACTCCGGAGACGGGCGAAAAGTCTTCAATTGAGCAACACTTCGGAGCCGCATTCCCGTCTCCGAAACAAACAACCACCTCGGCATTAATCCTGTCGGCAAGGGTTCCTCGCCAGCGGGCATCCACCACTCCTGCACCTCCGGGTGGGCGGGGTCGGGCTCCAACCGCACTCCGGAGATGACTCCGGCGCGGTGCAACTCCTCCACCCAGCGTAACACCTGCTCGCGCTCCACCCAAAGCCCGGTCGCCAAATCCTGCCAAGGGTCGGACTGAATCGGGAACGCCCCTTGAGCCGAACGAAGCAGCTTGAGAACGGGCTCCTGAGAGAACAACGCATGGGGACTGGAGGTCATTACAGAAACCTTCGGGGGAGCAAAAAACGAAAAGACTCGGCATTCAATGGGGTACTGAAACCCAATTTTCACCGGGGCACAATAAAAGGATTTCCTGCAGGAGGGGAAAAAAACGTACTTATTGTTGACCGTGAGCGAGTGGTTTGTTGCATTCCCCCGCGATGATTGATCCCGGACTTCTCCTCAACAACCTCCTCACCCCGCCGGTGTTGTTCTTTACGCTCGGCATGGCGGCTGTATTTTGTAAGTCGGATTTGGAAATTCCCCAGCCACTCCCCAAGCTATTCTCCCTGTACCTGCTGTTCGCCATCGGCTTCAAAGGGGGAACGGAACTCCGGCACAGTGGCCTCACGGGCGAAGTGGTGGCAGGGCTTGGTGTGGGGCTCTTGATGGCGTGCATCATCCCGCTCTACGTCTATTTTATTCTTCGCTCCAAACTTGATGCCGCCAATTCTGCGGCCATCGCTGCCACCTATGGTTCCATCAGCGCGGTAACGTTTATTGCGGCGGAAACATTTCTGGGCAAGCTGGGCATCCCCTATGGTGGGCACATGGTGGCGGCCATGGCCCTGATGGAGTCGCCAGCGATTATTCTCGGGGTGATGCTGTATCGGTGGCAAATGACAAAAGGGGACGGAGACCCCGCGGATTGGGGGGAACTCTTCCGCGAGGCGTTCTTCAACGGCTCCGTTTTTCTTCTGATGGGAAGTCTCCTCATCGGCATGATCACCGGGGAATCTGGGAAGGAATCGTTGGAGCCCGTGGTGGTGGATTTCTTCAAAGGGGCGCTTTGCTTCTTCCTGCTGGATATGGGATTAGTAGCCGCGCGCCGGTTGAAGGATTTGATGCGGGCCGGGAGTTTTCTCCTCGGGTTTGCGATTTGGGCACCGCTGCTCAATGCTGCCGTGGGAATCGCCTTGGCGAAGCTTGCGGGGCTCGGCATTGGCGATGCGTTACTACTCGCCGTGCTGGGGGCCGGAGCATCCTACATCGCAGTGCCAGCGGCCATGCGCCACTCCATCCCTGAGGCCAACCCCAGCATCTATGTCCCCATGGCGCTTGCCATCACCTTCCCCTTCAACGTCCTCATCGGGATTCCCTTGTATCTCTCCATCATCCAATGGTTGTGGTCTTAGGGAAGAACGGGTAGTACCACAATCGAAACGGCCCAAACGGAAAGCGGAAACACCATGCGCCCCATCAAAAAAGTGGAAATCATCTGTGCTTCCGTGGAAGTGCGAAAAATCCTCACCGCACTGGAAAAGCTGGAAGTCTCGGGTTACACGCTGATCCGCGATGCCGAGGGCATGGGGGACAGGGGGCGTCGCCTGGCCGATGAAGTGACCGATGTCTTCAAGAACAGCTACATTCTGGTGTGCTGCTCGCCGGAAATGGCCGAGAAAATCAGCCAAAAGGTTCAACCGAGCTTGAAGAAATTCGGGGGTGTTTGCCTTGTCTCGGATGCCCAGTGGATTAGAGTCGGGGAAGACCACCCCGAGCGGAAGGAACCGTGAAGGTGGGGGGCGCTAGACCTTTAAGTCTTCGGGCCAAATGATATAATCCCCGTACATTTTGCTTTTTCGGATTTCACCACCCGCTTTTTCGCCTTTCGGGGCCAGAACCCACGCGTCCCCTTCCCTGCGAATGTATTCCATTGATTGCAGTTTGGAAAACAATTCCTTCGGCTGAATGTTTCTGTTTTTTGCCATCTGAGAAGTGGAAACTTTCTTCTCCCCTGAAGCGGATTTATCAGTTTCCTGAACTGCACTTTCAGATGTTGGCGCCGATGATGAAGCAGTGGTTGGTACGGGTTCCAACGGTGAAACTCGTTCCACAGATAACTTCACTTCCTCACTAATTCGGATCAACCTTTGGGATTCCTGGTAGGCTTCATTGTATAAGGCCGTATCATCATAGCGAGAAACCAGTACACCCATCTCGTTGTTGTTCACTTGGGAAAACTCGTAGAGATTCATGGAGCTGATGATCAGTTGTTTTTCATTTAGATAACATTTTGCATGCAGGTTTTTGCAGAAGCTAAGGCGTACGTACTCGAGAGACTTCAACCAGGCGATCTCATCGGGAAGTAATTCGCTTTTGCCATAAATGATTCGTATATCGATTTTCAGCCTGTTTCTGTCTTCCAACAACTCCCGAATCCGCTCATTGAACTTCAGGAACGGAGAAATCAAAATCAGTCGTTCGGTGGCCGATTTGATCAATTCTTCCAGATGGTAAGTAGTGGCGGAGGTGTTTAGGAATTTGGTCATGATTCGAAATCCGTAATCAACATTCTAAGTAGCCATGGTGTCACTTAGAGACGCGGACTCAACCAGAATCCTTATTCCGAGCAAGGCGAACAAACTTCCTCCGTCGACACCACCACCGGCTCCACATACGCCCCCACGAGTTCGTTCATCTCGCCCGCGTGGTCGGCTTTGAAACGGTGCAGTGTTTCCACATAGAGCACCGGATCGGTGATATTCAGCAGATCCTTTTTCAGCACCTTGGCGGCGTGGAAGCCCTTCAGATACTGCACGGCGTGTTTGCGGAACTCGATAAGCCCGTGGTTGCCTTTGCGATCCACCATGATCCGGGCGTGGCGCTCCACCGTATCAATCAGCTCCCCCACGGTGGGGGTCGGGGGTGCGGCTTCGCCTTTCAACCGGTTCGCCACCTGACCGAACACCCAGGGGTTCCCCATCCCCGCACGACCAATCATGACGCCATCCACGCCGGTTTCGCGAATCATCCGCTCGGCGTCGTCGGCAGATTTTACGTCGCCGTTTCCAATCACCGGGATGCTCACCAGTTCCTTCACCACCTTCAGAATTTCCCAGTTGGCGCTCCCTGTGAATTGCTGCGAGCGCGTGCGCCCGTGGATGCAGATGGCATCGAGCCCCTCTTCCTCGGCGATGCGGGCGATGGTGATGGCTTCTTCGCCGTATTTTTCAAACCCCGCACGGAACTTCACGGTGAACGGCACAGTAAGCGCCGCCCTCATGGCTTTGAAGATTCGCCGCACCAGATCGGGCTCGGTCATCAGCGCCGAGCCCCCTTTGCTGTTCACCACTTTGTTGACGGGGCACCCCATGTTCAAATCCACAATCGTGGCCCCGGCGTTTTGAATATGCCGGGCGGAGTCCGCCAAATGCTCGGGATCAGCGCCGAAGAGTTGCGCGCAGATGGGGGATTCCTCGGGCTCCATATCAAGCAGTTCCCAGCATTTATCCCGACCACGAATCATGGCCTCGCTGCTCACCATTTGAGTATAGACAAGCGGACATCCCTGCTCACGACTCAGCAACCGCCACGCATGATCGCTTATGCCGCACATGGGCGCGGGGAGGACGGGAGGGAAGACCTCCAGATTGCGAATCTTGAGCGGGCGAACGTTGAGCGGGGTGTTGGTGGTGCTATCCAAGAGAAAAGCCTTCCGAAGAAATCTCACGGAAGGCTCAGCATCAGGGGTGGGTTTGTCAAGGCGAGGGAGTGGTAAGGGGGCCTTACGGGACTTCTGAACTCTCCGTAACCAACTGTCCTTCAATCAGATTGAAATCAAGCGTGGCGATGACACCAGCCTCAGAAGAGAAGGCTTCAGCCCGATAGTTCCCGGGGCGCAGGCCACGCACCACATACTCCCCGCTGGGGTTTTCAGTTTCACCTTCGCGTTTGGTTTCGAGGCTTCCCTGATCGAGTGGAATGATTCGGCATTTGATCCCGGTGGCAGACTTGCCATCCTTGGTGTGAAGCCTCCAGCGGATGGCTCCGCAGCCGTAGAGGACATCCTCGAATTCCGCATTTTTGCCTTCCTGGATGGTTACCTCGCGGGAGACCTCGTTGTGGCTCCAGGCGGAAACACTCATTTTGTATGTCCCCGGTTCAAGGTAGGGAATGGTAAGTGTCCCATCGGCTTGACGTCGATCCTCGTGGAAGGATTCCTGCGTTTTGGTATTCACCAAGGTCACCCACGCGGATTGAAGTGGATCACCCGTTTCCAATTTGAAGGCACGGGAGATCAGTGTCCCTCCGGAGGTTTTGAGTCGAATGGTACAGGAAACCTCAGCCGCATTGGCCGTAATGACCTGCTCCGTCATGCCGCGGCCCACGCCCTCCACCCAGGCGATGACCTCATATGTCCCCGGGGACAGGTTCACCACTTCAAACGTTCCACCGGGTTTGATCACCACACTCGAATCCTTAAGCAGGGCATCTTCCGGAGCATCCAACCAACGCCACCTAACGCTCCCTTTGATGGTATCATTTTGTTTGAAGGCTGTGCCATCCGCCTTCAAAAGCGTACCAACTAATTTGCCGGAGGGGAGGGAGATCTCCTTCTGGATGAGCCCTGTGTCACTCGCATCAATGGTGATGTTGGCGCTGGTGATTACCTGCCCCCAGCTAGAAGGATAGACGTCCACTTTCCATGCCCCTGCAGGAATTTGCTTGTAGTTAAACTTGTTTTTATCTCCTGTCGATTGATAGCCGTAAAAGGCGCGGATTCCATCAATCATTGAGACTTGTATATTGTAGGAATCATCAGGCGATCCTCCCACCAGCGAGATTTCCAGATCCGCTTTCCCCAAGGTGAAGGTCATCTCTTCGCGTCCATCAACATCAAACTCTTTGCTGCTGATGGTTAATCCGTTTTGAGGGAAGTTCAGGGTTACGGCTTCCATAGGCAGATTTGCAAACTCGATCATTCCCTGGGCGTTGGTGACACCCGATTTGCTCTTGCCATTCATGTACTGACAAACAACGGGATAGCTGGGAACGGGCTTTTGTTCCGGGCTGAGAATCGTCAGGGCAAGCAACACCCCATTATTCAACAGAATAGGTTCGATCTCAGGTTCCGATTTACTCAGGACTCGATTCACGATTTGAGGGCTATACGGTTCTGATGCATCCACACGGAAGGTCCCCGATCCGGGTTTGGCATCCTCCAGTGTGAATCGCCCTTCGGTGTCGGTTACCAATCTCTTTCCTTTTTGTTGGCTGAGTTGCCACGGTTCAGGAGTCCCTTCGTAATAATCCAACCGTACACCCGCGACGGGTTTATCGGTTTGTTCATCCAACACTGTCCCTGTTACGGAAATTCCTTTTTCCAACTCCACCGTGAGTTCCATGACCCCATCATCATCATCTGGCTCCAACATCACTTGAAAGTTTTTGGTGGTGGTGGCATATCCGGTAGCTTCGAAGGCCATCTCGCGATAAGTGTTCACCTGCAACTTGTCCAGAAGCAGCACGCCTTGACTGCTGACTCGGTTGGGCCCACCCCAAACATCACGTGCTCGGAAGTCAAAGATCAGTTCATCCGTTTCCGCATCCTTGGCAGTAATCAGGACTGCGATATGGTCGAGTGTATCCAACATCAGCACATGATCTGTTTTGTCTGCTTCCAAATCTTGAACGTATTTGGACGTTCCATCCATTCCCCAGAAATTGATATTCACGGTTTTGACCGGAACGTTTTCCACAAAGAAGCGCCCGTTTTCATCCGTCGTAGAATTTGTCATGCTGCTGTAGGTACCATCGCTGGAATGGATGTTGTAGCTCATTCCTTTCACAGGTGTTTTACCATCGGCTTTGTACAAGTTACCCGCAAACAATTTTCCTTCTCGCAGGGTGAGGGACACAGGTTCCACTTGGGCCCCTGGGATGTACTGCTGATCCAACGCTTTGCTCGCCGCATACTTTGCATGAGTCGCTGTAAACATTGTTCTCATGGGATACACACGTTGAAACGTGAATGTCCCCGAGGCATCGGTGGTGGTCTTTTGAGGATTGGTATGTTGAAAACTAGAGGGTGTGGTCTCAAGCAACTGATAAAGTGACACTTCAGCATCGGCAATCGGTTTTTCGAAGGGATCAAGCACTGTCCCCGTTATTGAGATGAATTCCCCAATAACAATCTCCTGATTTACCAATCCTTCACTTCCCACAGTGACAGTTGGGCCGGGAACTTCA
>JANRMB010000031.1:0-3852 GCA_033761985.1 Candidatus Sumerlaeia bacterium | reverse complement strand
AGCGAGCTTGGATACGCAAAGCCGCTGACGAAATCGCACAACTCAAAAAGCAACGGTCCTCCCAATAATGTCTGAATACACTCCATTTCCCAACGGCAACGGCTTCGTGAATCTCCCCGTTTATCATGTTGTCACGCTTTCGGGGAACGACCGCGCGGATTATTTGAATCGCCGGTGCAGCCAAAAGGTTTTGGGGATGTCTCCCGGAGAGTGCCGCCGGGCGTTTATTCTCAACGCCGTTGGGAAAATTGAGGCGGACTTCGATGTGGTGGAAGATACCCGAAACAATCGGTTTCTGCTGATCTCCAACGGCTACCGGGGAGCACAACTGGCAAGCCTTCTGGATCGCTACATTTTTTCTGAAGACTGCACTGTGGAGGAGTGGTCCACACCGCAGGTTGTTTTGGTGGGCTCTGCTCATTCAGGGATTCAGGCAGAATTGATTTACCGAAGCCCGTTGTTGAATGGTCTTACCGTGGCGGTGAACCCATCCGGATTGGAAACTGCATCGGAGCTTCCGTTGAGTGACTACGAGGCATTCCGAATTCGTCAGGGACTACTGGAGTTTGGCAAGGACTTCACCGAAGAGAACATCCCGTTGGAGGCAGGACTGCTGAGCGGACTACACTTCGACAAAGGTTGCTATCCGGGCCAGGAGACGATTGCCACCATCACGAATTTGGGGCATCCGGCAAAAGTGTTTGTGCAACTTCAAGCTGCGGGTGCGATTCCCCCCGGAACTCCGATTTACTCCGGTGATCAGGAGGTGGGCCGTGTAACGAGCACAACCATGGCGGAGGAGGGAAACACGATAGCCCTTGGGTGGTTGAAATGGCGCCATCGGGAAGGGAAAGAACAACTCCTCTGCGCCAACATCCCGCTCACCGTAATTCGAATTCTCTCCACCGCTCAGGAAGCTCACACATGAATGCTGCAACTCGTTCGTTAAATGGGAATAGATGTCTTGGGGCGCATATGTCCATCGCCGGAGGGGTGAAGAACGCTCTGCTGGATGCGGAGAAGGTTCAGTCCACGGCGGTGCAACTGTTTGTGAAAAACAACAACCAGTGGCGGGGTCCTGCGCTTACGGAACAGCAGATTTCGGAGTTCAAATCGGAGCGCGATCGCATCGGTTTTGAGCGGCATACGTTGATCGCCCACGCGGGATACTTGATCAACCTTGCCTCCAACAAACCTGATGTCATGGCCAAGTCGTTGGTGTCCTTGGAAGACGAGTTGAAGCGCTGCGGTCAGTTGGAACTCGCCGGGTTGGTGATGCACCCGGGGTCGCATCTGGGTTCAGGACGTGATGCTGGAATTGAGCAGATCGCCCGAAATGCCCGCGCCATTTTGCAACGGCAGGCGGAGTCACCCACTCGCCTGCTTTTGGAGAATACCGTCGGCAATGGAACTCAGTTGGGTTCCACGTTTGAGGACCTTCGGGATTTGATTGAGGCGATTGATCTGCCGGAGAAGGTGGGCGTTTGTTTGGATACTTGCCACCTCTTCGCCGCGGGGTTCGATCTTCGCACCGCGGAAGCCTATGAGAAGACGATGCAGCAATTCGATACTATTGTGGGATTCCGCCACTTGTGTGCGATACACCTGAATGACTCACTCCATGATTTGGGGGAACGGCGCGACCGCCATGAGCACATCGGGAAAGGTTTCCTGGGTTTGGAGGCGTTCCGTCACGTGATGAATGACCCACGTTTGGCCGCCATTCCCATGGTGTTGGAGACACCCAAGGAAGCCGAACTTCAGGAAGACCGGGAAAATCTCACCACGTTGCGCTCATTGATCGGTTGACCACCCCTGCTGGCATCAGCTTTTCTTACACACAATCAATCGTCTTTCCCACTTGGGGAAAGTGTCACTTTTTCAAGGTTTCTCCTACTTCCATGACCAATCCGGACACCATTTACAATGCCATCATCTTGGGCAGTGGGCCTGCAGGATACACCGCAGGGATCTATCTTTCCCGCGCCAATCTTGCCCCGCTGATGATCTCCGGTCCCATGGTGGGCGGCCAACTTACCACCACCACCACGATCGAAAACTTCCCTGGTTTCCCCGAGGGAGTTGATGGCAACAAGTTGATGATGGATATGGAGCAACAAGCCAAGAACAACGGCACCACCATTGAATACGAGAAGGCGACGGCCATCTCCAAAACGGACGACCATTTTGTGATTGAAACCACCGCCGGTACGCGCAAAGCCCGCACGGTGATTATCGCCACAGGGGCATCCCCCAAGCTGCTCAATCTCCCCGGAGAGCAAACTTATTGGAACTACGGCGTTCACACTTGTGCCGTTTGCGATGGTGGCTTCTACCGCGGAAGACACGTGGTGGTTGTTGGTGGGGGAGACACCGCCATGGAAGAGGCAAGCTATCTCGCCAAAGTGACGGACAAAGTGTATGTGATTCACCGCCGTCATGAGTTGCGTGCCAGCGCTGCAATGGCGAAGCGTGCCCTTGAAAACCCCAAAATTGAATTCGTTTGGAACTCCGTGGTGGATGATGTTCTCGGCACCACCGAGGGAAAAAAGAAAAGTGTTCACACCGTCAAAACCCGTAACCTGATCGACGGCACCACCCGTGAGATTGCGGCTTGCGCCCTGTTTGTAGCCATCGGTCACACCCCAAACACCGATTGGCTCGGTGGGTTTATCAAGCTGGATGAAAACGGATACATCGCCGCCGATTCCCATGGGCATACGTCTGTGGAAGGGGTGTTTGCTGCTGGCGACGTTCACGATCACCATTACCGTCAGGCGATCACCGCGGCGGGATACGGATGCATGGCTGCTCTGGAAGCCGAACGCTATTTGTCACGTCAAGGCGTTCACGTTTGAAGTAAGTCCCCAAAGGAAATCAGTTGAAACTCCCTGCGGAACACACTCTGGCCACCATCTGGGGGCATCAGCACCAAATCCAGCTTGTGCGTTCCATGATTGCGCAGGAGCGCCTTCCGCATGCCCTGCTCCTGCATGGGGCTGATGGCGTCGGGAAACGCTCCCTGGCCTTCGCCATCGCCAAGCAGATCTTCACCTCCGCCCGCCCGGCACCTTCAGTTCAGTTGAGCAATCCCGTGGCCCCCTACGAAGTCCCTTTTCCCCGCCTTGCACCGGATGATTTCTTCGGTGCACCGGAAGAGGACCTCTTTGGCGGTATGGACGATTTGTTCGGCGCCGAAGAACCTGAATCAGAACCGGATCCCCTTCCCGTTCCTGCACCCTTGGCAGCGCCCGCTCCTGCTCCCAAGCCGATTCCTGCAAGGCCGGCTCCCCGCGCTGCGGAAGAACCCGTAAATCCTCTCTGGAATTTCACCACGGATGTTCACCCTCGGGTGCAGGAACTCGTTTCCCGTTCGTATCCTCTTCAATATCAGGAGGATATGCCACTTCCCTGTAAGTATGTGGACCTGAACATCATCGAACCCATGGAACGTTCGCGTTCCATCAAGGTGGATCAAATCCGCTACCTGCAGGAAGTCGCCTGGGTTCCTCCGCTGGAAGGGCGTTACCGGGTGATCCTGATCTTCGGTGCCGATACCATCACCGCCAGCGCGGCCAACTCTCTCCTCAAGTTTCTGGAGGAGCCGCCGAGCTACCTGAAGATGATTTTGGTGACGGACCATTATCATCAGGTTCTGGAGACAATTCGTTCGCGATGTGCGCAGCTTTTTTGCCAACCCCTGCAACGCAAGGAACTGGTGGAGCGCCTTGTTCAGGAGGAAAAGGTTGAGCGCGGATTGGCGGGAATGCTGGCAGGTTTCTCCGAGGGGCGAGTCGGTGCTGCCGTGACTGCGCTAAAAGGAAAGGCGATTCAGCAGCGGAAGGATTTGAT
>JANRMB010000030.1:0-9178 GCA_033761985.1 Candidatus Sumerlaeia bacterium | reverse complement strand
GTATGTGGAGCAGAACGGTATGGCCGAGGGCGGAGACAATGAACGGTTGGAGTTCCTTGGCGACGCCGTGATCGGGTTGCTTACCACGGAATATCTTTATCGGCAAATGCCTGAGCAGGACGAAGGCGCCCTTTCCCAACTCCGGGCAGCCATGGTGAGCCGCAAAATCCTGGGAGAAATCGCCCTCAGTCTGGAGATCGGTTCGGTTCTTCTGCTTGGATACGGCGAGGAGGCCAGCGGGGGCAGGAATCGTCACTCCACCCTCGGCTCGGCCCTCGAAGCCTTCTGCGGGGCGCTCTACATCGCTCATTCCCTGAAAAAAATCGAACCCTGGATCCTTCGAAACGTTGTGGAACCCGCTGATGCCATGGCAGCCCGCCGGGTTGCAGTGGATTATAAATCGAAACTACAGGAATGGAGTCAAGGCCGTGGCGAGGGATTACCAGCCTACAGGGTTATCCATGAAGGGGGCCCCGACCATAATAAGTTCTTTGTTGTGGAAGTGATTCTCGGAGAAAAATCCTTGGGTCAGGGAAAAGGAAGCAGAAAAAAGAACGCCGAAAACGATGCCGCTCGGGTGGCCTTGGAACGGCTGATGGACGAAACCAATCCACCCCCTGGGATCTTCAACTAGGCACTCCTCATCGGGTAATCGATGCGGAACTTGACGTTTTTCTTCACGGGAGACGAAACTCTCTTGTTTACAGTCTTCCAAGGTTATCCCCAACTTTGATCGCAAGATTGTCAAAATCCTTCCGTAAAGGACGCCTCATTCCGTGAAAACCGTTCTCGTCACCGGTTCTGATGGTATGCTTGGAAGCGAAGTCATTCGCCAGCTCCGCAAACTCAGTAGTGTTAACATCGTTCCGGCCACCGTCAAAACCATGGACATTACCAACTTGTCCTCCATCCGCGCCATGTTTGAGCGTTACCGCCCAACGCATGTTCTCCATTGTGCGGCCTTCACCGCTGTGGATACGGCAGAGAAGGAACCGCTGAACGCGTTCATGGTCAATGCGGAGGGAACCAAGAACCTCGCGTTTTTTGCCAGCCGGTTTGATACGGAAATCCTCTACATCTCCACGGATTATGTCTTCGATGGGAAGCGTGGGAAGCCTTACACGGAATCTGATGTCCCCCACCCGTTGAACACCTACGGGTTGTCAAAACTCCGTGGTGAGGAATACCTCCGCGAGCTTTTGGAACGCCACAAAATCATCCGCACCTCCTGGTTGAACGGCTTGGGAGGCGTGTACAATCGCAACTTTATTGAGACCATGCTGCGTATTTCCGAGCAACGGAATGAACTCGCCGTTGTGGATGATCAGACAGGACGCCCCACTTTCACCTTCGATTTGGCGAAAGCGCTCATCCTTCTCCTCGATGCCAAAAGCTACGGTGTCTTCCACGTAACCGGTGAAGGGAATACCACATGGTTCGGCTTTGCGCGGAAGATATTTGAACTCGCGGATAAACAGGTTCAGGTGAAGCCCATTACCACCGAACAGTTCCGTTCTTTGGCGGAACGCCCCCGATACAGTGTGCTGAAAAACACTCGATTCGAGGCCCTGGGAATGGACCTCCTCCCCCACTGGGAAGACAGCCTAAGGGAATACCTTCGTCGCCGGGCGTTGGCTCAAAGTATTTCCGATACAAACCTGAAAGCCCCCTCCAAAGACGCCACCATGGCCCCAACACCAGAGTAAGCCCCGGTTTTGTTGATCAGGGAAGCAGATCAATTTCCTCGATCGTCAGGTGGTGGTTTGTATAAATACAAATATCTGCGGCGATGTTCAGACTTTCCTGAACAATTTCTCTCGCGGTGAGTGCACTGTGGCGAACCAACGCAAGCGCGGCGGATTGGGCATAAGCCCCGCCACTGCCGATGGCTAATACATCGTGATCGGGTTCCACAACGTCGCCCGTTCCCGAAACCAGCAGCATCGTTTCTGAGTTGGCCACAATCATCATGGCTTCCAACTGGCGCAGCATTTTATCCGTCCTCCAGAGTTTGGCCAGTTCCACCGCCGAACGCAAAAGCTGACCGTTGTGCTCCTGAAGTTTGCCTTCAAACTTTTCCAGCAAATTGAAGGCATCAGCCGTAGCGCCGGCAAACCCGGTGATGACGGAGTTGTTGTATATGCGGCGCACTTTGCGGGCGGAATGTTTCAGGGCGATTTTATCCAAACTCACCTGGCCATCACCACCGAGAGCTATTTTGCCGTTCTTGCGAACAGCGCAAATTGTGGTGGAGTGCCAACCCAGTTCCGTGCGGCGGTCGCGTGTGGGGCTCATTCGGTTTTCCTCCCTTTTCGGGTCCTTGGGGTTGCTGCTTTGGCTTTGGCTGGTTGCGTGGAGAAAATATGCGAGAACACTTCTTCCGTCCGCTCGAGAAAGTGGAAGGTAATCACTTTGAGAATCGACTGAGGGATTTCCTCCAGATCATGCTCGTTCTTTTTGGGAAGTAGAATGGTGCGTATCCCAGAACGATGCGCGGCCAAAACCTTCTCCTTGATCCCTCCGACTGGAAGCACATTTCCACGAAGTGAAATCTCCCCGGTCATGGCCAAATCACCACGAACGGATTGATTGCGAAGAAGGGATGCAAGCGCCGAGACCATCGCCACGCCAGCAGAAGGACCATCTTTGGGAGTGGCTCCCGCCGGGACGTGAACGTGGTAATCGAATTCGGAAAACTCTGTGTCCTCCACCTGAAGAAGATGGCGATTGGCGCGAAGAAACGTAAACGCTGCATTAACGGATTCCTTCATAACATCGCCCAATTGACCGGTGAGTTTGAGGTTTCCTTTGCCGGGAAAGCGGGAAGCTTCCACGAAGAGAATGTCGCCACCGATCGGAGTCCACGCCAAGCCAGTAACCACCCCGGGGATGGGATTCATTTCCGCTACATCCATTTTGTATTTGGGATGACCGAGCAGATTGCGGACAACCTCTTCTGTGATGGAGAAACTACGCGACTTGCTGAGGGCCGGGGTGTTTTCAGGAAGCGATTCTCCCCGGAGAAGGAGCGACTCCTCCTCGGCAATTTTCAGTTTGAGCTTCCGACAAACGGCACCAATTTGTTGCTGAAGTCCTCGAACTCCCGCCTCGGCTGTGTATTCGGATATCAGAAGTTGCAGCGCGGGTTTCGCAAATCGAAACACTCGTTTGCTCAATCCAGAGTTTTCAAACTCACGCTTCACCAAATGGCGCTGGGCGATATGGAACTTCTCTTCGGGGGTGTACCCTGCGATACGGATGATTTCCATCCGATCCCGGAGTGGGCCGGGAATCGTATCCAAGGTGTTCGCCGTGGTTACAAAAAGCACGTTGGAAAGATCGATGGGCATATCCATGTAGTGATCCTGAAACGTATCGTTCTGTTCGGGATCAAGAACTTCCAGAAGTGCCGAAGCTGGGTCTCCCCGGAAGTCCGAACCAATTTTATCCACTTCGTCAATCATCAGGAGCGGGTTGATGGTTTCGCACTCCATCAGACTTTTCACGATTCGGCCAGGCATGGCACCTATGTAGGTTCGGCGGTGCCCCCGGATTTCCGCTTCATCCCGCATTCCGCCCACGGAGAAGCGGTGGAACTTGCGGCCCAATGCTTTGGCGATGGATTTTCCCAAACTGGTTTTACCGACTCCGGGGGGTCCCACGAGGCAAAGTATCGGAGCCTTCATGCTCCCTTTTTGGCTGGTAATAACAGCCAAAAATTCCAAGATACGTTCCTTCACTTTTTGAAGACCGAAGTGATCTTCCTCCAGAATTTCCCGGGCAGCAATTAAGTCGCGGTTATCCGTGGAACGCTCCACAAAAGGCAAATCCAGAATGTGCTCCAGGTAGGTACGCACCACGCCATACTCCGCTGCAGCAGGCTGCAACATGCTAAGGCGGGTGAGTTCCTTATCCACCACTTTTCTGGCATAATCGGGCATCTGCTTGGCGTCCACACGGCTGCGGAGTTCCTGCATTTCCGAGACGTTGGGATCCGTTTGTCCAAGCTCATTTTGCATCACGCGAATCTGCTCACGCAGATAATATTCGCGTTGATTACGGTCCACACTTTCACGAACACGCTCGGAAATGGTATTGCCAATCTCCATCACCTGCACCTCTCGGGTGAGGTGGTCATAAACGCTGCGAAGACGCTTCTTGGTATCAATTTCCTGATGAATCTGAATCAGGTTCTTATTGCTCAAACTCACGTTGCTGGCAACCAAGTCGGCGAGTTTGCCGGCATCATCGACATTGAGGGCCGCAACCAAAAGATCTTCGGAAAGGTTGGCATACATCACCGCCTTCTGCAGGCTTTCCATAGTCTCCTTTCGAAGAGCATCCACCTCCAAATCATCGGTGTAATGAATCTCCTTGGCGGTTTCAATGCTGGAGATGAGGTAAGGGGAATTCTGTACAATTCCTGTGGCCTTGATTCGGGCAATCCCGTGAACCAGGAGCCGCATCGTTCCATCGGGAATGCGAAGCATCCGAAGAATGGCGCAAAGAGTTCCGTGGGTAAGCAGGCGGGTTACCTCGGTGGTTTTTCCTTCCTTGTTTTGCTTCTCAATTTTTTCCGTGGGGAAAAAGGCCACCAATCGATCCTTGCGGAAAACGTCCTCCACCAAGCGCATGTGCTTTTCATCGGTGATCACCACCGGGGCAATCATGTGCGGGAAAACGATGGGCTCGTTGGAGGGGATCAACGCTGCTTTTTCAGGGAAGGGGTGACCTTCGCTCAACGGCGATTGGGGGATGACGTTGATGATTTCTTTTTTGACGGGAATTCTCACGGAGGCTCCTGACCTGATGCATGGGATGCGGGGAAGAAATCACTGGCCCCTGATTGGCTTCATCTTCTCGATGGACTCCGTTGGACACAGAGGAGTTGCTATTGTTTCACTTGGGTACGCTCGCGCCAACCGATGCACCGTTCCAGTGATTTTTTTGGCGAGAGACGTACCAATCAACGAGGTTTGCTGTTGAATCCCTCACCCCGAATTAAGATCTGCGGTCTCACCCGTTTGGAGGACGCCCTTCTCTCCTATGAACTGGGAGCAACATATCTTGGAATCATCATGGCAAAAGGAACTCCACGCGAGGTTTCAGAACAAGATGCTCGGATCATCATCCATGAGGTTCGCCGAATTGCCAGCAAAAATCCTCCCAAACTGGTGGGTGTTTTTTTACACGAGTCACCGGAGGAAATCGCTGATCTTCACACTCGATTGGATTTCGATCACGTTCAGGTTCACGGAGAAGTCACGGAAAAACATCGCTCAGTGATCCCCGTCCCCGTGGTGCCTGCGTTCCGAATGAAGACTGCAGAATCTGCTTCAGAAGCAATCGAGGCACTGAAGTTTGGTCCGGTGTTGTTGGATGCTTATGCGCCGGATAAACACGGTGGTACAGGGCACCGGTTCAATCATGATTGGGCAATTCCGGTGGTGGAAAAGGGACCGGTTTACATCGCCGGAGGTCTAGGGTCGGAAAACATCGCCGAGGTAGTGCATGGGTTCAGAACCCAAGGCATTCTCCCCCACGCGTTTGATCTTTCGAGTGGTGTGGAAGAGGTGGTTCGCATCAAATCGCCAGATAAACTCCGAGCATTTTTTGAGCAGTTCAATCGTGCCCTAAAGGCTTAAACAACCGCTCAGCGGAAGCCCTTACGGCGGGCCTCCCGGAGAGCTTTGTTTCCATGGGAAAGCAGTTTCAGCGTTTCCACAATTGTTGTATTCAATTGGAGTTTACTCTCCCCCACTTTGCGGTCGTAGCGCAGAACAAACGGGACTTCTGTAATCTTGGCTCCAAGGCACGCCATGTTGACCAATAGCTGATCCGTACACGCAAAACCCGCCCGGGTGATGATGTCCTCCCCGTAATGCTGAAGAGATTTGTTCACCATGGATAGGCGATACGCCCGAAACCCGCAGGTGTAATCCCGCACTCCCTTCAGGTTGAGGAACAGTTTGAATAACACCAGCGCACCAAGACTGAGGATTTGGCGATTGAAGGGAACGCCGTGTTGCTGGCTTCCCCGACGGAACCGAGAAGCAATCACCAAATCGGCTCCGGACTGATGCATTTTGCGGATCATCGGAATAACGAACCGGGGAGGGTGTGTATCGTCTGCATCCATGCAAATCAGCACATCATCGGGGCTTTCACTTCGCGAGGCCACCGCGCGGAGTCCTGTTTTGATCGCCTCGCCAAGACCTTTGTTTACTTCATGTTGTACCAAAACCACCGGATAACCCTTGGCGGCTGCCTTGCGCACAACATCAGCCGTCCGGTCCTTGCTGCCGTCGTCCACGATGATGATTAACGGATCCCAGGATGCATCCATTTTCTTGAATACTCTGCGGAAGGAATTCAACAACGGGGGAAGACAATCTTCTTCATTGTAGGCAGGAAGAGCAACAAACAGACGAGGCATGGTTTATGGGTTCAACAATGGCGGTGAGGGATAACTCCGGAAAGACAAAACCCGGGCCGCTAGTGACCCGGGTTTGGCGCTTGTTGTCGATGAAAAAGGGATTGGAAATTGGGATTTCTTGGTTGAAAACTGGGTCGGTTATCAGCCGTAAACTTTCAAAAAATTCAGGCTGATAAACTTACAGGCCTCAACCTCAAGGAGCCAACCAACCATCAGTCACTTACAGTGCAGCGGCATAGTGTTTGGCGACTTCATCCCATTTTACGACGTTCCAAAAGGCCGCGATGTAATCGGGACGGCGGTTTTGGTAGTTCAGGTAGTAAGCGTGCTCCCATACATCCAATCCGAGGATGGGGGTTTTGCCTTCCATCAACGGGGAGTCCTGATTCGCGGTGGAATACACTTCCAGTTTACCGTTGGCGACCACAAGCCAAGCCCAGCCAGAACCAAAGCGAGTTGCAGCGGCTTTTGCAAATGCCTCTTTGAAGGCATCAAAAGAGCCAAATGTGGAATTGATGGCATCAGCGAGTTTCCCTGTGGGAACTCCCCCACCGTTGGGGCCGATCGTCATAAAGAACAACGTGTGGTTGGCGTGGCCACCGGCGTTGTTGCGCAAAACAGTGCGGATGCTTTCTGGGGCTTTATCCAGATTTTTGAGGAGGGACTCCACGCTATGAGCCGCCAGTGCATCATGACCTTGAAGTGCGTTGTTGGCGTTGGTGATGTAGGCATTGTGGTGCTTGGAGTGGTGAATCTCCATAGTGCGGGCATCAATGTGCGGTTCAAGGACATTGTAAGCGTAGGGAAGTGCGGGAAGGGTATAGGCCATTTGTTTGACGGAGGCTCCTGAATGAAAAAAGAATGGGGCGAAGTTACGCCTGATTACAGGCACATGAGAAAGGGAGCAACATTCAAGCCTTGTTCAGGTGATTGAACTTAAGACTGGTTACGTTCTGATTAGTCTTCGCGGACCAAAAGAAGAATCGCCGATTGGGGGAGTACAAAATACACTTCTCCCATGTAGTGAATCTCGACGGAATCTTTTTTGAGGAAGAAGACCTGATCTCCAAGATCCGCTTGAACCGGAATATATTTCACCGGGGCTTGTGACGTTTGTTCGGAGAGTTTCCAAGGTTCGGAAACCTCATGCTGGAGATTGGGAATGGCCAACCCGGGGCCTGTTTCCACCACAACACCCACCTGAACAGGTTCCTTTTCCACCACAGTTTGCGGAAGGTAGAGACCCACATTTGTGCGTTCGTCCTTATTGATGGGTTTTACAAGAATGCGATCCCCAATTACAAGGAGTTGCTTGGTTCCAATTTGCATGAATACCTTCCTCTGGTTTGCTCAACGGTCAACAAACCGGGAGCGAAGTTACTCCAACTTCACGGTCAAAATCCGTTCCAGTCGGTAGGCACAGTGTACTTTGCGGCTGGAGCAAAAGGCAAAAAGGCGGTCGCTTTCCAAACTTTCGGGGCGAATAATCTCAGCCACCTCGGAACCGTTGGCCTTTACATACTCAATCTCGAGATCGAACTCCTTATCGATGGCGAAGTCGATGAGCTTGATCATGTCAGGTTTGCTCTTGGCGGGGTTGGCTCCATCGTAGGCGAACTTGGAATTAGTGGGTCGCGCCACAGCATTTGTAACCAAATGATGCACTTGGGATTCGTATGTGGAGCGTACTTCGTCGATTTTTGATTGCAGAAGATTCTCGGACGCTGTTGTCCAAGTACGAATCAGAGGGTCCGCCAAATCGCTGAGCACCGCAAAAGTTTTGGGGTCGGCCTTGAGACGTTCCAGAAGAGGACTCATGCGGTCGTGGGCCACTTCCCGACCTTTTTCATCTTTCACTCCGAGAACATACCGAACAGCGGCGATAACCCGAACCATGTCGTCTTTGTTAAGGCTGAGAGTGAACGTATCTTCCGCCACGGAGACGTGCTCACTTTCGAGGTGAGGCATGAATCCGATTTTCTGCATTTCTCGGGCGAGGCGCTTCACGTCGGTATCCACGCTGAGAAGCACAACTTTGTTGTCGATCACCGTCTTAATGTTTTGGGCGATCTTCTTGGAGCCGCGCATCTGGTTGAGCATCAACTCATCCTCCACCACGATGTAGCCACCAGCATGGCCCATGTTTACCTGGCCATGCTTTTCCGCGCACTCATGCACCAGGTGCTTGAGGGAATCGGGAATGGGGGTGCGGCTGGTGTTGGCAAGGAACTCGAGAATTTCCTCGGCTTCCCAACCGCGATCCAGTGCGGCACGAATGCTCGTTTTATCCATGTACATCAAAGACATGACATCGATGGATTTTACATGGGTGAGTTGGTTGAGTTTATAGAAGATGGGGAGCTGGAGATCCGGCGGTACGATGATTTCATGAGTGGGCTGAACGATGAATGAATCCACATCGAAGTTGAGGGGAAAAACTTCGTTTTCATCATGGCGATGGAAGATGTCGTTCCACTCGTTCAATGGTTTGGGAATGATGAATCGGCCCAAATCCGTAAACCGAAAGGTGTACTCAAGCTGGGGTTGCTTGCGGGGGCGACCACGGCTTCCACCCTTGGCTTTCATGGTTTTACCGTCGCCCTGGCGACTTCCGATGACCTCTATATCTTTTTCGTCTTTCAACCCGATGGCAAGAATGCCAAGCCATCGCAAGGGTTCGGAAAGTACAGACTCGGTGACAAGTTCATTGGCGCGCGTGAATCGATCGAAGCTGAGAGAATC
>JANRMB010000029.1:0-8477 GCA_033761985.1 Candidatus Sumerlaeia bacterium | reverse complement strand
CAAAACGATTACTCCAATTCGCTCTTCTTCCGCGATTTCTCGAAACCTCTCATTAATATCCGCGAAAGTGCCGACCGCATCCCGTATGGTTCGATTGAAATTTTGTATGCCTCTCCGAAGGGAATTCCGGAGATTGAACTGCTGACGGAACGCTGGCGCTGGATAACTCTGGGGATCATCCTCCTCTTTTTGCTGGCCTATGCGGGGTTGCTCTTCGGGCTGTTTTTGCCGACCCGCCGGGTGTTGATGGCGCTGGACAAAGGGGGAGAAATTGGAGCTCGGTACATTGTTCCGCCCCGTACCCTGCTGGAACGGTACTACAACAACTTGGCCCGCGATGCCACACTCTCAGTGCTTTCCACCACCATGCGCGGAATGATTGCCAATGATTCCACGTTGGAGCAGGACGACTTGGGGGATCGTATTCCCCTGCTGATTTGTGAGTTGTTCCCCTTTGAGGAAATCTCCTTGCTGAATTTTCAGAAGTCTTCCGATTCCGGGGATTTTGTCCTACGCGAGGTGATTTCCACCCAAGGAGTGCTGGATTTGGATCGGGGAACTCAAACGGGTGATTGGCATAATCAGCCCCGGGGATTGAGCCAGTATTTGGGCGATTCCGCTCAGCAGGGCCGGAGCGCTTTTCTCACTCGAGTGGTCAGGCGGTCGGATCAGCAGGTGATTGTTCTTCAGTTGCAGGCGAATCAACTCCCCGCCCCGCAAAATCCCTGGTGGATTGCGGTATTTGAGCAGATCGCCGCCGAGGTGGCGTTTGTTCTCGAAAAACGTGATGCCCAGCGTCGTTTGATTCTGCAGGAAAAAAACAAAGCCAACATCTCGCTTTCACGGAATCTGGGGCACGATCTCACGAATATCATCGCCACCAGCAAGCTGGAGCTGATGACGGTGAAATCCTTCCTTTCCCTTCCCCGCGAAACCCTTTTGCAGTCCGAACCCAAGAAGCAAATCTTCCAGGAGTCTTTGGAGTCGCTGTTGAACAACACCAAATTCCTGCAGGAGACGGTGAACCTTTACCGCTCGTTCACGTATCTTTCCAAACCGCGGTTTGAGGAAGTGAACTTGAACGAATTGGTTCGCGAAGTCTCGCAGTTGTTCCAGTTGTCGCTTTCCCGAAACATCAAAATTGCCCTGCAATTGGAGAACGAACTTCCCACCCTCACTGTGGAGCCACGTCTGCTTCGGTTGGCGTTGTTCAATCTGTTGAACAACGGCGCTGATGCCATCAAACTGGTTTCCTCGGTGGAATCACCCGAGGGGACGTTGACCTTGGTGACGGGCCTGACGAAAAACCCCGGCGTGGTTCGGCTGGAAGTGATTGATTCCGGCTCGGGTATTCGGGATCATTCCGGGAGGTTGTTGGATGAGCATGAAATTTCCGCAATTTTCCAACTCGGTTACACTACCAAGGAACAGGGGACAGGCGAGGGGCTGGGCCTGAACTGGGTCCGCCAAATCGTTGAGGACTTTCACCAGGGGGAAATCGTCGCCCAGAATCACCCCGGCGGAGGAGCCCTATTCCGGCTTCTTTTGCCTGTTCACCATGAAGCAACCAAACCACATGCACCAACCTAAGGCCTGATGATGGCGCACCTTGAGCGTTATGCGGATCAGAACCAAGGGAATCCGGAGGAGTCCACCCCATGAACACCAAAGTCTTGATTGTTGATGATAATGAAATGTACCGCAGCGCCTTTCGGCGAAACCTGATGCTGCGGGACTACGAAGTCTATGAGGCGGAAAACGGCGACCAAGCGCTTCGGGTCTTTCAGGAACATCACCCGGAAGTGGTGGTCACAGATCTGAGTATGCGCACCCCCAAGGAAGGGCTCGATGTGATCCGCAGCATCCGCGCCGTGGAGCCACTCGTTCCCGTGGTGATGATCAGCGCCGTGGGGACATTCGAAGAGGGAGCCGAAGCCACTCGCCTCGGGGCCCATGCGGTGATCAGCAAGTCGCGCATCGACGACGAAATCGAAAGCCTCTATGCCACCATCGAATCCGCCCGGGAAATCGGTAATCGCCAACGGGCCCTACGCGAGGAAATCCAGAAGCTTGATTCCGAGGAATCGGGTATTCCGGAAGGAGCGGAAAAGCGCCTTCGGGAGATTATCGCCGACTCCAAAATTCACAACAGCGTTCGAGTGGAAGCCTACGACGTTTTAGTGAAGCTGACGGAGTCCGCCGCGCGGATGGAAATGGCCTCAAAGGTGGAGACCATCAGCACCCGTGATCTGGAGGCCGCCACCGCCACGCTCCTACAGGAGCTTCCTGCTTTCCCGGAATTCGACGAAGGGACACAGAAGGAGCTTCGCACGGCGGAATACTTCTTCCGGCGTCAGGGGGGCGATGTCGCCGGTGGGGGAATCGCCGACTTTTCCCGCAACATTGGGTTCTCGTACTGCTTTGCCGTGGAAAACGAGGCCAAAGCCCGACTCCGCAAGCGCCTGCAAAAGTTCCTTTCCAACAAGGAAACCCAAACCCTGGTGGGGCAGTTTATTGATTCACGCACGGGTCAATTGGATCTCTTTTACCACCAGTATCTGGCGCGGATGCAGCACATGCAGCCGTTCGACTTTACAGTGGATAACGTGAAGCAGGTGTTTCAGCGGATTATGGAGCATGGTTCGCGCTACAAACCCGATGGATTAAAAGCGCTGGGGATTGTGATTCTGTGCTTCGGGCGAACCTACGATGCCAAAACCATCCGCAAATCCATCCGGATTGATAACCCGTTGCACCTGAGGGGAATCGATTCTGAAGAGGATGTGTCCCAGTTTGCGTATCTGCTGGTCAGTCTGCAGCATTACCGCAACCCATACATCCACCCGGAAATCAGCGAGATGGAGAAAATCTCCAACATCCGCAACACGGCGTTTGAATGCCTGAAAATGATTTCAAGGATTGTGGCGTAGAGCTAATCCACATCGACTCGAATACTGCACAATACTCGCCGAGGTTGGGTGCCCATGAGTTTATGAAATTAGTACATCATCCACAACGAACGTGCGCGTTGTTCGACGAGTTGGAGTTGATCTGCCTGCACGGGAAACGGGCCCTGAGCAGTGATAATCGACGCGGGGAAGTGGAGCACAGAATCAACGTCCAGCGCGGTTTCAATCTCAAACTGAAGCAGATTCTCCATCGGCATCACCGATGTTACTCCACCGGTCAGAAGCCAGCGTTGGGTGGTAAGGGGTTCAATCTCTGAATTCAAATCGTCGAAGATCCATCCCTGCGCATCGGAGTCGAAATCTGAGGAAGCCGCAAGCAAGGTATCAGCATCGGTGATAAACCCGTTGTCGTCTGTATCATGATAGAGCGTCAGTGGGGTTGCGAGCGATGGGCTGGATGAGGAATCCGCCAGGGACACAATCAGGGAGCGAACTACCACTTGGAAGTCGCCGGATTCCACTTCCAAATCCTGCAGGATGGAAGGCGAATTCATCTCAATCACAGAGAGCTGAGGGATGCCCGGAATTGTTCGCCGAACAAAGAAAGCGGGGTTGGCAAGATCATCGATGGTGACACGGCCCCCAAACTCCGAGGTGGAACCGTTGATGGCATGGGTAACGGTAGCCGTTAGGGCGGAGTAGGGGAGCAATCCCGGGACAAAACTCCATTCCCCATTGAGGACGGTGGTTTCCCCTAGGGGGACTTCACCTTCGTCATCAGCATCGGAGAAGACTTGAACGATGCTCCCGTTGGGGATTAGGGGATCGACGGTACCTTTGATGGTAATGCCATCGAACGAGGTGATTGCAGGTGGCAGTATACCGTTGTTGGAGCCCCCCAGCAGCCGAATTCCAACCTGCCCGGCGGCAAAGGAATGATCAGTGATGGAGTTCCAGCGGATGGTGTTGCCGATGCTTCCGGCGCCGTTGATAGTGACTCCGTTTCCTTGGTTTGCAAGGATCCGATTTCCCACTGGAACGACAAAAGCAAATCCGCCGTTGATGAGTTTGGCTTCGCCTCCGATAAGCGTGTTGCTGGCTCCTTCATCCACCAAAATTCCGCCCCCCAGATTGGGATAGGGAATCCGACCCAAATTTCCGCGTACACCAATCCGATTCCCTTGGATAATGTTTTCCGTGGAAGCAGCGCCACGAACAAGGATACCCGCGCCAGTGCTGTTGAGAATGGTGTTCTCATTCCCCGGTGTTCCGCCAATTTTATTGGAGGAACTATCCACTAGAGTGATGCCATGAGGGGAATTTCCTTGAGTGGCAAGATTGTTGGCAGGTGTTCCCCCAATCTGATTTGCAACGATGATGTTCTCGCTTCCACCACTCACCACGATTCCCCCGAGGGATTCTGTGCCGTTCCCGTTTCGGAGGATTGTATTATTGGGACCGCAGACGCATTTCTCGCTGTTCTGAAGAATCACTCCAGCCAGAGTGTTGCCGGGGAACAATTCTCTGGGGCCGAAGTGATTCCCCGTGATGGTAACGTTTTCACAGGATTCCACATAAGCACCAACCTGATTCCCGGCGAATGTATTGCCGGCAAGGGGATCGTTCACGTTCCCGATGGTATGGCCATCGGCATTCGTAAGAAGCACACCAACCCCTTTGGGGCGTTGCTGAAGCGGATTCAGGCTGAGGGGTTCTTTGATCCCCTGACGAATGAACAGATTCCCTTCTATCCGATTCTGTGTTTGTTTGTTGGCGGTAAAACCATCGAGATGAATACCCGCCTGGGAGTTTTCCAAAAAGAGGTTGGAGTCTGCAGGATTGGGACCACCGACGAGATTGAATTTGGCGTTGTTGCGCAGTAGAAGGCCCACGCCGTTGGGTCGAGTTTGAAATGGATTATCGTCGGCGGGTCCACCGATGAAGTTGGAGCGAATCACATTCCCCCCGGTGGGTTGATCACCGGGCGAGAGCGTAATGGTGGGATTGCCTCCGCTCTCCACCACAATTCCTGCCACAGAATTGTTGAGAATCGCATTCCCTCCTTTGTCCCCATTGAAAGGAAGATTGGGCTGCCCGATAAAGTTGCCCCATGCGCCCCCGGAAACCTGAATCCCGATCGCGTTCCCGATTCCGTTGCGTCCATCATGGTGGCTTCCAATTTGGCAGTTGATGACGCGGTTGCGTGTGGCTTGCAGACCATCGATCAGAATTCCCGGTCCGTTGGTGTGCATGTTGACATGCAAATCCAAATCACGATGCACATCACCAAGTTCGCAATCCCGCGCATTGATAAGAGCAATCCCTCCACGCCCGTTGGCGAGGGGTACCTCGGTGGTGATGTTGGAAATGGCCAAACCAATATGGGTGTGTTTGACATCCACAAAGTTCGCCGTTCCTGTATTTCCATCCACACGAATGCCATCGTCGCGATTACCGGCGATGGACATGCGTGCGCCAAAGCTGGACTGGCTTCTTCTTCCGATGAGGATGTCTCTGGCTCCGTTTCGGATGTGAATTCCATTCCCAAGGTTGGGTGCTGCAACACCGGTGTTGTAGTGATAACCGATACGCAAAACATCGCAGACTCCATCTACGGCATTTCCGCCTTGAAAGAGGACTCCGTCCCCGTTGTTGTTTCCGATATTCATGTAGAAGACTTTTGTTCCTGATCCCTCCACCAGCACGCCAGGACCATTGTTATCGAATATCTTGGGGAAGATACCGATGGAGCTGTCTGAGCGCCCCAACACGTTGTCTTTTGAGGCTGAATCAACGGAGATTCCACCGCTGGTGCTGTTGGTAATATTCCCTGTGGCAATCCAGTTGAACGAAGCACCATTGAGAATCCTGATTCCCCAACCACCGGCATTATTGATGGAACCGATGTTCACGGAGGATCCGGTGACAGTGGGCCTCGACATGCGATTGAACAGCACGCCCGGACCATCAAACTGAATACCATCGCTTCCGGGTGATTCAATATCAATCACATCTATTAAATTCCCTGTGGCATTACCCTCAAACCGTACGCCGAGCGTTACGGGGTTTTCGACAACGCAATTTCTGATGCTGTTGGCTTGTGCTTCACCTGTAAAAAGAAACGCAGGACCAGTGAACCCCGTGAAAACTCCGCCCTCCAGCACAGAATAGATTCCATCGATGACGACACTGTCCCCCTCGCCACCAGGACTCTGAAGGGTTACAGCGAAAGTACCGCTCCCCAGTTGAATGATATCATAATTCCCCAGCGAAGGAAGCGGACCGGTGAGAGTAATGATTCTTGAACTCTCCTGGGGGAGATCAAACAGAATCGTTTCTCGTGTCCCCGCCCCTGATGCCGATGGAGCGAAATCGGTTTCATAGGTAATGCCTTCGGGGCGCTCTTGTGGTGGAGCGGTAAGGTTCCTTCCCAAACGACCACTTGCATGGAGAATCGCTTCCCGCAAAGTGAGCACTTGGTCGGCGGCGGTGTTATCCAACAACGTGGTGACTCGAAGAACGTCTCCGCTTGATATCGGAGCTGTGAGAATTGTGGTGAGGGGAAACCCGTTACTCGTTCTGTTTCCGACCTTGACCAAAACGTTCCCTGTCCCCAATCCGCTCGGAGCTTGCACCAAGATAATATCCTCCTCGGTGGAATCATCGTGGGAGAGGCTGACGATTTGGAGATTCTCCGCGCCAGAGGCACCCGTGAAGGTGACTCTGTTTTCTTCGCGGATGGCTGAGAAGTTCATTCCCCGAAGTTGAACCAATCCCCCGGGGGCAACGGAGGCCGGTTGTGTTTGCGTGATCACAGGATCGGGAATCACAGTGAAGAAGCCCTGAGCCTCGGGAATGGAAACACTGGTTGTGACCCCGCGATTCTGGATGGCTACGGAGATATAACCACTTTCGGCATCTTCTGGTATTTCAACGAGCAGAGTATCCTCAGTGGCGAGGATCACTTCTCCTGCACTCACCGTGCTGAAAGGGTCGGTCCCCGAGGCGCCAAAACGAACAATGTGGCGATCTTCTTCACCATCCAGAAAGCGCCGACCCGTAATGCGAATCGTCCGTCCCCGATGTGCTTTTCGTGGTTCAATTCGCAAAACCTCCGGGGCGTATGGATCGCCGATAACGACCACGGTGGTTTCCACGGCAGGAGCGAAAAAGGCGCGTTCGCTAATCAAGCGGGACGCGTTGGTGAGGGCGGCAAACCGTTCAATCGTGGCCCCAATATTCGCACCTTTTTCTAGGATGTTGATGGCCTTGAAGAGTGTTTTCCCCACGCGGGGAAGTGCCTTCAATCCTTCCTCTGCAGCAATAAAAAGGATTTGTTTGATGATGGCTTTGGTCGTTTCAAAGAAAAGAGTTTGCATGAATTCCAGAGAAATACCCCCGGCTTCATTCCCCTCCCTAAACAGAGCGCTCGTGGCTTCCCGGGCGGCGGAGTACACGATTCTCGCTGTGGCTTCACGCCCTAACAAAGTTTTGATGGGAACCACTATCCCCGCTGCATCCAAGGAACCCAGAACCATGTTGATACCCTTCATCAAGGCATCCGCGTCCCCGGCCTCCGGGAGAGCACTCAGCAACGATTCCTGCTGCGGGAATACTGCTCCGCTATAAGTGCGCACCATGTACACACCGGGTCGATCACCCGGGAATTCCAGCCCATCCGGCGGGGGAAACGTGGGGAAAAACGTCAGAAGATAATCCTGGGCCACTTCCACAAGATTGATGAGCTTTGTGGGATTGGAGGATTTCACACTCAACATACTGACAGGAGTGTTCCCCAATCGGTTGTAAACTTTGGATTCCACTTGGGCTGCGGTGAGAGAACGAATCTCCTGCAGTCCTCCGTCAAATTCCTCCGGATCAATCGCCCAAGCGAACGCGATCCAATCCAAGGGATTGATAGTTTTATCGGCGATGAAAGGGCGACCTACAAACTCGAAACGGTTGATGGGGACACCATCCTCTCGAATACTCGGATCGATGAGATTCACATTCAGCACGTTGATGGAGCCCGGAAGATCGCGGGGTGTCCCCGTGGCAAAGCCGAGAGCAGGAACATCGGCTTTCGTCGTCGCTGATGTTTTCTGTTCCGGGGCCTGCATCTGTGCATCAAGATCATCGGCCAGTTGTTGCGAGTACTCCGTCAGAGCCTCCACCAAAGCCGCTTCAAACGCGGCGTCTTGCAAAAAATCCCGACCACTCGCCAGGTAGCTATTGGCGATGGAAGCAGCCGTTAGAACCCCCGAAAGCTGTGCAATCGCAGCAAGTCGGGTATCGGCCAAAGTGGAATCATTGGTGTAGATACCCGGAGAAAAAAAGATCATGGCGCTGCAGGTGGAAAGCGCGCTGAGTGACACCTGAGAATGCGAGTCCGTGCCAAAAGCCAGAAGTTGTGGGGCGTTGGAATCCTGGGAGGTGGCCGCAACGAGGAATGTTTCTCCCTGGGGGACAGGCAACGAGTGGAACGCACCGTTGGAGACGGCGTCCTCAATGGTGGAGCCAATATCATGGGTGGCAAAAACTTCGGGATTTGGCACCTGATATTGCACC
>JANRMB010000028.1:0-14693 GCA_033761985.1 Candidatus Sumerlaeia bacterium | reverse complement strand
AAGATCGTGTCTTCGGCAAAGCGCAGAAGTTGCGCACCCAAGCCTTGCCCCCGAGCCGACTCCGCAACACAGAGCAGTTTGATGTAACCGTTGAAGGTCCCTTCCAAGTAAAGGGAAAGGAGTCCCAAGGGTTCGTCCTTGTGGGAAACGGCGACATGATTGTGGTGATGGGGGAGTTGAAGAATCCGGGCGGCTTCGGACTCATCGATACCCAGGGTCATCCAAGGCTCGGAAGTGGATAGCATCCGGGAGCAGGAGGCGAGATCGCGTTCCACATGAAAGGGGCGGATCATAGAGGGATTCATAGCAGTGGACTCCTGAAGTTTTCCGATTGCGCAAGCGCCAGCTTACGATTGAACAATCATGTCCACAATCAAGGATTTCATAACAACCTATATCCACCTCAATAGTAAGGTGAAAGTTGCTGATCTCTTTTGGAGTGGAGGATTTGCAAATGAATGATTCTGTAGAGCAAACCGAGTCCGCGTTACCGATATCCAAGGGATGGCTTTTGTTTTTGGCTATTCTGATATGGTTTAGTCCGGTTCTTCGAGCAGGGGAGTCACACTGGGCCAGCCACTCAGGATTGTTTGATCTCCAAAAAACCATGGGCCTTTATCACGCCTGGCAAGAGGGTTATTGGGATGGAAGATGGATTCCCGGATTTAATTATGGTTATGGTAGCCCGATTCTCACTTTCCATTCACCACTTCTCTATTGGTTCAGTGCCGGGATCATGAGCGTGGTGAAGTTTCTGACTTGGGATTCGCATGCAGCGAGCATCGGAATTCGGATAAGCTTATTTCTTTTTCTGTGGTTCGGTGCTTGGGGAATGTACAAATCGGGTGACTTTTTTTGGAGAAGAATTGCCGGTGAGGAGCAGGCTCGTTATGCTCAACCAGGGGTGATCTGTGTAATTTCTTGGCTAATTTCACCATGGCCGGTCATTAATGTTTATGTGCGGAGTTCGCTGGCTGAGTTTTGCTCCTATCAATTGATGCCCTGGGTTTTTTACTTTGTAGCGCGCGCCCTATTGAATACACCCGCAGAGTGGACAAATCAAATCCGGATGGTGATACTTGGTGGAGCCTGCATGTGCCTCTCCATATTATGTCACAACCATGGAGGAATGGTTGTTTCAGGATTTGGATGCGCTCTGATCGTCGTCTTTTTGCCTCTTTCATGGGCATTCAAAACGAAGCCGATATATCTTTTTCGAGGAATGATCCAGATACTGCTGATGGTTCTGCTGGGTTTGGGATTAAGCTTTTTCTTCTGGTTCCCGGCCCTTATGGAACAGGGAAATGCAAACATACAAAGCGCAACGAAAGATTTTGTGGATTTTCGCAATCATTTTGTTTATTTTGAAAATTTGAAAAAAGTCAATTTGATGGATTTTGGAAACAACTATGGAGGATATCTTCGAGATGGTATGCCGCTTCATCTTGGCTATGTGAGTGTTGTTTCCCTGCTCTCCTCACTAGGGGCGGTTGTGTGGTTGATAGTCAACGGAAGAGAATTGGATTTGCAAAATTATAAGACAGCAATTTGGGGGATTCTACTAATTCTTTTAGCTACATTTGCCGGACTTTTTTTGGCCATGCCTGCCAGCACCTGGGTATGGAGCAACTTCGACTTACTTCGTCAGGGGCAGTTTCCATTTCGTTTATTATTTCTCCCCACATTTGGTTTTGCCCTATTACTACCTGCTCTCATCATGATTCAACCGCTCCGTGGAATTCAAGGAAAAGCAAAACGAATGATGTCCATTCTTTTTCTTTTATTTCTTTTGAGTTACTACAGTTATTTTCGAGTGATTGAATGGGTACACTTAGGCGAGGCAAATCAGTATGATAATTGGAAAATGCTGGACTTGCATGCCACGAATGCTCGGGAATTTGATCCCATTTGGAGTGTGGGAAGAAAGATAAAACCTGATATACTTCCGAACCAGTTATTGGTTTTGGAGAGCACAAAAAAGGTGAGTGTGGAGGTTGATTTAGCACATATTCCGGAACCTCGTTTCAGCGTAACAAATGATACCGATCATACGATTCAACTTCAATTCGGTAGAAACTACTATCCTTCCTTTTCTGTTTCCATGATAAGCGGAGAACCTGTGGAAATGATCCCGCATAAAGAAACCGGGCTGATTAGTTTTCTCGTTCCGCCTGGAACGAGTGCCTGGAGAATAAACTACGGAACAACACTTCGTGATTTGTCTGTTATTCCAAGCCTTATTCTGGCCATGGTCTCCGTGGCGTTACTCCTCTGGGGATACAGAAAAGAGGTTAAAAAATCTCCGGTAAGGAGTCAGGATTAGAGAGGGCTTCCTACCCCCTTGGGTGAACTTGCGAAAGCGCGGCGTCGTCGCAGAGCCAGTGCACGTTTCCTTGAAGAAGTTCGATGGGATACCTGTGTGGCTTGTTGTTGAAAATCTCGGAAATCACCCCGGCCTTGGAATCGCCCGTGGCGATGATCTGCAGAAACCGCGCGGCGTTCAAAATCGGGAATGTCAGAGTCAGCCGTTGAGTATTGAGCTGTGGAACGTTGTTTTCCACAAAAAGTCGATCCTGAATACCCAGGGCCTCGGTTCCTGGAAAAAGCGAGGCGGTATGGCCGTCGGTTCCCATGCCGAGCATTACAAAATCAAAGACAGGCAACCCCTCGACATTCGTGGGAACAAAGGAGCGAATCTCCACCTCGTACCGACGCGCTTCCGCGGGGAGATCATGGGCGCCGCCGTTAGGGGCATGAATTTGTTCGCTCGGGATGGGGAGATTGTGGAGGAGAAACTCCCGGGCCATGAGGACATTCGAATCGGGGTGGCTGTGGGGAACGCTTCGTTCGTCGCCCCACCAGATATGAATCGAGGGGGCGAGTTGACGGAAGGCGGGATCCGCAGCAAGCGCAGGAAAGATGAGTTTGGGTGTGGAGCCTCCGGAGAGAACCCAATGGAAAAGTCCACGTTCTGCCACGGCTTGACGCGCCGCGTTGAGGATTTGGTTTTTTGCCTCATGGGCGAGAAGTTCGATGGTGGTGAAGGAATGGATCATGGGGTGTGGTCGGGGCTACAATCCGTGTGGCTTTGTTTGGAATGGGCGAAAAAGCGTTCCTGATGCGTCAGGGCATCGTGCAAAATCTGCCAACCGATACCCGCGGCTTGAAGGAAATTCGCCTTACGGTGCGGATGTTGAAGCAGGTGGGCAAGAGCTTCGGCTTCATCCAGAGTGTGCATTTTAATGATTCGTGCATCCGTGGGTTGGCCCAGGGAGGGAAGGGAAATCTGGCGAACCGTTTGGCCGCTGCATGTGGCGCTGTGGAGATTGAGCGAATCCCCCGTGCGGAACTTAAGATCGAAGGTCGTGATTTCCGAACAATCAATCCCGGCGTGTTGGGGTTCTTCGTTAAAGACGACGTTGATGAGGCGCGTCCCGTTTTGGAATTGGAAGTTGCCTTTATACTCCCAACCGAGTTTTCCGGCCATCCATCCGAGAGTAACACAGGAGTTGGTGAGAGCCTGAAAGCGGCTTTCAGACCCCATCCAGCCGAAGGTAATGCTCTCCACTTCTGGAAAAAGCTTGTGGGTTGCGGGATCATCAAAGAACGAGGCGATCTGCTCCCGCAGCGGCGAGCACCGGAACCAGGAAAGGGAAATGGCGGGGTTCTGCCCCTCGGCCATTTCCCGAAGGCCAAGGGAGGGGTCCTTCCGGAAAGCGACCTCGTTAATCGAGAGATCAGCCAAGTGGGTAAGGTCAGACAAAATGACCTCGTACTGGCGGGGAGCCGTGGAGAAATACCAGAAATAGGTGGGCACATCGGCCACCAACAACGGGAGAAGCATCCCTTTCACGTGGTGCATGTGGGAAGCCGGGAAACGCAGGTGGATTTCCTCGCAGCAGACTTCGCTTTTCCCCTCGGAACTGGGAAAGCAGTACGCGTTGATGTAGGCTTGAATATCCTTGAGTTCCTCTCCGGGAACAAACTCGAGAAGGAAGAGCCGACAGGGATATTGATTCACCAATCGGGAGAAGATGGAGCGGATACGCGGAAGGAAACGTGAACTCCCGAACCAGATCAAATTCCCCAACGTGATATGTGTTACTCCACCAGGTTTCCCCTCGGGGCTTTCGGTGCGGAGGTCCCACATGGAGCTAAGTTCCCGCTCGATGGCTGTGGGGTTGAGGGGGACCTCAAACCCACGAATCTGATTGGATTGGGTTTCCGTGTAGATGGGATTGGCCATGGTGTGATGCTCCTGAGGGGTAATGGATCAGAGCTTTCTCCAGTCGCTGGAGAGCCCTTTGGTGAGTTCTGAGGCGCGTTGGGGCCCCCAAGTGCCGGCATTGTAATTGGGGAAGTCGGGAGCAGGACCTTCCGCCCAGCCTCGGTGAATGGCGCTGATGATTTCCCAGGCGCGGTCCACTTCATCCGAACGGGTAAAGAGCGAGGCATCGCCGATAATCCCATCAAGCAGGAGGCGTTCATAGGCTTCCGGAGTGGCTTGCCCAAAGCTGGTTCCGTAGCGGAAGTCCATCTTTACATCCTGCAAATTGGTGATCATGCCGGGCTGCTTGGCTCCAAACGTAAGGGAAATACCTTCATCGGGCTGAATCCGGAGCGCCAAGGTGTTGGGGTGGCGGAGAGAGTTGGCGCCGAGATCGAATATTTGGTGCGGGGGCTGTTTGAAGATCACCGCAATTTCCGAGGCGCGCTTGGGAAGGCGTTTCCCCGTGCGGACAAAGAAGGGGACGCCCGCCCAGCGCCAGTTGCGGACGTAAAGCCGCAAGGCCACATAGGTTTCCGTGATGCTTTGCGGGTTGACCAAATTTTCCTGCCGATAGCCGTTGAGTTCCTGGCCCCCCAAGGTTCCGGGTCCATACTGCCCGCGGACGGTATTGGCGGCAACTTCCGCCGGCGTCATGGGTTGAATCGCCCGGAGAAGGCGCACCTTTTCATCCCGAAGGGATTCGGCATCAAGACTTGCCGGGGCTTCCATCGCCGTCAGGCAAAGGAGCTGGAAGATGTGGTTCTGAACCATATCCCGCAAGGCGCCGGCTGTATCGTAATACTGCCCACGGCGCCCTTCCATCCCGAGGGATTCGGAAACCGTAATCTGCACCTGCTCAATGTAACGGTTGCTCCAAAGGGGTTCGAAGATGGCGTTGGCAAAACGGAAGGCGAGGATGTTCTGGGTGGTTTCCTTGCCGAGATAGTGATCGATGCGGTAGATTTGCTTTTCATGAAAGAACCGCTGAACAAACTGGTTCAACTCACGCGCCGATTCCAAATCGTGTCCGAAGGGTTTCTCGTAGATGATGCGCCCCCAAGGTTGAGCAGTGGGGCTTTGGGAGAGGAGCTTGTGCTGGTGAAGCAACTCCGTAATGGGGGTAAAGTATTCGGGAGAAGTGGCGAGGTAAAAGAGGCGGTTACCGGGAAGACCACGTTCTTTTTCGATGGCATCCAGATGCGCCTTGAGTCCCGCATAACCGGCGGATTCATCAAACGTGGTGGCGTGGTAGGAAACGTGGGAGAGGAATTCCTTGAGTTGTTCCTCATTTTCCACCTTGGTGCGGGAGAATTGGTGGATATCCTTGGCCACATCGGCTCGGTAGTCTTCCAACGGCCGTTCGCGGCGGGCCACGCCCACAATGGCACAGGGCTGGGGAAGAAAGCCGGCAAGGCTCAGGTTATAAAGCGCGGGGATTAACTTTCGGGATGTTAAGTCGCCCGTGGCACCAAAAACAACGATGGTGCAGGGCTCGGAGCTTTTGCGTTTGGTCATCCCTTCACGCAGGGGATTAGCCGCTGGGGACAAGACGGATTGCTGGGGAGAATTGGACATCGGTGGGAAGCCAGTGCGTAAAAATGGGGTGTTCAACTGTGGAACGAGGTGACTTGGGGCATGTTGCCTGCCAAGATGGACGCGTCAATACACTCTGGAGAGGGATTTCTTGATTTCTGATAAAGATTACCCGTTGAAAGGCGGCGAAGGCTTTTGATTGCGGCTTGCCTGTGAAAAGCCAAGATTTTGCCAAGAAGCTGAGGGGTATCAGTACACCCTGGCCTCAATAACACCCCGGAGGTGATGGCGTTGAAAACTGGTCAAAAAAGCTATCCGGAACTGGAACAGCAGATCACAGAGGCCCGCGCCCGGCTGGTGGAGGCAAATTTGTCCCAGCCCGGACGCCAAACGTGTCAGGATTACAGTCGGGCCATCTTCAACGCCTTGCAGAGACACGCGGAATCCTTGTGCAGCGAAATGCCCGAGTGCGAAGCCATCCGTGCCAATTTGCTGATCTGTGCCGTGGGGGGATTTGGTCGGCTGGAGGTCAACCTCCATTCCGATATTGATTTGCTCTTCGTGCTGCAAGAGCCCCCCTCCCCCGCAGAGGAGGCATTTCTCAAAGAGTTCCTCTACCCGCTCTGGAACATCAAACTTCAACCGAGTTACATGATTAAGGAAGTGGGGGGAATTGATGAAGATATTCAGAATGACCTGGATTTAGCCACAACTTTGATGTCAACCCAGGCTGTTTGGGGAGACAAGAAGCAATTGCAGAAGTTTCAGGAGATGCTTCGCCGGCTTCTCACCTTGAAGCACCACAATCTGTTGACGGAGCGAATTCTCCGAGTGGTGGAGGAACGGCATCGCACACAGGGGGGAACTTATTCCCTGCTGGAACCCAATCTCAAAGAGTCCATGGGTGGGCTCCGGGATATCCACTGTATTTATTGGCTCAGCTATCTGGATGGGGGGACCTCTGACTTCTCCAAACTTCTGGCCAAAGGCATTTTACGGGATCGCGATGCCCATGCCTTGGACCAGTGCCTGAACTTCTTCCTTCGGCTGCGGAATGAGCTTCACAAACAGGCGGGGCGCCATGACGACAAACTCAGCATGGAGCACCAAATCAAGCTATCCCGCACCTATGAGTACTGCAAATCCGAGAATTGCCTCCCTGAGGAACTTCTCATGCGGGACTATTACAAACACGCCGAGATCATCTCCAAAATCCTCACACGTGTTTCCAAGTATGCCCGGTATCGCAAAGAGGATGATTCCCATTTGAGATACACCAAGATAAGAGGGAATCGTATTGAGGGGCATTTCTGGGTGAGAGACGGGGAAATATGGCTTGATGCCGATGAAGCTCCTAAAGTGGTTCGAGACTCCGCATGGATGCTTCACCTCTTCATCGCCTGCGTTCATTATAATCTTACTCCCACCGATCTCACCTTGGAACAGGTGACGCAATCCTGCGGAACGATTGATGATACATTCCGTCATTCGGTGATTAATCGGGAACGTTTTCTCACCATTCTTCGAAACACACAGCAATCGGGAAGAATCCTCCGATGCATGCACGAATGCCACTTTCTGGAGGCGCTAGTGCCCGACTTTGGTAAGCTGCGTCACCTTCCGCGCATCGATTATTATCATAAGTACACCGTGGACGAGCATCTTTTGAGAGCCGTGGAAAAATGCAACGATCTGTTCCGGGAAAACTCCACCACGTATAATACTCACGTTGCCCGAATCGCCCGGGATATTCTCCGCCCCGATCTACTCAACTTCGCGATTCTGATGCACGACGTTGGCAAAGGGGAGGGCCGCAAGCACGTGATTCGTGGGGCGCACATGATCCAGGCTTTTGCCGCCAAACTGCAACTCAACGACGTGGAGTCTCGAATACTGCATGATCTGGTGGCGAATCACCACCAGATCAGCACGGTGACACTGATGCGCAACGCCGACGATCCCCGTGTCCCCCAGCAACTTGCCCGGGACTTCAAGTCTCCCGAGTTCTTCAAAATGCTCTACGTCCTCACTTGCTGCGACATGATGGCTGTTTCCGATGACTCCTGGAACGAGTGGAAAGCCACACTACTCGCCCAGATGTATGAACGTACCATGAATCACCTGATCCCCTTCCGTGACTTCCGCCCCACCGAAGAAATGATCTATGTGGATATCCCGGAGTTACTGAGCGACAGTCAGGTGGAGTTGATCCCCACGGTGGAAGGCTCAGCTCCTCTTCCCAAAATCCAGAAGGTTCAAACCATCAAGGAATTCCTTGGCAATATGCCCGACCGATACCGGCAATCCACACCGCCGGAATACATCAAGCGGCATCTCAAGCTCTTGGAGCAAGTCTCCAGCGAACGCCCTGTGGTAGTGGAGCTGGAGGTTGTGGACGACAGCAATTACTCCATGCTGCACTGCGCCACCAAGAGTATTCCAACGGTGTTTTGTAATCTGTGCGGGGCCATCATGAGCAAAAATCTCATCGTGATTTCCGCCCAAGTGTACACCGCCAAAACTGGTGTTTGCATCTACATTTTCCAGATTCAGGATCGCATGGGGAAACCACCAGTGTCCCCCGACGTCTTTGTACGCTTGGAACAAAAACTGATTCAACTGATTCACGACAAGTCCGACCCCAACTGGCAGCTCCCCAAGAATATTCGCCCCATGACGGTTTCCGAAGAGCGCCTGAGCATGCGCCCGCCGATTGTGACGCTTTCCAACGACGATAGTTCAGAGGTGTACTCGATACTGGAAATCCGCGCTCATGACCGGCCTGGTCTGTTGTTTGAAATCACCTCGATGCTGGAGAAACACCGCGTCCACGTTCACATGGCGTTGATTGCCACGGAGAGTTATCAGGTGATCGACGTCTTCTATGTTACCGATTGGGATTTCCAACGGTTGATGCCCTCCCCCGCCACCAACATGCTCTGCAAAAATCTGCAGGAGTTGGTTGGCCTGTCCCCCGAAATGGGGGACATAGACCAACGGGAGATGAACTCCGAAGGATGATTGCCGCGCCCACTTCCGAAGCCTTGGACGAAGCTGCCGCGCTGCTCTTGGAGGGACAGTTGGTGGCGTTCCCCACGGAGACCGTTTATGGGCTTGGGGCCGATGGTTTTAATCCCGGCGCAGTTCAACTGCTTTACCAAGTGAAGGGCAGGCCGGCGAACAATCCGTTAATCTTTCATGTAGCCAGTATTGAAGCCGCGCGGGAATGGGTGGCGGAGTGGACTCATGAAGCCGAGGCATTGGCCCGTGCCTTCTGGCCGGGTCCGCTTACGTTGGTCCTTCCAGTAAGGGCTGATCTGGATTCCCCGGCACTCGCGGGGGGACGCACCATCGCCCTCCGTGTCCCTGATCACCCCGTGGCACGAGCGCTTCTGCAGCAGGTGGGCCGCCCGATTGTGGCACCGAGTGCGAATAAAAGCGGAGGACTTTCCCCCGTGGAAGCGGAACACGTGGCCAGTTATTTTGAAGAGGAAATCCCGCTCATTCTGGATGGCGGCGAGTGTTCCGTGGGAGTGGAGTCCACCGTGGTGGATGTCACCACTTCCCCGGCAAGGCTCCTGCGCCCGGGCTTTTTCACGTTGGAGGATTTGCAGCGCCACGTCCCCGTGGAAGCGTTGATTGGGAAAGCAAACTCCACCACTGAACCGCTCCGTTCTCCGGGTTTGTTGACGCGTCACTATGCACCCAGAATCCCCGTGCATTTGAATGCTGAAAAAGCAAGCATCCGCACTGGAACCGCGTGGGTCCGGTTTATTGAAGAGGAAGCTCTTCTCTGGGAATTGACGGAAGCTTCGGGCATTTTGGTCTTTGCGTTGGGGAGCACTCCCCACCAAGCAGAGTCCCAACTTTACGCCGCCCTTTGGGAAGCGCAAACCACACCGGGGATCGAGCGTATCGTAATCGATCCCATACCAGCGGGTACTGAATGGGACGCCATCCGCGATCGCCTTACCCGCGCGGCAGCTCAGTAGGCTGAACTTTCTACCAGCTTCACAATTTTGTTTGTTAGTCTTCCCACAACCAGCTTCTTCCATCGTCGATTTTGGTGGAAATCTCTGGCACGGTTTGCAATCTCGCAGACCTAAGAGATCAACTTGATCGCTACTTCCCCTGAACTGCCTTCCATGAATTTAACCACCCAGGGCGCCATTACCACCATGAGGATCTCCTCCGTCACCCGAGTGCGGTTGGCGTGGGTGCTCCTCTTCGCCCTCTTTCTGGTGGTGTGTGGAAATCTTTCCGTCCCACTCCACCTTCTGGTTCATGAACACACGGGGTACTCCAAAAGCGAGACCAGCGGGCATTCTCATCCAGCTTCCGCACATTCCCATGGAGCTGGTGCGTTCTATCATCACCACGAGGAACCCAACGAATCCGGTGACGGAGAAGCTCCCTCTCAGGATCATGAGCACAGACCCCACCCGGTTAGCGATCATGCTTTTCTGCTGCATACACTGGACGTTGCAGTGGTGCGGGAACAGGTTATTCCCCAACTTTCAGGGGAATCGAATTGGATCGATTCCAAAGGTCATTCCCACCCCGGAACTCCGCTTGAAATACATCGCCTGCGAGGTCCCCCAGTTTCTCCGTTCAGCGTGTGATTCTTCCCTTCTTCACCCAAGCTTGACCATCAGTGGGCCGACGTTGCCCACTCGGAGATTTCTGAAATGCCCTCTCTTCATTCCTCGAAGGGGTTCACGTTGATTGAACTCCTCATCGTGGTGGCTATTATCGCCATCCTTGCTTCAATCGCTGTCCCCAACTTTTTGGAAGCTCAAACCCGCTCCAAGATTTCCCGATTCAAGGCCGACGTCCGTACGGCGGCCACTGCGCTGGAAATGTACAATGTGGATCACAACCGCTACCCACCCCCCGACAGCACGCCCCCCGGATCCGACGTGGCACTTGCCGGTGGCGAACATGACTTCAACAAAGGGCCCGCGGAAAATTATCTTCCCCGTGAGATCACCACCCCAGTGGCCTACCTGACATCCCTTCCCATCGACATTTTCCCATCACCGAATGTGGTCATCGAATTCCCCGGTATCCCCGCCATTCACCCGCCGCACTACATCAATGATCAATTCAACCAAGCGCAGTACACCACAGTGGAAGAACAATTCTTCTCCGCTCGCTCTCTGGCTGCAATTTTCCTCGCCGCCGATCCCGTTCCCGCGCAATATGACACCTCAGTGAAGTGGCATATTCACAGCCACGGGCCGGACTTGGATCACGACGATTTTGCAGCGGATCAGGGCTACCCCACGGTGTACGATGCCACCAACGGCACCATCTCCGATGGTGATATCTTCTTCTTCGGTCCCGGCCGGGGATTCATCGGAAGCTAATGTGACGCATTCCCCCTTCAAGCCAAAGCATACCTTCAGGGCTCTTCTCGGAGGAGCCCTGTTTTTCTTTCTCATCCCCTCGGGAGTTCAGGGCCACGCGGGGCACGAACATTCCCCGTTTCTGGAACTCACCGATGCCGCGCGCAGCATTCAGGCGGAAATGCCGGAATCCCTCCCAGGGCTTCGCTTGGAGGCGTGGTACGACCCCACACCACTCGGCAAACGGAGTCGGGTGTTGTTCAAAATTTTCGATGGAAATCGCCTGAATCCCAAACTTCTGAAACACGCCTACATTCAAGCGGCAGATACCGAAACTAGTTACACGCTGAAAATTGAGGCCGACCCGGAATTGCCCGAAAGCTATGTTTTTGTGCGGGCGCTCCCCCTTCCGGAGCCACAGGATATTATCCTCCACCTGCAACACGGCGAGGGAATCAGCGAACCGATTCTGATCAAGGGATTTGCCCCGGCGGAATCTGATTCCACACCGAAGAGTGAACCAACCCCGGCATCCCAGCCCACGACCGCAGTTCCTGCCGTGAGTGAAAAAGAGGTGAAGGAAATAGCCGAACCAGCGCCGCAACAGAATGGCTCCGTTTTGCGGATGTTGTTGATCATGGGCGGCGTGGCGGGATTGGTGACGGTGCTCGTACTGGCGATGAGGAAGGGGTGAGGGGCGGGCGTGTTGGACCCCTCCCGGGGTCCGATCAAATGGATTGGATCACCACCCCGGTTTGAAAACCGGGGCTAGGATTATTGGGTACCTACCGGTACCATTTTCACACGCAGGGGCGAACAATTAAACCGATCTCCAAACCTACCCTCACAGACGCAACTCCTCCTTCAACACAAACCAATCAACAGTCACGATTTGCCCTCCCGATCGTTTATCGAATTCGGAATGACACCCGCCCCGGAAGGGGCAAAACAATCCTATCCCCCCGTTTCAACGGGGGGTCTGCGTCCCCCAACGGAACCCGACCCCCGGAAGGGGTCGAACAATTCCATAGTATATTCGGAATCCACTATGGCACATACCTATACTGTACTCATCTACCATATTATTTTTTCAACAAAAAGCAGAGAACCAATTTTAGGTGAGAAGGCACGCTCCATCCTTTTTCCCTATATAGCTGGGATTATCTCCAACTACGGCGGCAAAGCACTGATAGTGAATGGTGTGAGCGACCATGTACATATTCTTTGTCGACTAAAATCCAAACCAGACGTTGCGGAAATTGTTCAAGCAATAAAGGGAGGATCATCAACATGGTTCAACAAAGAAGTGGGTTTTGGAAGCCTCTATTGGCAGGAAGGATACGGAGCTTTTACGGTAAGCTATTCACAACAAGAGCGGGTTTACGAGTACATCAAAGAGCAGGAGTCGCATCATCGGAAGGTAACATTTGCGGAGGAATTCGAGGGTTTCCTGATTAAGCATGGCGTAGAATTTGACCGTAGATTTTTTCTCGATTGAGAGTCGTGTTGGACCCCTCCCGGGGTCCGATCAAATGGATTGGATCACCACCCCGGTTTGAAAACCGGGGCTAGGTTTGTTGGGTACCTACCGGTACCATTTGGTCTGGAATCACAAAAGAATCGTGACGCGGGAGGCTGTACACACAACTCCATTTGAGATTCGGAATGACATCCGCTCCGGAAGGGGCAAAACAATCCTAGCCCCCCGTTTCAACGGGGGGGTCTGCGTCCCCCAACGGAACCCGACCCCGGAAGGGGTCGAACAATTATTCCGATCTCCAAACCTACCCTCACAGCCGCAACTCCTCCTTAAATACAAACCAATCAACAGACACGATTTGCCCTCACGATCGTTTATCGGATTCGGAATGACATCCGCCCCGGAAGGGGCAAAACAATCCTAGCCCCCCGTTTCAACGGGGGGTCTGCGTCCCCCCACGGAACCCGACCCCCGGAAGGGGTCGAACAATTATTCCGATCTCCAAACCCACCCCCCTCAAAACCGGCTCGAGCCCACCATCACTTCGTTTTCCGGAACAATCGTCGCCGTATTGCTCCCCTGCCGGAGTCGTACTTGAAACATATTCCCCGGGTGCGATTGGATGGAATCCACAAACCCCATACCGATGGCGACGTTTTTAATGGGGCTGAGAATCGCCGACGTCATATACCCTATGGGGACGCCTTCCAACTCAATCAGATCGCCGGGCATTGGGGTATTCGGGGCGCGGAATTCGAGGCGCACCAACCGACGGGAGAACTCCCGCAATGTTTTGTGGAGTAACGCGCGGCGGCCCACAAAACGCTCCTTGCTGAAATCCACCGCCGTGGCCATTCCGATATCCAATGGGGAGGTGTTTTCATCGTACTCGGCACCAATTCCGGGAATGAAGTGCTGCACACGCACCATCTCCTGAGCGCGCCAACCCACTTGTTCCAGACCAAAGGTGCGCCCCACGTTCAGCAGGCGATCATAAACGGCCTCCAAAAAGTAGGTCCCGGTGTTGATGCGGAACCGTTCGATGCCCGCTTCCTTGTAGCAAATGATCAGGCAACGAGCCTGACCGATTTGGGAAATACTGATATCATTTGGCTTCGTGGGGACTGTACCATCCATGATGGCGGAATTCATGATGGAACGCGCCTGGGGTCCGCGGACCTCCAGCGCCCCCTGGGTGGTTGTGGCATCCGTGATTTCAAACTGATCCAACTGGGAGGCCTTTTCCTTCAGCCAGTTCATCAGCGGCTCAAAAGCCAAACAACTTGTCTGCAGAAGATAGAAGCGGTCGCTTTTGAGGATATTGATAAAGTCCAGAATGCCCCCCTTATCATTCAGAATAAAGGCGTCGCGGGCGGTGTTATCCGGAAGTTTCTCCATACGGATGGTTGTCATGAGGTCCATACCGAGGTCTTTATCCAGACCCGAAATCTTGATGCGACCATCGTGGGAGACATCGCACAAGCCGGCGGTTTCCATCAGCGCGCGATACTCCTGATCGGGGGAGGAGAAGTAATCGGGGATTTCCCATTCACCGAGTTTGATGAATGTGGCCTTATCATTAACGAAACGCTGATTCAGCGCGGTGCGCTTGCTCATGGGTGAATGGCCCCCGGGCATGGTGACGTGTTGCGAAAGACAAGACCCGAGAAGGACGGAATGGTCAAGCAATAGGTGCGGCAGCAGCCCGGGAGTACAGGACGATCTCAACGATTTGAAAACGTCCTGATAATTTGAGAACATCCTACTCGGGAGTGACCGGGAAGACTTGTTACCAACCGGCCACGTATTGGCGGATGAATTCCCGGGCGGTTTTCGGAAGGGCGGGGGCGAGGCGAGCGGTTTCGGCTCGGAGTTCCGGAACAGAGATCCCCGCGGCACCAAGTTCCATCGTGTGGCCAATCAGCCACTGCTCAATACGGACAGGATCAGCCTCGGCATGGAATTGCAGGGCGAGGAGGCGCGAACCGAGGGAGAAAGCCTGGTGGGGATACACCTCGGTGGAGGCCAGCAACTCGGCTCCGAACGGCAGATCGAAAGTATC